>QHUQ01000083.1 GCA_003221985.1 Gemmatimonadota bacterium | reverse complement strand
CCTTCATCGCTTCGTGGAAGCGATCGTCAGTGGAAGGCTGGGCCAGGGCCCACGCCTGTCCTTCGTGAGGCAGGGCCGTCTCGATTTCAACGGTCGGACCGGTGGCTTCAAGGCGTGGGCCCTCTACGACAGCGTCACGCGCACCGAGGCGATCTTCGCCGGCAACGTGGCCACCGGCGCACCCGACTGGCTCAAGCGAGACATCCTGCGTCTGGCCGCGGGCGAAACGGCGAAGCCCCCGGTCCTGCCAAATCTCCACGCGACTACGGCACCCCGAGGCGTGGAGGGCTCCGACGGGCGCTTCGCGCGGCTGGACTGGACGCAGGGGGGCGAGACCTACCAGGCGCCAAGGGTGGTAGACGGCGGCCGCTAGGAGATGAGCGACCGCCCTGCCCTACGACTCCGGTCAGCTCCTGACCGGACCGAATCGCTGCACCGCTCGGGCCCGCGCCTTCGCCGCCTCGGCTTCCCGATCGCGGGCCGGCGAGGTGGTGATCAGCGAGTCGAGGAGGCGCTGCGCGGCGTGGGCGACCTCGTCGACCGCGCGGTCGAACGCCACCTGGTTGGCCTGTGATGGCTTGTTGAATCCCGTGACCTTGCGCACGAACTGGAGCGATGCGGCCCGGACCTCCTCGTCGGTGGCGGGCGGGGAGAAGTTGAAGAGCGTTCGGATGTTTCTGCACATGATTCGCTTCCTCGTCTTGGAGTGACTCAGCGGCGTACGGAAACCGACCTTTGATGATGGGCAGGCGCCTTCACCTCGAGATTACCGCCTCCCGGCGGCCGCAGGTCGCTTGGACCCGGACGACTCGCGCGGCGAGGGGAGGCTCACCAGCACCGACGTGATCACCAGGACGAGCCCGGCCACGGTGAGCTCCGCGCGAGCGGACCTTCGCAGCGAGAGGGCCGCATCCTCGCCGCCCAGCCGGGGGCGCTGCCGGCGCCAGTTCCAGGCGCCGAGCGCCAGCACGACCAGCACCAGGCCAAGCTTTGCGATCAGCGCGTACCCGTACGGCGTGGTCCAGAGCGCCTCCAGGCGGTGGAGATGACGCCACGCCGTGATCACCCCGAACACCGCGAGCACGAAGGCGGAAGAGAGCGCCAGCGGCGAGAAGGCGTTCACCAGGCTCGCGGCGACCGCGCCCCGCCGGTCGCTCGCGAGCTCGCTGCGCAGCACGGCCGACAGCCCGGCCGTCACCAGCACGAACAGCGTTCCGATCCACATTCCGCCGGCGAGCTCGTGGACGGGGTTCACGAGGCGCGGCCAGTGCCCGAAGAACGCGGGTCGCAGGGCGCCGGCCACCACTCCCACACCCGAGAGCGTCCAGCCGAACCAGCCGCGCCCCAGAGCCAGCGCGAACCCCGCCACCGCCGCGTGAGGCCGCGCGGTCCAGGACGGCGCGCTCCTCCCCCGCGGGATGCGCCCCCACCGCGCGCGGCATCACGATCGCGCGAAAGCCGAACGCGCCGATCGCGAGAAACGTGGTCACGAACGAAAGGAGCTCGAGGATCGGCTGCGGCCAGCGGATGAGGGGTTCGTTCTCCATCGGTTCTGATTCTAGCGGGGGACGCCGCCCACGGTCACGTCGGCCTTCTCGTGTAGACTGGAGAGCATGCGGAGCCTTCCCGACCTGCTATGCCCGGTGCGCCGAATCCTGCGATCCCGACATGCCCTCGCCGCCGGACTCCTGACCTGTGCGATCGGGCTCCCCCTGCTCGCGTGCTCCAAGCATCCCACCCGCCCGATCGTTCGGGCCGACTCCCCGACCGCGGTGGTCCAGCGCTTTCGCACGGCCTGGATCGAGCGCGACACCCTGGCCTTCCGCTCCTGCCTCGCGGAGACGTTCTTCGGCTACGGCAGCGCCTGCATCGACAGCACCGGCCACCTGTTTCTCCAAATCGGACCGGGTCGCGACAGCTCCATCGTCGCGGCGGCGCGCCTCTTCCGCCTCGGCAGCGCGAGCCACCCTCCCGCGGTTTGGATCGATGTTCGAATCGACTCGTTCGAGCTGCAACCTGGCGCCAGAGATTCCATCCACGAACGTGACGCCTTCGGCACCGCATCGGTCGTGATCCGAACTCCATCGGGCACGCTCCACCTCGGAGGATTCACCGGATTCCATCTCGTGCGGGGTGATGTCCCCCTGGCAATCCTGCCGCCCGATTCCACGCGATGGTTCATCCAGAACTGGCTCGACCTGGTCACGGACGAAACAGCGCCTTCAACCGCGCACATCGACGCCTCGTGGCGTGCTTGGCAGTCGATGAGGGAGCGTGTGACTCGATCCTCGTCCGCACCGCCGCAACGTGCCACGGATTCCGCCGGGTGCGACTCACTGCTTCGCACCACCTGGGGTTACGCGCTGCGTCGCTATCTCGATTGAGAAAACGCGCGCACGGGCGGTGCATGGTGAAGAGGAGCGCCGAGCGCCCATGAGCTTGGAAGACATTCCGGGCGAGCATCCGTCCGATGGCTCGTCCGCCACGCGGTTCCTCCCTCGCCTCAAGACGCTGGAGGGGGTGAGCTCACGCGCCGGCTGGAGCCTCTCTCCCGAGCTGCGCCGCCAGATCACACGCCGCCTGCGGGCCATCGCGATCACCTATTCCCTGGCGTTTGTCTTCGCCGACATCGTGCCGGCCATCCTGTTCAGGGAGCTCGGCGAGCGCTTCCGCGGTCTCATCGGGTGGGGCCCCACCCTGGGATCGATCGCGGCGGGCTTGCTGGTCGCGGGTGTGGCGTCCAGCCCTCGATTGAGCTGGCAGATCAAGCTCAACCTGGGTCTCGCCTTCGAGGTGGCGGGGAGCTACGGCATCGCGCTGGCTCAGTACCTCGTCGTTCCGGAAATCCGCAACGAGCCCCATATCCTTCACGTCCTCTCGCCCTCCTGGGTGGCGATCTGGATGCTGTTCTACTCGATCGTCGTCCCCGCACCTCCGGGAAAGACCCTCGTCGCCCTCATCGCGTCGGCGTCCGCGCCTCTGGTGGTCCTGTGGTCCACGATTCACGCCGCCGGGCTCGCCGATCTCATGCCGCTCCCAGTCTTCCTCGTGCAGCACGCGTTGCCCTACCTGATCTGCGTCGCCATGGCGTTCGCAGGGACGCGAGTCGTCTACAACCTGGGGACGGATGTGGCGCGCGCGCGCGAGCTCGGGAGCTATCGGCTAGTCGAGCGGCTCGGCCGGGGCGGCATGGGAGAAGTGTGGAGAGCGTCGCACCAGCTCCTCGCCCGTCCGGCGGCCATCAAGTTCATCCGGCCCGAAGCGCTCGGCGGCGTGAACGCAGGCGAGGCGAGGATGCTGGTCAAACGGTTCGAGCTGGAGGCACGATCCACCGCCTCGCTGACCTCCGCGCACACCGTCGACCTCTACGATTTCGGCGTGACCGACGACGGCAGCTTCTATTACGTGATGGAGCTGCTGGACGGCCTGGACTGCGACGATCTCGTGCGCCGCTTCGGCGCGATCCCGGCGGCTCGAATCGTCCATCTGCTCGTCCAGGTGTGCGAATCGCTCGACGAAGCCCACGCCAAGGGTCTCATCCATCGCGATGTGAAGCCCGCCAACATCTACGTGTGCCGCAGCGGCAACCGCTTCGATTTCGCCAAGGTGCTCGACTTCGGCCTGGTCACCCATCGCAGCACGGTCGAGGCGCAGGACACGCGGCTCACGCTTCCCCATCAGGCTCTCGGGACCCCGCAGTTCATGCCGCCGGAGGTCGCGCTCGGAAAGGAGACCGACGGACGCACCGACCTGTACGCGCTCGGTTGCGTCGCCTACTGGCTCGCCACCGGACGACCGGTATTCGACGGGGAAAGTCTCTACGAGGTCGTCTCCAAGCACCTGCACGCCAGCCCCGATCCACCGTCGCGCCATGCGCCGCACGAGGTGCCGCCGGAACTGGATGACCTGGTTCTCGCGTGCCTCGAGAAGGAGCCCGATCGACGGCCGGGCACGGCACGGGAGCTCGCTCGGAGGCTGCGAGACATCCCCCTCACCGACCGCTGGGGGGACGAACAGGCGGAGGCGTGGTGGGCGGAGGTCCGGCTCTCGCCTCGTGAAGCTACCTCGAGTCCTTGAAGCGCGCTGCCGCCGCCGGGGCACAAGCGCGGTTCGGCATTACGACCAGCCGTGCTACGCTTCGTCCCGATGTCCCATCCGGTCACGAAGCTCGAGATCATCGAGGCGCTGGAATCGAACGCGCACTCGGTCGCGGAGTTATTCCCGGGTATTCCCGAGCGGCTGTTCTTCGACGGCGATCCGGATCATTGGTCTCCCGCGCACCACCTGGCTCATCTGACCCAGGCGAGCGAGTCCGTGGGGCCGGCCCTGTGGTCCGAAACCCTTCCCCTCCATCCCACCCGACGGTCGCGCACGTACGCCGAGGTACGTGATGCTGCCGCCGCCTCGGTGGCCGCGACTCACAAGGACCGGCTCCGCGAGATGGGGCGAAAGGTCGTGATCGCCCCCGGCCTCACCCGAGCGGACATCGTGAACGCGTTCGGCTCCGCGAGCGCGAACGTGAGAACCGCGGCTGCGGCATGGAGTGAAGATGAGTTGGATCGACACGCCCTGCGGCATCCGCTGATCGGCCAGCTCACCGTGCGCGAGATGCTGCTCTTCTTCGTCGTCCACGAGCGTCATCACTTGAAGCTCGTGCGCGCTAGAATCGAGGGACGATAGCTCCCCGAGCGACGAGACGCTCCGCTGAAGAAGCAGTCCCTACTCGATCTTCACGACATCCGGACCGACGCTCGGGAAGCGTTCGAGCGCGGCCGGATCGTGGCCCGGCACGATGAGCCGCCGGGCCGACGCGATCTTCTTCATCCGGTCCTGAGCCGCCAGGTTCGACTTCGCGTCCAGCGTCTGCGCGATCGGAACGTGATGGTCGAGGTTCTCATAGAGATAGACGTTGTCCGACGCGAGCACGACCGTGCCCTTCGCGGTGTGAACGCTCACGTACTGAGAAGCGTACGTGTGCTTCCCTCCGGTGTACGCCGTGACCCCCGGCAGGATCTCCCGCCCGTCCCCCTCCACCAGCTCGACGCGCCCGCTCTGGTGGAGCTTCGCGAGCATGTCCGCGTCGAGCGTGTCGATCGCGGGGTGCAGCGGCATACCGTCGGCGCCGACGTAGTACTCGTACTCCGCGCGCTGAATCCAGACGCGCGCGTTGGGGAACAAATCGGCGCCATCGAGATGATCCCAGTGAACGTGCGAGACGACCACGTCGGTCACCGAGTCCGGCGCGATGCCGAAACGCTCGACGGCGTCGGAGGGGCGCACGAAGCCGGCGGGCTTCCACGAGTGGATGAACTTCTGGCGATAGAATCCGGCGTCGAACAACACCCGGCGCCCGCCGGGCCCCTTCAGGAGCCAGAACATCATCGCGATGTCGAGCTTCCGCGTGGTGTCCGCGCCGGCAACGAGATAGCGGACGGGAAAGCCGGGAATGGTCGCGTAGCGAAGAGCGAAGACTTCCCAGACCGGTGCGCGCGATCTCGCCAGGGCGCCGCGCCCGGCGGCCGCTGGAAATGACAGGCACAAGATCACGGCGGCCAGCGACAGCCGGCGGAGAACGCTCATTGCGACGGCCCTCGGATTCGACGCGCGCGATCCGACCATGACGGGAAAATGGCACGGGCGCCCCGGCTCGTCCATCGGTTTCCGGCCCGTTGCCTTGGCTGCACGCGGGATCAACTCGGTCGTTCTGATGGCCGATACCTCGTGCGGTTCGAGGCGATTCCCGAGAACGTCTTCGCTCGCATCATCGGCGTCCACATGATCGAGGGCCACCTCGCCTACATGCACGACAAGCCGGAGCTCGACAACAAGTAGGCGCTGATCCATCGGCGCAAGGTGTCACACACGCGTCGTCGTCGGGTGGGCCCGGCGGCGGTCGACGAGCAGCCTCTCAGCCGCGAGATCCGCGCAGCTCGGCTTCGGCTCGCGCCTCGTCCTCGGCGGTGGGGCCTCGCGCGGTGCGGTCGATCTGTCGGATGGCGCCCATGTGATACGCGAGGTGCGCGACGCTGCCTGCCATCCAGCCCACCTCGACATCGCTCACGTCACGAGGTGTACGGAGCACCTGGGCCCATGCGTCCGCCTCCCGGCGGAGCTCTTCGCGCAGCTTCTGCCACTCGTCGTCCGACACGATGTTCCTGCGCCAACTCGCCGTCCAGTCCATGTCCGGCCACGGTGGAGGGACCCCGTTCGCCCACCGGTTCAGCAGTGATAGCCCATAGCGAAGGTGATCGACGTGTGCTGCAATCGATCCGCCGCCACCATGCGTCGCCGAGGCTTCAGTGCTGGAAAGCCGATCGAGCGACGCGAGCAAGCCCAGGTCACCTTGGTTGAGCATGTACGTGCGCGCGCCCCGGTCGGGCGAGCCGTGAACGAGCTCGTTGAAGAGCGTCTGTAATAGGACGGCAAACGATCCCTTGTTCATCGCAGAAGGCGAGGCCTCCTGAAGCGTGCAGCTCAGGTTGCCGCTAGACTACGAACCGCCAGGGCAACTCCCAAGGCCGGCGCGCTTCGCAGCCGTCCCCTATCAACGGAGGCGCACCACGCGCCGCACATCGCTCGCTCCGCCCGCCTCGAGCCGGCTGAAATAGAGCCCGGGCACCGCGACGGTGCCCGCATCATCGCGGCCGTCCCACTCGATCGAGTGGTAACCGGCCTCCTGCACCGCACCGGCAACCAGGGAGCGCACGAGCCGACCGCTGATGTCGAAGATGCGCAGCGCGACGCGACCTCGCCGCGGCAAATCGTAGGCGATCGCGGTGCGGGTCTGGAACGGAGTCGGCATGGCGGCGCGCAGCATCACGTGCGCCGGCATTGCGGCAGGCCCGATCCCGGCGGCATTCGCCGAATCGTAGATCGCGCTCACGAACTCGGGATGATCCACGAACGGATTGCGGTTGTGCTGATACTCGTAGATGGCGGCGTTGCGCACCCGCTCCTTCCAGCTCACGGCATCGGCGATGCTCCATTGCAGGTACTGGTCGGCCGCCCAGGGAAGCAACTGCGACTTGTTCGTCGATGCGCCGCCCGGCCACGAGGCGTCCTCGTTGAAGTAACGCGTGGCGACGTAGAACTGACTGCGGGCGAGATCGCCCTTGTAGCCGTCGATCGGCTCGAAGCACGTGCCACTGTATCCCGGCGACACGGAATTGCCGAGCTGGGTGCCATTCAGCGACGTCCAAGTGGCGGTGCCGACCTTGCCGTACGGAAAGTTCCCTCGCTCGCTGTTCACCTTGGAGTCGGTCGGGTAGATGATCCACAAGTCCGAGTACATGGGAAGCACGCTGCCGCCGAACCACGACTGCGGGAACGAATGTTCGCGGTTGTATGCAATCCCCTCGCTGCCGCCCGATCCCAACGGCCCGAACGCGTACTCGTACGGTGGCGTCCCGCCCGGAACGTCGGAGTACACGTCCCACACGTTACCGTCCGGGCGCTTGTCGGTGTGCTGGAATGCGGTCGCCGTCGAGGAATAGCTGAGGGCCGTGTGGCCCCTGATGATGTTGTGCAGGGTGATCAGCAGCGCCGAGCCGCGCTGGCCGATGGCGCTGTCGTAGTAGCCCGCGGGGATCGACACGTCTACGAAGTGGAAGCCGAACGTCGCGTTGCTGGTGTAGTGAGCCGCGAGGTCTCCCACACCGTTCACCGTGAGGGTACGGTCGCCCGCAGGGATGGAACGCACCGTGATCGTCACCTGCGAGGTCACGATCGGATCGCGGACCGCGTTCACGGCACCGAGGCCCCCGACGTTGTAGTTGCCGGGGGTCTGCGAGGTCGCGGAGTCGACCGCGACGTTGAAGAACACCAGCAGCGTCGAGTCGCTCGCCTCGTAGACCGACGTGATGACCGGCGCGGAGCCGCTGCCGCCGCCCGTACCCGTGACGGTGTAGCCGAGAACCGGCGACTGAACGGTCACCGAGTCGTCGACCGCGGTGATCTCGTAATAGACCATCGTCCCTCCGGTCTGCGCCGGGATGGGCTGGGCGGTCTGCCAGAAGTCTCCACTCGCCGGCGCCATGCTGATGACGTTCGGGAGCGACGAACTGCTGGTGCCCCACGCCAGCGAGACGGCGTCGAGAGAGCGCGCGGTGTCGACCACGCTGGCCTGGACCGTGACGCCGAGCGTGTCGACCGGCGTCCCCGGGATGGTCGAGATGTTCGAGATCATCGGGCCCGCCGGGCCGCCCGCACTGATCGGAGTGCCGGTCACCACTAGGTTGTCGATGGAAGCCTTGGGGCGCGCGCCCGAGGAACCGCTCGGCCCGGTGCCGTTGTAGTCGTAGAAGCGAATGCGGGCGGTCGGGGAATTCGTGAACGACGCCGGCAACTGAACAAGCGATATCTGCTTCGAGAACGCGACGTTGTTCTGGAAGTCGACCACCGAAGCCGCGGTCAACTCGGTGAACGCGACCCCGTCGTTGCTGGTGTAGACCCGCAGTGAGCCGTTTCGATTGCCGGTCGAGTTGAATACGGTCGCGAAGTCGTAGCTGAGCGTGCCCGCGGTGATGCCGGTGAAATCGAGCAAGAGGTCGATGGCGTCGGCGTTGGTGAGATCGGTGCCGTTCGTAGACAGCAGCTGGATGTTGCCCGAGCCCTTCTGCACGCCACCCGAGGTGCCGGAGACGAACGTCGCCGTGCTCACCGTGATCTTCACGCCGTCGGGAATGCTTCCGCTCGAATTGACGGGAACCGAAGCCCAGTACTGGGCGCCGATCCCGGAGGCGAAGTTGTTGGTCCAGTTCGCGATGTCGCTGAAGTTCTCGGAGTAGTTGCCGCTCGACATCGGGAAGGGGACGGCTGCGGATACGGTCGAAACGGATGCGCCGAACATCGCGAGCGCCATCAGCGGCGCGCCGAATCTCCAGGAGGCGGTATGCAATGAAACAGGCCTTTCAGTCAGGGGCTACCCGCCTGGCATCAAATGGACTGTCGGATGGTCGCCTCAGGAAAAGAGGCGACGGCCGGGGTTGAAG
>QHUQ01000288.1 GCA_003221985.1 Gemmatimonadota bacterium | reverse complement strand
CCACGATGTGATCCTCGTGCGCCCCGAGACGTCGCCTGAGGACTACCATGGTATCGTGGCGGCGCGCGCTGTCCTCACCGCAAGGGGCGGCATGACGAGCCATGCGGCGGTCGTGGCGCGCGGCATGGGTAAGACGTGCGTGGTGGGCGCGAAAGAGCTGGATGTCGATCCCGCCGCCGGCCGATTCCGCGTCGATGGCCGTGCGGTCAAGCGGGGTCAGGTGATTACCGTCGATGGTACGACGGGGCGCGTCATCCTGGGCGCGGCGAAGCTGGTCACACCCAAGGCGGGCAAAGAGTACGATCGCCTGATGTCCTGGGCGGACGCGAAGCGACGGATGCGCGTGCGCGCCAACGCCGATATTCCGGCCGACGCGCGCCGGGCACGCGAATTCGGCGCGGAAGGCATTGGCCTCTGTCGCACGGAACACATGTTCTTCGAAGGCGACCGCATCACCCTGATGCGGGAGATGATCGTCGCATCCGACGAAGCGGGTCGCCGCAAGGCGCTCGCCAAGCTGCTCCCGATTCAGCGCGGCGACTTCGAGGGGATCTTCGAAGTCATGGACGGCCTGCCGGTCACGATCCGGCTACTCGATCCCCCGCTGCACGAGTTCCTGCCGCACACGCACGCCGAGATCGCCGCGCTCGCCAAGCATGCCAAGGTACCGAGCGCCCAGCTCGAGCGCCTCATCCACTCGCTCATCGAAGCAAATCCGATGCTCGGCCACCGCGGCTGCCGCCTGGGGATCACGTATCCGGAGATCACCGAGATGCAGGCCCGCGCGATCTTCGAGGCGGCGGGGCATGTCGCCGGCAAAGGGAAGAAGGTCACGGTCGAGATCATGATCCCGCTCGTCGCCGACGTGCGAGAGCTGGTCAATCAGTCGCAGATCATTCACCGGGTCGCCGAGGAGGTCTTCCATCGTGAAGGGCGCGCGGTGCCATACCTCGTGGGCACGATGATCGAGCTGCCGCGCGCCGCCCTGACCGCCGATGACATCGCGAAGCAGGCCGAGTTCTTCTCGTTCGGAACGAACGACCTCACGCAGACGACATTCGGCCTGTCGCGTGACGACGCGGGCCGGTTTCTGCCGTTCTATGTGGAGCACGGGATCCTGATGGAGGATCCCTTCCAGGTGCTCGATCAGGTCGGCGTCGGGAAGCTCGTCGAGATGGCGGTGAAGCTGGGACGGAGCGCGCGCCACGACTTGAAGGTGGGGATCTGCGGCGAGCATGGCGGCGAGCCCAGCTCGGTGAAGTTCTGTCACCGTGCCGGCATGAACTACGTGTCCTGCTCTCCCTTCCGGGTCCCGATCGCCCGCCTCGCCGCGGCCCAGGCGGCCCTCGAGGAGGCAGGCGTCGTGAGCCGGACGCGCGCTACCGTTTGAAGACCGCGGCCGCGCCGCCGGCGATGATCACGCCGATCAAAAATCCAACCGTCGCGACCATGTAGCCCGTTTGCTTGGACAGGCGGTGCGTCGTCGAGACACCAATCGCCGTCAGCACGAGTCCCCAGATGCTGAAGGGATTGATCGATTTCAGCACCGCTCCGACGAACCCTTTGGCTCCGGGTGCGAGCAGATCGAGGCCGAGCGCGGAAGACCGAAACGAGCACCCACAAGAGACCGGCGCCGATCAGCAGGCCGATCGCGAACCCGACCGGAATGAAGACCGCGCCGATCCAGAGGAACTTCGACGGATCGGGCCCACCCGCGGGACGCGACGCCATCTGCGCCGCCATCCCGGCCTTGAGGAACGGCATGTTCACGAAGTAGACCGCGATCTGCACTACGCAGATCACGAGATAGGGAACGAGGAAGCTCGGTTTCTCACGGACCCGCTCGAAAACGGCGCTGGGCTCGTAGAGCACTTTGAGCACATCGAGCAACGAGCTGCCGCCGCTCTGCTGCACTGGGGGCTGCTGAATCCCTTGGCCCATTCCGCCTCCCGTCAGTAGGTCGCTATCCTGGATCGCCCAAACGGCGCCCAATATAGAGCGGGAAACGGGAAACGGGAAACGGGTGAAACGACTCGGACTTACGGCAGGGTCGCGCCTTCCCGCAGCTTCACCCAGACGACGTAGACGTTGTCGCGAACCAGACCGCCCAGCGCGCGCCGGTTCAAGATGCCGTAGGAATTGATGATCGATTCGGTCAACTCTGGGAATGCGACCCGGATTTCAGGTATGCCGACCCTTGCCGAGTCGCCGCTGGCACGCTGCAGGCTCCGCAGAACCTGCTTGTCGGAGTTGATGACAAACCAGAGCTGCAGCGGCGGACCGCTGCGCTGTGCCAGCAATGATGGATAGTTGGCGACGAGAGCCTGCCGCACCCACGGCAGCACGACCATTTCGGGGTGTGCTCTCAGCGCGGAGAGGTCTCGCGTGCTCGGCTCGTGATGCACCCAGATGACCCGCACGTTGTCCCGTACAATGCCCTGCAGTGCTGTGCGACTCACGACACCCCAGGCGTCGTGGAACGGCGTGAAGCCCTTGAAGGTCTTCTGGATTTCTGCATCGATGGCTTCGCTGCTGCGGGGCACGAGAGCGCCCTGGGAGACTTGCAGCCTCGTGTCATGTACCAGGATCACGTCCATCGGCGGCCCATCAGGCTGATCCAGGAGCGCTGGGAACAAGCGCTGGATGTTCTCCCGCACCCACGGCCGCTGCCGTGCGGCCATGACTGAGTCGAGCCTTCGCAGCAGTACAGGAGAAACCGAGTCCACCTTCCGCAGCAGCTCCGGGGTGACCGAGTCCAGTATGCGGAGTTGATCACGAAGGCCGCGATTCCGAACACGCGCGCGGTCCGGCGCCCCCCAACGCTTAGCAGCAGCTCACCGTACGCGGCAGCCGAGCGGCCCTGCGCCAATACGCGCGCGTCGCAGTCTATCTCCACGGCGAGGCGCAGCCGCCGCCACTGCCACCAGAGCGCGAGATTCCATGGCGTGACCAGCACGGCCACGAGCGCCGCCGCGAGCAGCGCAGGGTCGCCCGCGCGCACATGCTCCTCCTCATGCGCGAGCATCAATTCACGTTCCCGCTCCGGGAGCTGCAGCGCCCACTCGGGCAGCACCACCCGAGGGGACCACACGCCAACCACCGCCGGTCCTACGTTGGGTGAGACGAGCACGTGCCGGCCATCGACGGCCGCTCGCCGCCACCGGCGCTGCATCGAGACCAAGCGGGTCGTGGCTACGCCGAGCACCAGCAGCAGCGCAATCGACGCGAGTCCCCATCCCCAACGGAGTGGCGTATCGAGATCGGTGAGAGAGAAAGGCTGGGATGAAGGTTGGAGAAGGATGGTGGAGGTTGTGGAGGTAGGTGGCAGCGACGAGGCTCCGGATGATTCCATCGGCAGCGAAATTGGCGCAACGAACGTTGCGAACGCATCGGGGCGAAGCCAGGCAGCGATCGGAACGACAAACGATCCGAGCAGCGCGATGATCCAGGCCCAGCGCGTGGGCCGGCCCGCGAAATGGAGCCCGCGCTCGAGCGCATGGCCCACCACGACGAATGCCAAGCCGATTCCTACGAAATACAGCATCCAGACGGCGATCACTTGGCACCTCCCTTGATGCGCGCTTCGAGCAGCGTGCGCAGCCGGCGCAGCTCCTCGTCACTCAAGTTTTTGTCGGAAACGAGATGCGTCATCAGCAGCTCGGGCGAGCCCAAGCACGGTGAGCACGGTCGTGTACGCGAGCCGATCGGCGAGCCGCTCACGCACCTCGGCCACCGTGGCGGTCTCGCGGTCCCACAGCACGCTCATGACGTCCAGCTCGCGATCGGTGAAGGCAATCCGCATGGCTTCCACTCATCTACTAATGTTGTAGTAGTTATACCCGGCAGGTTCCCTATTGTCAACTAGTTCTTTAGTAGCACAATGACCGGGGCTTCCCCGCTCCCGACCCGGTGTGTAGGCTACGAAGGAGCCCATGGTCCTTACTCTCGCCTTCGCAGCGGCACTACTGGTCCAAACGCCGCACGCGACCCAGCCGGTGGGCGTCTGGCGCAGCGATTCGACGCTCTACGTGACGCTGCGGCAGCCCGGGGACCTGCTGGTCCTGCACGTCGACGCGATCGGTCGCATCCAGGTGCTGTTCCCCGCGAGTCCGGACGACGGCACCGCCATGCTGTCGAACGACACGCTCGTCGTGATCCCGCTGCCACCGACCGCGGAAGGCAATCCAGCGACATTCATCGCCGTTCGCTCGCGGTGGGCGTTCGACTTCGCGGCCTTGCGCGCCGGATCAACCTGGAATTATTACGATGCCTTGCTGCTGCAACCGACCGCGGGCGACCCGCTCGCGGCGTTGCTCGACATCGCCGACCGTGTCACAGACGGGCGTCCGTACGACTTCGGCGTAGTGGCATACACGAGCGAGGGTTCGGTGCAGACGCGCCGGGTGCCGCTCCAGCCGCTGGTCTGTCTGAGCTGCGTCCGCCACGGGGCACCGGCGGTCGCGACTGCCACCGCAATCCCGACCAATGCGGTCGATTGCTCGAAC
>QHUQ01000082.1 GCA_003221985.1 Gemmatimonadota bacterium | reverse complement strand
CGTGGCGGCGACCACGAGGATCAGCGTGCGATTCTGCAGCGCGGCGTACCAGGGAACCAGGCTGACGTAGTAGCCGGCGTCCCGGCCCAGCGCCGTCGCGTCGGAAACGCCGAAATGGGGCGGTGCGGCGGCCATGACGGCGTGACGCCACCAATCGCCGGCGCCAAGGGAGAACAGCGCACCGAGCACGACGCCCAGCAGCGCGGCGCCGGCGAGCAGTGTGCGTCGCGGCACCGCTTCGACGATCTCGAGGTCACCGAGGCGACGAGGCATCTGCACGGAGCCGATCGCCCGGTACACGATGAACAGATTGCCGCTGAACCAGGCGACGGAGATGAGGAAGACCAGTCCCTGCAGCAGCCGCGCCAGATCGCGGGCCGCGATGATCGCGTCGCCGCCCGCAAAGCTGCGGTCCCACGCCCGCTCGGCGGTTTCGACGGCCAGCCACCGCCCGCCGACCAGCGCCGCCACCAGCAGTCCGGCGCCGATCAGGTACAGCGTGCGCCGGCCGTGACGCGTCACACCGTCACGCCGTCACGCCGTGCGCCGACAGCCAGCCTTCGACCTCGGCGCGATACGCCGCGAGGGCCTTGGGGCTGGTCGCCTCGAAGCGCATCACCAGCACCGGCTGCGTGTTCGACGCGCGCAGCAGCCCCCATCCCTCGGGAAACGTGATGCGCACGCCGTCGAGCGTGAAGACGGGATACTTCTTCTTGAAATCGGTGGCTGCTTGCTGCACGACGTCGAACTTCTGTTCATCGGGGCAATCGACGCGCAGCTCCGGCGTGGCGTAGGTCTTCGGCAAATCGGCGAGCCGGCGGGACAGCGGTCCTCCCTCGCGGGCGACGTACGCGAGCAACCGGGCAGCGGCGAAGAGCGCGTCGTCGAAACCGTACCAGTCGCCACCGAAGAACATGTGGCCGCTCATTTCCCCCGCCAGCGGCGCACCGATCTCTTTCATCTTCTGTTTGATGAACGAGTGCCCGGTCTTCCACATGACGGGCTCGAGACCGGCACGCTTCAGCATCTGCGGCAGGATCTCCGAGCATTTCACGTCGAAGATCACCGGCTTGCCCTTGCCCAGCCGATACACGAGATCCCGCCCGAACAGCACCAGCAGCTGGTCGCCGAGCACCGGCTCGCCGCTCTCGTCCACCGCGCCGATGCGATCGCCGTCCCCGTCGAACGCGATACCCAGCTCCGCCTTCTCCTGCTTCACGGCTGCCTGGAGATCGTGCAGGTTCTCGAGCACGGTTGGATCGGGATGGTGATGCGGGAAGGTGCCGTCCGATTCGGCGAACAGCGGCACGACCTCGGCACCCAGCTGACGCAACGTCTCCACCGCGACGAGGCTGGTCACTCCGTTACCGCAGTCCACAACCACCTTCAGCTTGCGGGCCAGCGGTGCGTTGCGCTTGACGATGGCGTCTCTATATGCCGTGAGTAGTGCGTGGTGCGTGGTGGACGAGCCGCCGGACTTGGTTGCGAGCTTGCCGTCGTCGATGAGCTTGTACAGCACCTGGATGTCGTCTCCGAACACGGCATCGTGCGCCAGCACCATCTTGAAGCCGTTGAACTCGGGCGGATTGTGCGAGCCCGTGACCTGAATGCCGCCGTCCACGGGCAGGGTCTTGGTCGCGAAGTAGAGGGCGGGTGTGGGGAGCTCGCCGACGTCGATGGCGGCGCCGCCCGCCGCGGCGATGCCCTCGCGCACACCCTGCGCCAGGGCGCTGCCGGACGGCCGGTTATCACGTCCGACGGCGACGCGGGGCGCCTTGCCGTTGCCCAGCCGTTGCCACGCGAACGTCGTATAGGCCTGGCCAACGGCACGGGCGGCCGCCGGCGTGAGTTGTTCGTCCACGAGACCGCGGATGTCGTACTGGCGGAAAATTGTGGCGGGAAGCTTCACGCTGGCGCTCGCCTTATTGACCCGTCGTGGTCGCCGTCGCCGCCGGTTGCACGCTCTGGCCGGCCGAGCGTGCGAGGTCGAATAGCCGGTTCGGCCAGACTCCGAACAGCAGCAGGCCGGCCACCACCGCCAGCACGGCTGCGCGACCCCACCGGTCGAGCCGGACGTCGACATGCGCGGCCTCGTCCGGCTCCGGTTTCATGTACATCGCCATGATGACGGGAAGATAGTACCCCGCCGAGACGACGCTGGTGAGCACCAGAATCGCGGCCAACGTATTCTGGCCGGCGCTGGTCGCCGCGATGAGGATGTACCACTTACCGATGAACCCGGCCGTGCCGGGGAAGCCGAGCAGCGAGAGCATGCAGATGGCGAGCGCGAACGCGAGCCAGGGGCGCCGGGCGGCCAGCCCGGCCAGGTCATCGATCAGGACATCGCTCTCGCCTGCCCTGCCCTTGGCCGTCAATACCGCGAACGCGCCAAGCGACATCAGGGTGTATGCGATCACGTAGACGATGAACGCACTCGTCCCGGACGAGCCGCCCGCGGTCACCGCCACGAGCAGGTAGCCGGCATGTGCGACTGAGGAGTAGGCGAGCATCCGCTTGAGCGAGCGTTGCCCCAGCGCGAAGAGGTTGCCGCCGATCATCGTGATCGCGGCGAGCCACCACAGCATGTCGTGCCAGGCGGCCACGCCCGCGAAGCCGGCGACCAGCACGCGAAACAGCGCGGCAAAGGCCGCCGCTTTCACACCGGTGGCCATGAAGGCCGTGACCGGCGTGGGCGCGCCGTCATACACATCCGGCGCCCACATGTGGAAGGGCACGGCCGCCACCTTGAATGCGAATCCCACGATCAGCAGCGCCAATCCGACGAGCAGCATCACGCTGGGCTGGCCCATGAACGCGACCTGCGCGCCGAGCAGGCTGATGTTCGTCGTGCCGGTCGCGCCATACAACAACGCGATTCCGTACAACAGAAACCCGGAGGCGAACGCGCCCAACAGGAAGTACTTCAGCGCTGCCTCGGCGGAGCGGGCCCGACGGCGATCGAAGCCCGCCAGAACGTAGACCGCGACGGACATCAGCTCGAGGCCCAGGAAGATGACCATCAGGTCGGCGCCGGCTGCCATCACCAGCATGCCGAGCGTCCCGAACACGAGCAGCACGTAATACTCCGGGGCCAGCAGCTGCTCGCGCTCGAGATACGCGAACGAGATCAACACCGTAAGCGCCGCGGCGCCGAGGAACACCCAGTCGGCGACCCAGCGGAAGTCGTCGGCCGCGACCATCCCTGCGAGCCCCTCCACTCCGGCGCGGTTCCACCACAACCACCACGTGGCGACCGCCGTGGACAGCAGCGCTGCCAGGGTCAGCCAGCCGGCAATCCGCAGATCGCGCACCGTCTGATGGCGCCAGGCGACGAACAGCAGCAGCACCAGTGCCCACCCGGTGAGCACCAGCTCGGGCAGGAGCGACAGCAGCAGATCGTGGTAGACGGAGGGGTCCAGTTTCATGGCTGTCCCCCCGCTGCCGGTTGTCCCTGCGTCGCGCCCGGACGGACCTGCTCGATCAGCTGCCGCGCGGAGGGCTCCATGCGACGGAGGAACGGCCTCGGATAGATCCCGACCCACAGAATGCACACGAGCAGCGGGACGAGGACGAGCAGCTCGCGCGCCGTGAGATCGGTGAGCTTCTCGTTCTCGTGGTCGGTGAGCGGGTTGTAAATCACGCGCTGCAGCGCCGTCAGCAGGTATGCGGCGGCCACGATCACGCCGGTCGTGGCCAGGCCCGTCGCAATCGGGTAGGTGCGGAACGATCCCACCAACACCAGGAACTCACCGACAAAGCCATTCGTCCCGGGAAGGGCGATCGATGAGAGCGACACGATCGTGAGAATCGCGGCGAACAGCGGCACGACGCGCGCGATGCCGCCGTAGGCCTCGATGAGCCGGCTGTGGCGGCGTTCGTAGATCATGCCCGCCAGGAAGAACAGCGCGCCGGTCGAAATCCCGTGGTTGATCATCACGAGCAGTGCGCCCTGCACGCTCTGCAACGTCAGCGCCCAGATGCCGAGCATCACGAACCCGAGATGCGCGACGGACGAGTAGGCGATCAGCTTCTTGAAGTCCGGTTGCACCATCGCGACGAGACCGCCGTAGATGATGCCGATCAGGGAGAGGGCGACGATGACGAGCTGCACGGTCTGGTTCAGCGCGACCGCCGGGAAGAGCGGCAAGGCGAACCGCAGGAACCCGTATGTCCCCATCTTCAGCAGGATGCCCGCCAGGATCACCGAGCCCGCCGTCGGCGCCTCGACGTGGGCGTCGGGCAGCCAGGTGTGCAGTGGGAACAGCGGCACCTTGATCGCAAATGCCAGGAAGAACGCGCCGAACAGCCACCAGGCGGTGGATCCAAGCAGCGGCGCCTGAGCGAGGAGATGCGCGTAGCTGAAGGAATAGACGCCCGTAACGGCGGCGGCATGCAGGTACAACACGATGATCGCCACGAGCATGAGCAGCGATCCGAAGAACGTATAGATGAAGAACTTGATCGCCGCGTACAGCCGGTTGTCGCCGCCCCACACCCCGATGATGAAATACATCGGGATGAGCATCACTTCCCACATCACATAGAACAGGAAGAGATCGAGCGCGATGAACACGCCGATCATCCCGGTCGTCAGGACGAGGAGCAGCGCATAGAAGCCGCCCTCGCGCCTGGTGATGTAGCTCCAGCTGCCCAGAATGGAGAGCGGCATCAGGAACGTCGTCAGCAGGACGAGAAACAGCGAAATCCCGTCCACGCCGACCGTGTAGTGGATCCCCCACGCGGCGATCCACGTGCGATCGACCATGAACTGCATGCCGCCCGCCGGCACGAAGGTCCACCACAGCGGCACCGACAGCGCGAACTCCACCAGGCTGGTGGCGAGCGCGACGTACTTCGCCAACCGTCCGGGGAGCAACAGCACCACGGCGGCGGCGACGAGCGGCCAGACGAGCAGCGCAGTGAGCACCCAGGGCGCGTACATCAGCCGATCGCCCGCCACAACAGCAGCAGCACGCCCACCACAAACGCGGCGACGTACATGCCCACCTGCCCCGTTTGTAACCAGCGATTCGCCCAGCCGAGGGCCCGCGCCCCCCGCGCGGCGCCGTTGACCGCCGCGCCGTCGATCGCCCGCTGATCGACCTGCTTCCAGAGGACCTCGCGCGACAGCCAGACCAGCGGTCGGACGACAGCCAAGTCATAGATCTCGTCCACGTACCACTTGTCGCGCAGCACGCGAGCGAAGCCGCGTTCCTCAGGGGCGCTGCGCGCGGGTACGAGCCCCTCCGGCTTGAGCAGCCGCCAGGCGCCCACGATTCCGATGACGGCGACGGCGACCGCCACGGCCACCAGCAGCCATTCGGTCCCCGACGCCAGGCGCGCTTCCGGAAGCAGCGCGGCACTCGGCTCGGTCACGGGTTCGAGCCAGTGATGCAGCCAGGCGTTGCCGTGGTAGAGCTCCGGGACGTTGAGCAGGCCACCGGCCGCTGACAGCAGCCCGAGCAGGACGAGGGGGCCGGTCATGATCCACGGCGCCTCGTGCAGGTGTGCCTGCTCGTTCTCGCCGGTGCGGTTCGGGCCGTGGAAGGTGTAGAGCATCAGCCGCGTCATGTAGAACGCCGTCAGCAACGCCGCCACGAGTCCCAGCGCCCAGAACACGAGCCATGCCGGCTGGGTCGACCCCCTAGCGAACGCGGCGGTGAGGATCTCGTCCTTGGAGAAGAACGCGGAGAGCGGCGGAATCCCGGCGATTGCGAGCGTCGCGATCCACATCAACACCGTCGTCCACGGCATGTAGCGCGACAGGCCGCCCATGTTGCGCATGTCCTGGGCGTCTTCATGCGAATGAGTGTGATGATAGGCTCGGTGCAGCGCGAAGATCACGCTGCCCGATCCGAGGAACAGCAACGCCTTGAAGAAGGCATGCGTCGTCAGGTGGAAGATGCCGGCGCTGACCGCTCCTGTGCCGACGCCCAGGAACATGTAGCCGAGCTGCGAGATCGTGGAATACGCGAGGACCTTCTTGATGTCCCACTGCTTCAGCGCGATCGTCGCGGCGAACAGCGCCGTGAGGGCGCCGACGCCCGCGACCACGGCGCCCGACAGCGGAGCCATCGCGAACAGCAGATTACAGCGCGCGACGAGGTATACGCCCGCGGTCACCATCGTGGCCGCGTGGATCAGCGCCGAGACCGGCGTCGGGCCGGCCATCGCATCGGGCAACCAGGTGTACAGCGGGATCTGCGCCGACTTGCCGGTGCAGCCGAGGAACAGGAACAGCGTGATCGTGGTGACTGTGCTGCCACCCGCCACGAGCGCCGTGGGGGCGTGCGAGAAGACGGTGCCGAAGTCGAGTGAGCCCGTGGTCCAGAAGATCATGAGCATCGCGACCATGAATCCGAAGTCGCCGATGCGGTTCATGATGAACGCCTTGCGGCCGGCGTTCGCGTTGACTTCCTCGTTGAACCAGAAGCCGATCAGCAGATAGCTGCACAGCCCTACGCCTTCCCAACCGACGAACATCACCGGGAAGCTCGCGCCCAGCACGAGCACCAGCATGAAAAAGACGAACAGGTTGAGATACGCGAAGTAGCGCGCGTACCCGGGATCTTCCCTCATGTAGCCGATGCTGAATAGATGGATCAGCGAGCCGACGCCGGTCACCACCAGCAGCATCACGGCCGAGAGCTGGTCGACCTGAAAAGCGAAGTCCACCTGCAGCGTACCGACGGGAATCCACGACCAGTAGCGGAGCACCACCGGCGCTTCCGCGTGTAGTCCGGCGAAGGCGCTAAAGACAAGGGCGGAGACGACGAACGCCGCGATCAACACGCCCGCACCAATGACTGACACGAGGGTCTTGGCGGTGGGGCGGGCAAATACCAGTGCGCCGTTCAGCACGAAGCCGAGCAGCGCCAGCGCCGGCGCGAGCCAGATCAGGTCGACGGCAGTACCGGTCATCCGTCCTTGAGCAGATTCATGTTCTGCAGGCTCACCGACTGCTTATGGCGGTAGACGGCGAGGATGATGGCGAGTCCCACGGCCGCTTCCGCGGCCGCGACGGCCATCACGAAGAACACGAACACCTGGCCGCCCACCCCGAGGCCCTGCGCGAGCGCCACGAACGTGAGGTTCACGGCGTTCAGCATCAGCTCGACACACATGAAGATCACGATGACGTTGCGCCGGAACAGCACGCCGGCGACGCCCAGCGTGAAGAGCACCGCGGAGATCGCGAGGGCCGGGCTGAGCAGCATGCTACAGTTTCCGCTTCGCGAGCACGACGGCGCCGACGATCGCCGCGAGCAACAGCACGCTGGCGATCTCGAACGGAACGAGGTAGGCGTCGAACAAGGGGGTCGCGACGGCGGCGACCATCCCCTGCTGCTGCTGCAGCGCCGCGATGGTCCCCGGCGGCAGGCGGATCGCATCCGGCAACGTCGCCTGGCCGAGGACGCGGAGCTGAAACAGTAGCGTCCCGGCGAGCACAGCGGCGATCAGCAATCCCACCGGCCCCT
>QHUQ01000081.1 GCA_003221985.1 Gemmatimonadota bacterium | reverse complement strand
GAAGACCAATGCCGCGAGCCCCCAGCCGGCGCCCGCCAGCCGGTCGCCGAGCAGCGCGTCGAGTGACAGCGGACCCGCACCGGTGAACGCCAGGCTCAGCGCCGCGATGCCCAGAATCAGCGTGTACTCGTAACCGCCGTTGTGCGCGAAGAAACCTTTCTTCGCATGTGCGCTCACGCCTGCCACGATCATCACCGCGAGGGCGACCGCTGAAGCGAGCGGGGTCGCGAGGCCGATCGCCAGCAGCAGGCCGGCTCCCGTTTCCGCCAGCCCGGCGAAGAGCGCATGCCGCCGGCCGGGAACGAAGCCCAGCTGCTCGAGGAAGCCCCCCGTGCCCGTCAATCCGTAACCGCCGAACCACCCGAACAGCTTTTGGGCGCCGTGCGCCGCCAGTGTCAGGCCGACGACGAGCCGCAGGATCAAAAGTCCGATACTCATATGCTGTTTTTCCCATCGCTTTCTAGTGGAATGTCACTATCCAACAGGAAGGAATGGGAGACAGCGTGCTTCCCAGTGTCAAGGGGCTATCTTTTGGGAAGCGACAGCCTTATAGTAGGGCATGACAAAGCGGGTGGATTCTCAGTGCCGCTCGTTCCAGACAGCCATCGAGGTTCTGGGGCGGCCATGGAATGCGCTGATCCTCAACGTGCTGCAGGAAGGGGCGTTGCGCTTCAGCGAGCTCTCCGGGCGCGCCAAGGGACCGGGCGACAAAGTCCTCTCGGCACGCTTGAAAGATCTGGAAGCGCGCGGGCTGCTAAAGCGTCACGTCGATCCGGGCCCGCCCGTGCGGGTGTCATACGAGCTGACGCGCAGCGGAGGCACGTTTCGGGAACTGGCCGAAGCGATCGAACGTTGGGGCAGTGAGCTCGTCTAACCGATACCGACACTTTTCACAACACTTTCCGAATTGAGCGTGATGGACGTGGCAGGTAACGACGTGATACAGGTTGGCATCGACAGTTTTGCAGCGGCATACGACGAGGCGAGCCTGGCGGTCAGCACGTCGGACCGGGTGCGCAACCTGGTCGAGCAGATCGAGCATGCCGACCAGGTGGGGCTCGACGTCTTTGGAGTTGGAGAGCATCACCGGCGGGATTATCTCGACTCTGCCCCGGCGATGATTCTCGCCGCAGCGGCGGCACGAACGCGGCAGATTCGCCTCACCAGCGCCGTCACCGTCCTGAGCGCGGCGGACCCGGTGCGGGTGTTCCAGCAGTTCGCGACGCTGGATCTATTGTCGCAGGGACGCGCCGAGATGGTCGTGGGCCGCGGCTCGTTCATCGACGCGTTCCCGCTGTTCGGCCTGCGGCTCGAGAACTACGACTCGCTGTTTGCGGAGAAGCTCGATCTCCTGCTCAAGATCCGCGAGAACGAGCACGTGCATTGGTCCGGCAAACATCGGCCGGCGCTGACAGGTCAGGGCGTTTACCCGAGGCCGCTACAGGACCCCCTGCCGACCTGGCTGGGTGTCGGCGGAACGCCGGAATCGTTCGTCCGCGCCGGCATGCTGGGGCTGCCGCTGATGGTCGCGATCATCGGCGGTGAAACGCGCCGCTTTCGCCCGCTGATCGATCTGTATCGCGAGGCCGGCGAGCGCGCCGGGCATCCGCGCGAGCAGCTCAAGGTCGGCGTTCACTCGCTCGGCTATGTCGCCGCCAGGACACAGGAAGCCGCGGACGACTTCTATCCGGGATACGCTCGCGCCATCGACTCGGTCGCGCGGGAGCGCGGCTGGCCACCTATGACGCGGGCGAGCTTCGACGCGCAGCGCGGCGAATACGGCGCGCTGCTGATCGGCGAACCGGACGAAGTGGTGGACAAGATCGTGCGGCACAGTGAAGCGTTAGGTGGGATCTCCCGGATCACGTTTCAAATGAACGCCTCTTCCCTCCCCCACGCCAAGCTCATGCGTGCCATCGAGACACTCGGCACGCAGGTCGCACCCGCAGTGCGTCAGGCATTGGCACTGGAGAACGCATGAGTAAGCGATCGAATGACGGCGACGCGACCTTGACCATCCCCGTGGGGCCGAAGGATCATGTGAAAGGCACCGACAAGGCGCCGATCACGCTGGTCGAGTACGGCGACTTCCAGTGCCCGTATTGCCGGGAGGCATACCCGATCGTGAAGCAGATCCAGGAGCGGCTCGGCGCGCGGCTGCGCTTCGCGTTCCGGAATTTCCCGCTCACGCGCATCCACCAGTTCGCGCAGCACGCGGCCGAATCCGCGGAAGCGGCGGCGGCACAGGGCGCGTTCTGGCAGATGCACGATCGCCTGTTCGAGCGGCAGTTCGCGCTGGAAGACGACAATCTCCTGGAGTATGCGCGCGAGCTGGGCCTCGATGCCGACCGGCTGAGCGGCGAGCTGGCCGCCGGGACTTATCGCAACCGGGTGCGCGATGACTTCATGAGCGGCGTGAAGAGCGGCGTGAACGGCACGCCGACGTTCTTCATCAACGGCGTGCGGCACGAGGGCGGTTATGACGTCGAGACGCTGCTCGGCGCGCTCGAGGCGGCCGGGGAGCGGTAGAGCATCGCGCTAGTGAATCGCGAACATGAGGCCGAGCTGCGGCTCCCAGTCGGTGGACTTCGAGAACAACCCGACGGCGTTGGCGACTTTCACATAGACGTCCTCGCGCACCCGCCAGCCGGCGGCTGACACGAGGACGAACTCATCGGGCGCGCCGCTCTCTCCCCCCTCGATCGCCAGAAATAGCCGCCAGGTAGGCGACACCTGCCGCAGGTATTCGAGCGAGGTCTCACCCAGATCCCAGTGCGTGTCGCCGTGATTGTACTCGATGGTCGTGCGAAACGTCATCGTGCCCCAGCGGTAGCCGCGCGTCGCGCCGATCTCGCCTTTGACGTCCCAGCGAGGTTCGCCGATGAGCACGCGGTGCCGATAGGACGGTGGGAGTATCTCGATGCCGGCAAAGAACTCAGGACGGCGCCCCCGCTCCCGACCCAACCGCAGGCGCACCTGGCCCGAGAAGTCGGCGATGCCCGATTCGTTGATGCGGGCCGGGGTCGCCGACGTATCGCTCCGCGATTTTTCGAAATGCGCGCGGATGTCTGAGCTTTCTAGCTCTAGCGCGAGCCAATCGGTGATGCCGTACGCCACGAACAGCTGGCCCGCCGTGCTCGAGTAGCGGCCGCGGAAGTCTTCCTGGAGACCGTAGCCGAGCGCCGCGGGCTGATACTCGAAGTTGTGGTCGTGGGTATACGCCGCGAACGGGAAGACGAGCAGCTGATGCCTGGCGACGAACGTCTCGAACATCGACGTGCGGATACCGCGGCTCGACTCCGGTATTTGGCCCCACGCCCTGGCGGAGGCTGTCAGCGACAGGATGACGAGGAGACGCGCGCGCATGTGGCCTTCCTTACAAAGTACTCGCAGGGAATGAAGCCCCATCGCAATTTCGCGTTGGGGCTGTTTCTTTCGGAAGGGGCGTGAACCGCAATGAAAGGAGGTATTTATGCCGATCAATTTCCGGCACGACGTGGATCAGGTCCTCAAGGACTCGAAGGCGCAGCGCAAGCCCGTTCTTCTCGATTTCAGCGCCGCACCGATGTGAGCTGGCTGCGCTCGGCTGGATGCCGAGGTGTGGCCGGATGAGCGGGTGGTACGGTACGTCAACGAGGGTTTTCTTCCCGCCCGCGTGCACGTGAAGGACGAAGGACAGGCCTTCAAGCGGCTCAGCGAGCGATTCCAGGCGCCGTGGACCCCGACGATTCTGTTGCTCGATCCCGACGGCGTCGAGCAGCACCGCATTGAAGGCTTCCTTCCCGCTGATGACCTGCTCGCACAGCTGATGCTGGGCCGGGCGAAGTTGGCTTTTGCGCAGCAGCAGTGGGCCGAGGCGGAGCGGCGCTTCCGGGAAATCGCGGAGAAACTGCCGCAGACCGACGCGGCGCCGGAAGCGCTGTACTGGGCGGGTGTCGCGCCGTACAAGGCAACAGGGGATCCGGCGTCGCTCAAGGCAACCGGGCAAGCGTTCACCAAGCGGTATCAGGACAGCACGTGGGCGAAGAAGGCGTCGGTGTGGCGGTGATGTAGACAAGGGTCTACGGCGCGGGTAGTTTCGCCGCCTCATGGCCCCCTTCCTCGCAGAAGTGCTCGGCACCATGCTGCTCATCGTCCTGGGCGATGGCGTGGTCGCCAACGTCGTGCTCAACAAGACCAAAGGCCAGAGCTCCGGCTGGATCGTCATCACCGCCGGCTGGGCGTTCGGTGTGACGGTCGCGGTCTATGCCGTCGGCACGTTCAGCGGCGCGCACCTGAACCCCGCGGTCACGATCGGGCTCGCCTCGATCGGCAAGTTCGCGTGGGCCTCAGTGCCCACTTACATCGCGGCCCAAATGCTCGGCGCCATGCTGGGCGCCACGATCGTCTGGCTCGCCTATCTCCCGCACTGGGCCGTGACAGAGAGCCAAGCCTCGAAGCTCGTCGTCTTCTGCACCGCGCCCGCCATCCGCAACCGGGTCTCGAATCTGCTGACGGAAATCGTGGGGACGTTCGTTCTGGTGCTCGGAGTGCTCGCCATCCTGACACCCAGGAATCTCAACCCGGCGTACGGGTGGAACGCAGGATTCGGCCCGGCACTCGTCGGCGTCATCGTGTGGGCGATCGGCCTGTCGCTGGGCGGGCCAACGGGCTACGCGATCAACCCGGCGCGCGACCTGGGGCCCCGAATCGCGCATGCGATCCTGCCGATAGCGGGTAAGGGGAATTCGGACTGGGGCTACGCCTGGATCCCCGTCGCCGGCCCAATCATCGGCGGTCTGATCGCGGCTTTCCTCTATAAGATGTGCTGGCCGGCGTGAAATACATCCTCGCCCTCGACCAGGGCACGACGAGCTCCCGCACCATGGTCTTCGACCACGGCGGCAACGTCGTCGCGTCGGCACAGCGGGAGTTTCGCCAGATCTTCCCGAAGCCGGGTTGGGTCGAGCACGACGCGAAAGAGATTTGGGCCACCCAGCTGCACACCGCCTCGGAAGCAATCGGCAAAGCCAGGCTCACCGCCGCCGACATCGCCGCCATCGGGATCACGAATCAGCGCGAAACCACCGTGGTGTGGGACCGCGATACCGGCGAGCCGATCCATCACGCCATCGTCTGGCAGGACCGCCGCACCGCCGCCGCCTGCGACCGGCTGAAGGCCCGCAAGCTCGAGCCGATGATCAAGCGCAAGACCGGCCTCGTCGTCGACGCCTATTTCTCCGGCACGAAGCTGGCCTGGTTGCTCAAGAACGTCCGGAAAACTGGCCGATTGGCCTTTGGCACGATCGACACGTGGCTCGTGTGGAACCTGACAGGCGGCCGAGTACACGTGACCGACCCTTCCAATGCGTCGCGCACGATGCTGTTTAATGTGCGAACTGGCGATTGGGACGACGAGCTGCTCAAGCTGTTTGGCGTGCCGAGATCGGTATTGCCCGAGGTGCGCTCGTCCAGCGAGGTGTACGGCGAGACGACGCTGTTCGGCGGCCGAATTCCGATCGCGGGCATCGCGGGCGACCAGCAGGCGGCGCTGTTCGGCCAGGCATGTACCGAGCCCGGCATGGTGAAGAACACCTACGGCACCGGCTGCTTCATGCTGATGAACACCGGCACGAAGCCGATCGCGTCGCAGAACAATCTCCTGACGACGGTGGCGTGGCGCATCGGGAAGCGGACCGAGTACGCGCTGGAAGGGAGCATCTTCATCGCCGGCGCGGTCGTGCAATGGCTGCGCGACGGGTTGGGCATCATCAAATCCTCGTCGGAAGTGGAAGCCCTGGCATCACAGGTGACCGATCCGGCGGGTGTTTATCTCGTCCCCGCGTTCGCCGGCCTCGGCGCGCCGCACTGGGATCAGTACGCGCGCGGCCTCGTCGCGGGCGTCACCCGCGGCACGACCGCGGCCCACATCGCGCGCGCGGCGCTCGAGGGGATCGCGTTTCAAGTGGCCGACGTGCTGCGCGCGATGGAGGCCGACGCGAAGATCAAGCTGAAGGAGCTGCGCGTGGACGGCGGCGCGTCAGCGAACAACCTCCTGATGCAATTCCAATCGAACCTGCTCGCCGTCCCCGTGGTGCGCCCCAAAGTCACCGAGACCACGGCACTCGGCGCCGCGTACCTGGCAGGACTGGCGGTCGGCTACTGGAAGGACCAGAAGCAGATCGCGGCGCAGTGGCAGGTGGACCGCCGCTTCACGCCCGCGATGAAGTCGGGCGAGCGCAAGAAGCTCGAGCGCGGGTGGCAGAAGGCGCTCGATCGGGCAAGGCGTTGGGAAGAGGTGAGTTGAAACGCCGTCTCTTGCGTCTACCGCCCGAAAGTGAATGTTGGCTCCGTGGACATCTGGGATAAGAGCCTTCGCTCGCTGCGCACCCTGCGCCTCGACACCGTGAGGGGCAAGTTCGTCGCGTTCGCGGTGTTGGCGACGCTGTTCACGACGCTCGCGATGACCGTGATGTTGTACGGACGCAATCGCCGCTCGCTGAGCGATCGCGTCGGGCAGGAGCTCCGCGGCCTGAGCTCGGACATGGCTCGCGAAGCGGATGTCTGGCTCTACCAGCGGGTGTACGATTTGCGCTTGCGGGCGAGCCCCTACGTCGTTTCAGACAATCTGGCCCGCGCCACCGGCCGGAACGGGGCGCAGTCCCTCACCCGGCTCCGCGACTACCTCAACGCCGTGCGGCAGAACCTTCCGGCGCACGAAGGACTCGCGATCATCGGGCGGGACGGTCAGGTCCTGACGAACAGCGGCAGCCGCACCGGCTTCCGCCTGTCGCCGGAACGCATGAACGACCTGCGAACTCGGGACGCGCTCGTGGGCGACGCGTTCTGGGATGCCGGCATCGGCAAGGCCGCGCTGCTCCTGGTCGTGCCGATTCGTCAGGATGACGGCGTATTTCTTGGCGCGCTGGGCGCGAAGATCAATTTGGACAGCCTCCGGAACGTGCTGGACGGGCTGTCGGGGGATCACTCGCGAACCCTCTACTTCATCACCGAGCAGGGGCGCGTGGTGATCAGCTCGGCAGGCAACTCCGCGGACCTGATGAAGACGACGTTGCCCGAAGCGACCACGCGCGAGCTCATCGAGCGCGAAGGCAAGACCGTCGCACAGTCGCGCCCCCAGGGGGGGGGGCGCGCGGTCGTGGCGGTGTTGCGGCGCATTCCCCAGCTGCGCTGGGCAGCGGTCGCCGAAACGCCGCGTGCCGAAGCGGTGCGCGAGGCGGGAGTGCTGCGGCTCCGTACGGTGCTCCTCCTGATCGCGCTGCTGCTTGGCGTGGGGTTGTTGGCGTTCATCGCGGGTTCGTTCATCACGGGACCGCTCGAGCGTCTCAGTGAAGCCGCGGGGCGCCTGGCCGCCGGGGATCTGTCCGTCGAGCTCCCGGCCGGCGGCAGCGGGGAGGTCGGGTACCTGACGCGGGCGTTCAATACCCTCGTGTCGCGCCTGCGAGAGAAAGAGAGTCAGGGGGAGCTGGAGAAGCTGTCGCTCACCGATTCCCTGACCGGCCTCTACAACCGCCGCCACCTCATGGGAACGCTCGCCAGTGAGGTGCAGCGGTCGCGGCGGCTGCGCCGCGCGTTCTCGGTGCTGCTGGCGGACGTCGACCGATTCAAACAG
>QHUQ01000080.1 GCA_003221985.1 Gemmatimonadota bacterium | reverse complement strand
GACGGTCTTACGGGGTTGGAACGGGTTGGGCCGGATGTCCTTGATGGGCAGCTCGACCAGACTCCCTTCGCGTTCGGCTTCCTCCCGGGTCGGCCCGAGCAGCGCTTCGAGCCCCCGCCCCAGGCGGCGTCCTCCTGCCGCAGTTTCTCTCATGCGGGTACCTCCGGCACCTGTTCAATTGCTGGGAGGCTTGGGGACGGTGGAGCGTCCTGCTCGACCCGGCGAATCAGCTCCTGTGCGACCGCCAGGTAGCTCTTCGCTCCCACCGACTGCACGTCGTACAGCACGATCGGCTTTCCAAAGCTTGGCGCTTCCGCTAGCCGCACGTTCCGCGGAATGGTCACGGCGAACATGCGGCCGCCAAAATACTCCTTCGCTTCGTCAGCCACCTGCTTGCAGAGATTGAGGCGGGCGTCGTACATCGTCAGCAACACGCCTTCGATGGCGAGCGCGGGATTGAAATTGCGCTGCACCAACTTCACGGTGTTGAGGAGCTGCGAGAGTCCTTCGAGCGCGTAGTACTCGCACTGGATCGGGATGACGACGCTGTCGGCCGCGGTCAGCATGTTGAGGGTGATGAGGCCAAGCGACGGCGGGCAATCGATGATGACGTAGGCGTACTCGCCGCGGACATCCTGCAGTGCATCGCGCATGCGGGTCTCGCGCGAGCGCTGGTTGACGAGCTCCAGTTCGGCGCCGACCAGGTCCTGAGTCGCGGGAACGACGTCGAGATAAGGAAAGTGCACGTGCGGGAAACGCGACTGCGTCAACGCCGCGCCGTCGATGAGCGCGTCATAGAGCGAATGACGGATGCGGTCGCGCTCGATCCCGACGCCGCTCGTCGAGTTGCCCTGCGGATCCGCATCGATGAGCAGCGTCTTGCGCTCGGCGATCGCCAAGGAGGCCGCGAGGTTGACGGCGGTCGTCGTTTTACCGACGCCACCTTTCTGGTTGGCAACAGCGATTACACGTGACATTATAACTCGTTGATTTGTAATGACTTGTGCAGCTGTAAAATTAGGGCGCGTCCAATATACGTTCGTTTCACGTGAAACGGAAGAGCGTAAGTTTCACGTGAAACTGCAACGATGCGTGCCCTAAGCCACTCGGCGACGCCAGCGCGTCGCCTCCAACACGAGGTTGTGAAGATCGCTGGGCGTGACGCCAGGAACGCGCGCCGCCTGCGCGAGTGATGTCGGACGCACGCGATCGAGCTTTTGCCGAGCTTCCGTGGCCAAGCTGCGCAGCTCGAGGTAGGGCATGTCAGCCGGCAGGGTGAACGACGCCAGCTCGGCCAGTCGCGCCGCGGCGTCGCGCTCGCGTGCCAGGTACCCGTCATACTTGATCTCGATCTCCGCGGCGAGAACGGCATCCGCGGGCGCGCCACTCGCGACCCCAGCCGCCGTGAGCAACGCGCCGAGTGAGACACCCGGTCGCTTCGCGACGACGGCGATGCGGTCGGTCTCCGTCAAACCAGTGCCGCTTGCCGCGAGCGCCGCGCCGGCCTGAGCCGGCGTGATCGTCGTCTCCCGCGCCAGGCTCAACACCGACTCCTCCGCCTCGAGCCGGCATTCCGCCGCTCGGAGCTCGTCACCAGTCAACAGGCCAAGGCGATCGGCGAGCGGCAGCAGCCGGCGCAGCGCATTGTCCTGGCGCAGCAACAGCCGGAACTCGGAGCGCGACGTGAAGAGCCGGTATGGCTCGTCGACGCCGCGGGTCACGAGGTCGTCGACCAGCACACCGATGTAGGCGTCGTCCCGACCGAGCACGACCGGCTCGGCGCCGCGGATCCGCCGCACCGCATTGATGCCGGCGACGACGCCTTGTCCCGCCGCTTCTTCGTAGCCCGTCGTCCCGTTGATCTGTCCCGCGAAGAACAGGTGCTCGACCGTCTTCACTTCGAGCCACGGCGTGAGCTGCGTGGGGGGATAGTAGTCGTACTCGATCGCATACCCGGGGCGTGTCATCTTCGCGCGCTCGAGGCCGGGAACGGCGTGTAGGAACTCGAGCTGGACGGCCACGGGCAGGGAAGTGGATAGCCCGTTCACGTACAACTCTGTCGTGTCGAGCCCCTCCGGCTCGAGAAAGATCTGGTGGCGCTTGGCCGCCGGGAACTTCACGATCTTGTCTTCGACCGAGGGGCAATAGCGGGGTCCGCGCCCGCTGATCGCGCCGCCGTACAGCGCAGATTCCTTCAGATGCTGCTGGATGATTTCCTTCACCTCTTCGCCGGCCCAGGTGATCCAACAGGGCACCTGCCGTGGCCGCTCCACCCGCTCATGGAAGGAGAATCGGAACTCGTCGCCGTCGCCGTCCTGACGCTCGACCTTGCTCCAGTTGACGGAGCGGCCATCGATGCGCGGCGGCGTGCCGGTCTTGAAGCGCGCGACTGTAAGTCCAATATTTTCAATGACTTGCGCCATCTGAACGGACGGCGCGTCGCCCGCCCGACCAGCGGGGATTTGGGTATCTGTGCCGAGGTGGATGCGCCCGCGCAGGAACGTGCCGGCCGTGATGATGACGGCGCGCGCGTCGAAGCGACGACCGTCTCCCGTTTCGACGCCGGTGATCTGAGTCCCTCGCTCGTCGAAGAGCAGATTTGTGACCATGCCCTGCGTCAGCTCGAGGGAAGGGAATTGCTCGAGCAATGCGCGCACGGCGCGACGGTAGAGCGTCCGATCGGCCTGGGCGCGCGGAGCCCAGACGGCGGGGCCCTTGGAGCGATTGAGCATGCGGAATTGAATGGTGGCGCGATCGGCGGCACGGCCCATGACGCCACCCAGCGCGTCTACTTCCCTAACCACAGTGCCCTTGGCAATGCCACCAATGGCCGGATTACAACTCATCTGGCCGATGGTGTCGAGGACGGAAGTCAGCAGCAACGTCCTGGCACCAAGGCGCGCCGACATGGCAGCGGCCTCGGTGCCGGCGTGGCCGCCGCCAACGACGATTACGTCATAGTCAGGCATGGCGAGAAACTACTAACTCAGGACATGCAAAGGCTAGACGCACCGACGCACCGCGGTACGTCGTTAACGGGATTTCGGACGATCGGCCGCCTGACTGATTTTTCGAAGCAAACCAAACAATGTCTTGCTGGTTTCCGTGGCTAGGGCTTCTAAGCGTCCGTACTCCGCCGGCTGGAGATAGCCGATGTCACGAGCCAGGGTGAGTCCGGTTTGTACTTCGGCGAGTGAACCCCACGCGATATCGAGATACTTGCGGTAATCCCTCGTTCCCTTTTTCGTCGCCCCCTCGGCAATATTAAGTGGTACGCTATAGGATGCTCTTCGAAGTTGATCCGCGAGTCTCTTCTGCTCGAAATCCGGGAACCGCTGAGCAGCTTTCGAGCACTCGACGGCCAATCGTTCGGCGAATTGCCAAGCTCTGAGGGTGTGATGGATCGGCATGACGCCAGGATAACCGGTCGACAGCCAATCACCGAATCATTTTATCTCGTCCCGTATCCCGTTTACTCGACCGCGCGGTGCGTCGGTGCGTCTAGCTTTTGCATGTCCTAAGCAGTTAGGCCCTAACCCACCGCACGAGCTCTTTCATCGTCGGGCGCTTGCCCGTCATCAGAATCCCCACTCTGTAAATCCGCGCTGCGATCCACGTAACCGCGACAATCCCAATCAGCAGCATCGCCAGCGATCCTGCCAATTCGCCGGCGCCCATACTGCCGGCTGTCCATCGCACCGGTGTCGCGATCGGTGACGTGAACGGCACAATCGATAGTGTGCGGGCGAATGCCGAGCTCGGATCGTTCGTGAGTCCGATGATCGATAAATACGAGATCATCAGCAAGTAGGTCACGGGCTGCTGCGCCTGGCGCGCCTCCTGCTCGTTGCTGGACATCGCCCCCACCGCTGCGAACATCGCCGAGTAGAGCAGGAATCCGCCGAGGAAGAACGCCATGAAGATAGAGAGCGTCGCCAAGGGGATGTGCGGCAGCTTGATGCCTTGAGCCGCGGAAGCATCCGCGCCCAGGAGACGGGCAATGGGTACCCGCAGGCTGATGAGCAGCCGCGCGGAGACGCCCCAGATGAGGAACTGGAAGAAGGACACCGCGCCCGCCCCGGCCACTTTCCCCAGCATCAGTTGAAACGGCCGCAGCGACGATATGAGCACCTCGACGATGCGCGTGGTCTTTTCTTCCAGAACCGAGCTCATGACGTTCACACCGTAGAGCAGGATCGCCATGAATAGCAACACGGCCATTACATAGGCGAGGACGAACGACTCGCCCGCGCTCTCGGTGGTCGTCCGCCCCCGCGCGATCTTCTTCTGATCGAGCGTAATCCTGATTCCCTGCGCCCAATCCACGACTTCCGGGTTCACGCCGCGTGTCTCCAGCCTCACTTTCACGATCACCCTGTTGAGCAACCGCTCGAGGCCCTCAACCGTCTGAAGCGACAGGTTCGAGGCCCGGTATTCAGCCTTGCCGGTCTCGCTCAGCTCGTTCGAAATGATCAGGAAACCGTTCAGCTGCTTGGATTCCACGAGACGGGTCAGGGAGTCGACGACACCGGGCGCTGCAGGCACCCGCGTCACCCGGAAGCCGGGGTTCGCCGCCACCGCCTCGGTGACCCGCTGCCCGAACGCCGATGTGGTGCTGTCCACGACGGCGATATCCCGCACGGCGCCACCAAGAGACTGCATGATCTGGTAGACGATCACACCCCCGAAGAGGACCGGCCCCAAGATCGCGGAGATCCAAAACCACTTGGTGCGCACGCGTTCCACGAACTCGCGCCGGATCACGGCCCAGACTTTATGCACTGGCAGTGATCGCTTGCGGCGTCCCCGGCACGGCCGCCGCCGTCGCGGCCTCCGGACCAACCAGATCGACGAAGATCTTATGCAGCGATGGGCTCGCGAGCTCGAAATGCGCAAGCCGGGCGCCGGACTCCACCAGCGCCTTGAGGATCTCCTGAGCGTCCGCGCCCGGTGCCAGCTCCAGCTCCGCCTGCTGGCCAAAGTCCTGGATCCTGGCGACGAGCCGACGGTCGGCGAAGATCTGCTGCGCGCCGCCCTGGCTGCCGTCGAACGCGACGATTACGTGCTTGCCGCCATGGGTCCGCTTCACTTCCGCCAACGTGCCGTCGATCAGCTTCTTGCCGCGCGCGATGATGCACAGCCGGTCGCACAGCTTCTCGGCGTGCTCCATGATGTGCGTGGAAAAGAGGACGGTCTTGCCGCGCCGCCGGTAATCGACGACGGTGTCGCGCAGCACCTGCGAGTTCACGGGATCGAGACCGGAGAACGGCTCGTCGAGAATCACCAGCTCGGGGTCGTGGAGAATCGTGGAAATGAACTGCACCTTCTGCTGCATGCCTTTCGATAAGTCCGACACCTTGCGCAGGCGCCAGTCCGCGAGGCCCAGCCGGTCCAGCCATTCGAGAGCGCGCGCGCGCGCCGCACGGCGTGCGACGCCCTTCGCCTCCGCCAGGAAGACGAGCACGTCGATGACGCGCATGCGCGGGTAGAGGCCGCGCTCTTCGGGCAGATAGCCGATGCGCGCCGAGTGCGTGCGCCCGCCGCCCACGTCGTTGAACAGCCGCACGGCGCCCGCATCGGGCTCGTAGATATCCATGATCATGCGCAGTGTGGTCGTCTTGCCGGCGCCATTGGGGCCGAGGAGGCCATAGATCAGGCCGGCCGGGACGCTCAACGAAAGTGCATCGACCGCGGTGTGGCCCGCGAATCTCTTTGTGACGCGATCGACAACGACCGGTTCGGTCATGCCCCCAGAAGCTAAAGGGGACGAGGGAAGGGGGAAGGGGGACGGGCTGAAACTGCGACGCTACGACGCTAAGACGCCGAACAGTTCCCCGGCTTTGCGAACCGCAGTGACCAACGCGTCGATGTCGTCGACATCGTTATAGATGTAGAACGACGCGCGCGCGGTCGCGGCAACGCCCAGCCGGCGCATGAGCGGCTGCGTGCAGTGATGACCGGCGCGGATACAGACGCCGTCCCGGTCCAGGATGGTCGCCAGATCATGCGGGTGAATGTCGCCGTAGGTGAACGGCACCACGCCCGCCCGGTGGCCCTTCGGCCCGTACACCGTGACGCCGTCGATCTGCGTCAGGCGCTCGATCGCGAGACGCGCGAGCTCCTGCTCGTGCTCCGACGCCCGCTCCATTCCCAGCTGCTCGAGGTAGGCGATCGCGGCGCCGAGTCCGACCGCGGCTTCGACGTTGGGCGTGCCACCTTCGAACTTGTGGGGAATGTTGTTCCAGGTGGAACGGTCGTCCCACACCCGTTCGATCATCTCTCCGCCGCCGTGGTAGGGCGGCATCGCGTCGAGCAGCGCCGGCTTCGCGATCAGCGCACCACTGCCCATCGGCCCGAGCATCTTGTGACCCGACAGCGCGTAGAAATCGCAATCCAGGCCCTGCACGTCCACGCGAAGGTGTGGAGTGGATTGCGCCCCGTCCACGACGGTCACCGCGCCGGCCGCATGGGCCAGCTTGCTCAGCTGGGCGGCCGGGTTGACGGTGCCGAGTGAGTTCGAGACGTAGGGAAACGCGACGATCTTGGGCTTCGATTCGAGCGCCCGGCCGAAGTCGGACAGATCGATCCGCCCGTCCTCCGTGATCTCGACCATGCGAAGCGTGGCGCCCTTTTCCTGACACAGGATCTGCCACGGGACGATGTTGGAGTGGTGGTCCATCGCCGTCACCACCACGGTATCGCCGCGCCGCACGTTGGTCCTGCCGTACGAAGCGGCGACCAGATTGATCGATTCGGTCGTCCCCCGCGTGAACACGACACCTTCGCGGGCCCACGCGTTGACGAAGCGGGCTACGGCGGTACGGGCCGCTTCGTACGCCTCCGTCGCCTCGACCGCGAGCGCGTAGGCACCGCGGTGGACGTTCGCGTTATGGAAGTTGTAGTAGTGGACGATCGCATCGATCACCTTGCGCGGCTTCTGACTGGTTGCCGCGTTGTCGAGATAGACGAGACGGTGACCGTTCTCCTGCTGCGCCAGAATGGGGAAGTCAGGACGAATCCGGGCGGTATCGAGCATCAGAAGTCCCGCGCCGATTCGGTCGTCACCGGCTCCGCGCTGTTCTGCAATGCGGCGTGCAGCGCGTGCCACGCGAGATTCGCGCACTTGATGCGGCTCGGGAACGCGCGCACGCCGGAGAAGGCCGCGAGCTTTCCCGGGGCGTTCGTGCCGCCCGCCAACATGTCGCGGAACGCTTGAAACATCGCTTCCGCCTCGGCCACGGGTTTCCGCTTCACCGCGTCGGTCATCAGCGACGCCGACGCTTTGGAGATCGCGCAGCCAGAGCCCTGCGGCATCTGAAACCCGATGTCGCTGATCGTGTCACCGTCGACCTGCACGAACAGTTGAATGCGGTCGCCGCACAGCGGGTTGTTGCCCTCCGCCCTGCGGTTCGCCGCGTCCAGGCGCTTGAAGTTCCGCGGATTGCGGTTGTGGTCGAGGATGACCTGCTGATACAGCTCGCCAAGATCGGGAGGGGCGGGGGGGGGGCTCATTGTCCCGCCAGGCGGCCGCGCACGATGGCGTCGAGCTGCGCGCGCAGCGGAGCGACTTCCATGCGGCCGAGGATCTCGGCGGCGAACCCGTAGGTGAGCAGCCGGCGCGCTTCGCCCTCGCCCACGCCGCGGCTG
>QHUQ01000079.1 GCA_003221985.1 Gemmatimonadota bacterium | reverse complement strand
ACGATTGCACCAGACCCTTTCCGAAGGTCGGCGTGCCCACGAGCACGGCCCGGTCGTGATCCTGCAACGCGCCCGAGATGATCTCCGCCGCGCTCGCCGTCCCGCCGTTGACGATGACGACGATGGGCAGGCGCGGCCATTGCTGTGGGTTTTTATCGTCGAACTCGTGCGAGGAGCCCGGTGCGCGCCCGCGCGTCGCCACAATTTCCTTGCCGGGATCGAGGAAGAGGTCCGACACCGCCACACCCTGGTCGAGGAGGCCGCCGGGGTTGTTGCGCAGATCGAAGATGAGCGACTTCATCCCCTGCTTGCTCAGCGTGTCGATCGCCTGCGCAACTTCCCGGGTCGAGTTCTCGCTCACCGGCGACAGGGCGATGTATCCGACGCGATCGTTGAGCATCATCGTAATGCGCGGATCGACCGACCGGATGTGAATCGTGGCGCGCGTGAGCTTGTAGGTGATCGGCTTGTCGACGCCGCTCCGCCGGATCAACAGCTCCGCCGTCGTCCCGGCCGGCCCGCGCAATTCCTTGACCGCCTGATCCTGCTTCCACCCTTCCGTCGAACGGCCATCGAGCTGGACGATACGGTCGCCCGTCAACACGCCGGCGCGCTCGGCCGGCGTATCGGGCAGCGGCGCGACGACGGTGATCCAGCCGTCGCGCACGTCGATCTGAATGCCGAGGCCGGAGTAGTTGCCGGTCGTGGCTTCGGAGAGCTGGCGGAAGTCGTCCGGCTTGAGGAAGACCGAGTACGGATCGCCCAGCTGATCGAGCATGCCGTCGATCGCCATCTGATAGAGCTGGCGCTCGTCCAGCGAATCGACGTAGTAATCGGCGACATGGGCCAGCACGTCGTCGAACAACCGCGCCTGCTGATAGACCGAGCCTTCCGGCTCCGTTTGCCGCTGCAGGAACCAGCCGCCGCTCACCAACGCGGCCAGGACGACGACGGCGATCACGGGCCCTTTATGACGAATCATCATGCACCCCTTAGCGATAGTGCCGTTGCCGCCGCAACTTCCCGCCAGGCGGCTTCCTGGACGGCCTTCTTGGCTCCACTGGCATCAATATGGACAATCCCGGGCCCGAATGCGCTACGGTACGCTTCCCGGACCCGTGTGTGAAACGTGTCATCTTCCCGCTCGATGCGGTCCTTGACCTTCCCCGCGCTCCGCTGCCGCTCCCGTCCCACCGCGACGGGGACATCGAGCACCAGCGTGAGGTCCGGCGCCAGCCCGCCCGTGGCGACCCGCAGCGCGGCTTCCACATCCTCCCGCGGCAACCCCCGCCCCGCGACCTGATACGCCATCGTGGACAGGCCGAAGCGGTCGGCAATGACGATCTGGCCGTCCGCCAGCGCGGGCCGGATCACCCGCTCCACCACGTCGGCACGCGCGGCCAGAAAGAGGAACAGCTCCGCGCCAAAGGCGCGATCGTGGCGCGACTTCAACGCCAGCTTGCGGGCCGCTTCGGCGATCGGCGTGCCGCCGGGCTCGCGGATCGTCACGACCTTTTGACTGTCAGCGCGCAGCTGGCCTGCAAGCCAACGCACGAGCGTCGACTTGCCGGCACCCTCGGGACCCTCGACCACGATAAACGGATTCACCCGAGCGTAATGATGGGGCTCGCGGCGCCCTTTTTGATGCCTTCGTAAATCCGGGCGTTGATTTTGGCCATCAGTTTTTCAAAGTTCGCCTTCTCCTGCGCGAGATGCTCGGCTTCCGCCAGGACCTTCTGCACGGCCTGATCCTCGCGGAGCGCCTCCGTCGCACGGCGCAACGCCTTGTATTCGTCGGTCTGGCCGAGGACGCGCCCCAGGTCTTCTGCCTTCTCTTCGAGCACTAGTCCTCCTGTGTAGAAAGCGCGTAACGGGGGCGACCAAACAGATCATAGTGGATTTCCACCGCCCATTGGTATTCCCGTGCCAGCGCGCGAACGGCATCGGCTCGCCGTTCGTCGATCTCGAGCGCCAGCAGCCCGCCGGGCTCGAGCAGCGCCCCAGCCTCGGCGAACAGCGCCCGCGTCGCCGCGAGGCCGTCGGCGCCACTCACCAGGGCATCCCGGGGCTCGAACTCCGAAACCGATGGGTCGAGGTCCGCATACTCGCGCTCGGTGAGATACGGCGGATTCGACACGACCGCGTGATACCGTTCCCCTGTGTCCACCAGCGGCGCGAGCAGGTTCCCTTCGCGCACTTTCACCGGCGTCACGGGTGAGATGCGCGCGACGTTTTCGCGCGCGAGGGCTGCAGCGGCGGCGGACTGCTCCACCGCGACCACCTTCTCGAATTGCCCCTCGACAGCCAGGGAGAGCGCAATGCAGCCGCAACCGGTGCCGATATCGGCCACGAGACCACGTTTCCCGTTTCTCGTTTCCCGTTTCCCGTGTTCGAGCACCAGATCCACGAGGCCTTCCGTCTCGGGCCTGGGGATCAGGGCGCGCGCGTCGATCGCGAGCTGCAGCGTCCGGAATCCGACGGTGCCAACGGCGTACGCAAACGGGACGCCACGCGCGAGCTGAGCCAGCGCGTCTTCAAATCGTGAAACGAGCTCGGGCGCCTTCGGCTCGTCACAACGCAGCCAGGCTTCCCCCGGCGTCGTGCCGGATACGGCTGCCCAGACCTCGTGAGCCGCCTTATACAAGCTCCTTCTCCTGCGCCTGTTTCACGGCGGCGATCAAATCATCAAGCTTCCCATCCAGCACTTGATCCACGCTGTGCGTCGTGAAGTGGATGCGGTGATCGGTCACCCGATTCTGCGGAAAATTGTACGTGCGGACTTTTTGAGAGCGGTCGCCGGTGCCGACCTGAGAGCGCCGCTCGCGCGACCGGGCCGCCTCCTGCTCCGCCACTCTGCGGTCGAGGAGTCGCGAGCGCAGGATCTCCATCGCTTTGATCTTGTTTTGCAGCTGGGACTTTTGATCCTGGCACTTCACCTCGAGGCCCGTTGGGAGGTGCGTGATGCGCACGGCACTGTCCGTCGTATTGACGCTCTGCCCACCAGGCCCACCGGATCGAAAGACGTCGATGCGTAGATCCTTATCCTCGATCTTGACATCCACCTCTTCCGCTTCCGGCAGCACCGCGACCGTTGCCGCCGAGGTGTGGATCCTGCCCTGCTGCTCGGTCACCGGCACCCGTTGCACGCGGTGCACACCCGATTCGTAGCGCAGCGTGCCATACGCCTTGGGGCCGCGCGCCGCAAAGACGGCCTCCTTGAGGCCGCCGAGCGTGCCTTCCGAGAGCGACAGGATTTCGACCTTCCAGCCGCGACGCTCGGAGAAGCGCGTGTACATGCGAAACAGGTCGGCGGCAAACAGCGCCGCCTCGTCGCCGCCCGTGCCGGCGCGAACCTCCACGATGGCATCACGGTCGTCAAAGGGATCGGCGGGGGTAAGGAGCTCGGCCAGCTCGGTCTCGAGGCGGTCGATTTCGGGCCGCAGGCGTTCGACGTCGGTGCGGGCGAGCTGCGACAACTCGGGATCTTTGTCGGCGAGCACTTCGCGCGCCTGCGCCAGCTCGGCCTCGAGGCGCTCCAGGCGCTGGTTCGCCAGCCGGATGGCGTCGAGTTGGGCGTGCTCGCGGCCGAGTGCCCTGAGTTTCGCCGGGTTCCGCGCGGTGGCGGGATCGGCCAGCTGCCGGGCGACCTCCTCCGCCCGCGCGAGCGCCTGGCGGAGTCGGGTCTCCACGGGATCAGCTCGCTTTGGTTCCGTACTTCTGGCGGAACCGCTCCACGCGGCCGGCCGTGTCGAGGAGCTTCTGCTTACCCGTGAAGAAGGGGTGGCAGCTGGCGCAGACTTCGACGTGAATCAAGGGCGTCGTGGATCGCGTGACAAAGGTGTTGCCGCACGCGCACTGCACGGTGGCCCGCTGGTATTTGGGATGAATTCCGGGTTTCACTGCACGTATCCTTGCCTGAAAGTCGGACAGAACGAAGTGCGGAAATATAGCCGGGACACCAACTTGGGGGCAAGGCTCACCCTCGCGGTTCGATTGACACCGCCGTGGACAAGCCGTAAGCTGTTCGGCGTGTCGGCAACCGAAATCCTCCAGAAGGTCCCGCTCTTCAGTCAACTGTCCCCCGCCGACCTGCAGCGGGTGGTGGAAGTCGCCCGCGACAGGGCCTACCCCAAGAATTCCGTCATCCTGTTCGAGGACGATCCGGGCGATGCGCTCTACGTCGTCGCCAAGGGCCAGGTCAAAGTCGTGCTGATCGGCGAAGATGGCCGCGAAGTCATTCTCTCGGTGCTCGGCGAAGGAGAGTTCTTCGGCGAGATGGCGCTGATCGACGACGAGCCGCGCTCCGCGCACGTCATCGCGATGGAAGACTCGACGCTGTACGTCCTGCGGCGCGAAGACTTCCAGGGCATCCTCGAGCATGCGCCGGGGATCGGCCTCGCGCTGCTGCGGGAGCTGTCGCGCCGGCTGCGTCGCGTGGATGAGAAGGTGGGCAGCCTGGTGCTGCTCGACGTGCACGGGCGCGTCGCGCAGCTGCTGCTCGATCTCGCCGACGAAACGGACGGCCAGCGCATCACGCGCCGCCTCACCCATCACACCATCGCTCAGATGATCGGCTCGTCGCGCGAAACGGTGTCGCGCACGATGCGCGAGCTCGTCGACAAAGGCATGATTGACGTGAGTCGCAAGGACATTGTGATCAAGGACCGTGGCTCGCTCGAGCAGGCGGCCGGGCGTTCGTGACTGGCGTCACGGCTCTACATCACTAATTACCAGTAACTTAGCCCGAGTTTCTGGGTGCCGACACGCATGGCCTACACGGTGACATTCTGGGGAACCCGGGGGAGCATTCCGACTCCCGGGGCGGACACGTCGCGCTACGGCGGTAACACGCCGTGCGTCGCGGTGGAAGGCGCCGGGGGTCAGCTGGTCGTGTTGGACGCGGGCACCGGCATTCGAGCCCTCGGTCTCGATCTGGTGGCCAAACAAAATGGCGCCGCGAAAGTCGAGATTCTGTTGTCGCATGCGCATTGGGATCACATTCAAGGGCTTCCGCACTTCAAACCGTTCTTCGCGCCGGGCAACACCGTGCGCATTTGGGGATCACGACAGGGGACGGCATCCCTCGAGGCGATCCTGCGGCAACAGATGGACCCGGCGGTATTCCCCGTTCCGCTCGACGCGCTGTCGGCGTCGCTCACCGTGCAGCAGGTGGACACCGACGAGTTCTCGGTCGGGGAGTTCCGGGTTCGCAGCATGAAGCTGCGGCACCCCGGTACGACATTGGCCTTCCGGCTGACGCCGGCAAAGGCGCCCAGTGGACCGAGCATCGCATACGTGACGGATAACGAGCTGGGCTCCGGGGGGCAGTACGACGTCCCGGCGAGCTGGCGCCGCGATTTCGTGGCGTTTCTGAAGGGCGTCGATCTCCTGATTCACGACGCCATGTATACGCCGAAAGAGCTGGAGCAGCACCGCGGCTGGGGGCATTCGACATATGAAGAAGCGGTGACCCTGGCGCAGGATGCCGGCGCGAAGCAGCTCGTACTGTTTCATCACGAGCCGGAGCACGGCGACGAGGCGATGGATGGCTTGCAGGCGGCCGCGCGCAAGTTTGCCAAGACGCGCGGTGGATCCCTGAAGGTCGAAGCCGCCCAGGAAGGCATGCAGGTGACCCTGTGACCCGAGGAGTAGCTATGCGTTCGCGTGCAGTGATGACTGTGTTGAGCCTGGTTCCCGTCCTCCTGGGGGCGCAGCAGCGTAGTCAGGATACCCGCCCGGGCATCGCCGTCTTCCCGTTCAACAACGGCGGCTCCTATGGTCAGGGCAAGGAAGACTTCGACGCCCTGGAGCGCGGCATCGCCGGCATGATGATCTCCGAGCTGGCCCAGAATCCCGCGGCGCGCGTGGTCGAGCGGCAGGAGATCCAGCGGCTGCTGGACGAGCAGAACCTCAGCGCCCAGAACCGTGTCGACCCGCAGACCGCCGCCAAGGTCGGCAAGCTGGTCGGCGCCCGCTACGTCGTCGCCGGCACGTTCATCGATTTCTACGGCGACTTCCGCGTGGACGTCCGTCTCGTCAACGTCGAGACCGGTGAGATCGTGAAGACCGAGTCGGAGCGGATGCAGCGCGATCACATGTTCGACATCATCCGCAACGTCGCCGCCCGGCTCATGAAGGACGCGAGCCTGCCCGCCGTGCAGCGGCCGGCGTCGGACCAGCGCATGAGCCGGCAGGTGCCGACCGAGGCGCTGACCTATTACTCGCGCGCCCTGCTCTTCCACGATCGCGGCCAAAAGGACAAGGCGGTCGAGATGTACACCCGTGCTCTGGCGATCTTCCCCGATTACACCGAGGCGCAGGAAGGCCTGCAGCGGGAGAAGGCGTCCTAGATCTCTCCCGTAGGCGCTAAGCCGTGAGATATCTCCTGCTGCATCCGCCGCAGTGGCGTCCCGATGCCGTGGCGCCCGCGCTCGAGACGTCGCAGGTGGAAGCGCGCGCCGTGCGGCAGGCCCGGGAACTCGCCGTCACCGACGACCGGCCGACCGTCTTCCTGCTCGATGCGGAGAGCCGATCGGCGTTTCCGGTCGACGTCATGCGCGGCTTCGTGGACGCGGGGGGCGCCATCGTGGCGCTGGGGCGCAACGGGGAGATCGACGTTCCCGAAACGCTGCCGACCGAATTCCTGTCGGGCTTTCTCACGCACCCGACGAGCCCGCGGCGGCTGCTGGTCGCGATCCGCGCCGGCTTCCGTGAAGCGGCCGCGCGGGCGGAGACGGCGCGCGCGCGGGGCGAAGCGGCGCAGCGGGCGCGCGAGATCGGTGAGCTGACGCGCATCGGCGTCGCGCTGGGCACCGAGCGCGACATCAAGACGCTGCTGGAGCTGATTCTGACGCAGGCGCGCCGCATCACACAGTCCGATGCCGGCAGCCTGTACCTGGTCGAGCTCAATGAGGAAGGGACGAAGCGGCTGCGGTTCCGGCTGGCGCAGACGTATTCCAAGCCCGAGGCGCCGTTCGTCGAGTTCACGATCCCGGTCGACCGCACCAGCCTTGCGGGCTATTGCGCCGTCACCGGCGATCCCCTGGTGATCGACGACGCGTATTTCCTGCCGCCCGACGTGGAATACACGATCAACCGCACGTTCGACGAGCGCTACGGCTATCGCACGAAATCGATGCTCGTCATCCCCATGAAGGATCACAAGGACGAGATCATCGGCGTGCTGCAGCTCATCAACCGCAAGCGCAACCTCGACGCGGTGCTCGCGACGCCAGCCGATGTCGAGCAGCAGGTCGTCCCCTATTCCAAGCGCACCGTCGAGCTGGTGACGGCGCTGGCCGGCCAGGCGGCAGTCGCCATCGAAAACAGCCGGTTGTACGAGGACATCGAGAAGCTGTTCGAAGGCTTCGTCCTGGCCGCCGTGCACGCCATCGAGCAGCGGGATCCCACGACGTATGGTCACAGCGGCCGGGTGGCCGGTATGACCGTGGGCCTGGCGGAAACCGTGGACCGGGCGGGGGACGGGCCGTTTCGCGGCGTGAAGTTCTCGCGCGAGCAGCTCAAGGAAATCCGCTACGCCGCCTTGCTGCACGACTTCGGCAAGGTCGGTGTGCGCGAGGAGGTGCTGGTCAAGGCGAAGAAGCTTTACCCGTCCGATCTAGGGTTCGTACGCCATCGCCACGCATTCATCCGGCGCACGGCGGAGCGCGAGTTCTGGCGCAAGCGGGCCGAGTTCCTCGAGTCGCACGGCAAGCAGGGCTACGACGGCTTCATCAAGGAGCTGGAAGCGGCGCACCAGCAGGAGCTGCAAGAGCTCGATCGCTTTCTCGAGATCGTGCTCCAGGCGAATGAGCCCAGCATTTTGCCCGACGGCAGCTTCGAGGAGCTGAAGGGGTGGTCGAAGCGCACCTACCTGGCCCTTGACGGCGCCCCGGAGCCGTTCCTGTCACCTGACGAGATGCGCTATCTCACGATCCGCAAAGGCAGTCTCGATGACGCCGAGCGGCACGAGATCGAGAGCCATGTCACGCACACGTTTCAGTTTTTGCAGCGGATTCCGTGGACGCGTGAGCTGCAGCAGATCCCCCTGATTGCCTACGGGCACCACGAGAAGATGGACGGCCGCGGCTACCCGCGGCGCATTACCGGCGAGGCGATTCCGCTCCAGACCCGCATGATGACGATCAGCGACATCTACGATGCGCTCACGGCACAGGACCGGCCCTATAAGCGGGCCGTGTCCATCGACCGGGCGCTCGACATCCTCACGATCGAGGTCCAAGAGGGGCAGCTCGACGCCGAGCTGTTCAAGCTCTTCATCGACGGCAAAGTGTTCCAGCGCCAGGCGGAGGAGTCGCCCTAGGAAACCAACAGTTTGATCGACACGAGCAGCAGAAATCCGCCGAACGCCTTCCGCAGGGTCGCGTCCGGAATGGTGCCGGCGAACCTGGCGCCAAAGTAGGCGCCGATCAACAAACCCACCGCCACGACCGCCGCGTACGCCCAGTTTACTTGCTGTCGTTTGGAGTACTCGAGCACGCCGAGCAATCCGACCGGCAGCAGCAGCGCGGCGAGCGACGTCCCGTGCGCCGTATGCTGTGGCATCCTGGTGATGAGGACCAGTCCGGGGATGATGACGACGGCGCCCCCCACGCCGAACAGCCCCGAGACCACACCCGCCAGCAGGCCGAGTAGTGAGACCAGCACCCATGTCATGTGTCGTGCCCTTTCCCCCAGCCGCCGCCGCCCGGGGTTTCGATGCGGAGCACATCCCCCGCATTCAGTCGCAGAGTAGCCTTCGAAGGAATCAACTCGCCGTTCAGCAGATTCGCACCCGCCGCGCCAGCGCCGCCACCGGCGCCTCCCGCGGGACCGTGGCGCCGTCGCTCGGTGAGCAGCGTCGCCTCCATCGGCGCCAACGTTTCGAATTCGCGCACCACGCCCTCTCCCCCCTCCCACGTCCCCCGTCCCCCGCTGTCACGACGAAGCGCGTAGGTCCGTACTCGAAGTGGATGCTCCATCTCCAGCACCTCGATCGGCGTGTTCCGCGTGTTCGACATGCCGACATGGACGCCAGAGGGACCATGGCCGCCGCGGCTCGCTCCTTGTCCACCGCCGATAGTCTCGTAATAAGTCCAGCTCCCTGCTCCCTGCTCCGTGCTCCCTCCGAAGGTGACGTTATTCATCGTGCCCTGTCCCTGCGCGGGCACGTTGCAACCGCCGGCCGCGAGTGCGCGAAACACGACGTCCGCGATGCGCTGCGACGTCTCGACATTGCCCGCGGCAACGGCACTCGGCGCCCGCGCGTTCACCAGGCATCCCGGCGGCGCCGTCACATGGACGGCGCGCGACACGCCGCCGTTCATCGGGACATCGTCGGGCAGCAGCGTGCGCACGACGAACAGCACTGCCGAGCGCGTCACCGCGAGCGGGCAGTTCACGTTTAATCCACCGCGGTCATCGGCGCTGCTGACGGCAGACGGCTGAGCGCTGTTTTCGTGCGTCGCTCGGCGTAGTCGAGCAGCTCGGCCGCGGCCGCGCGCAGCGCGTCCCAGCCGTGGCGCCGCGCCAATGCGCGCAGTCCCTCGGCGCCGCGCTCCACGGCGGCGCGTTGCGCGGCGAGATCGCCGCGCCGCATCGCCGGCGTGCGGACATTTGCCAACACCAGCCGCTCGAGATCGGGCGTGAAACGCGTCGGTGGGATGACGAGCCCTTCCTGATACAGCTCTCGCGCCCCCGCCGGCATGCTGCCCGCCGTCATCCCACCGATATCCGAGTGATGCGCGCGGACGACGCTGTAGCCGCCGACGCGTCCGTCGATGTCGATTGCGCCGATGAGCGTGAGGTCGGGAAGATGGCTGCCGCCGGCAAACGGATCGTTGAGCAAAAAGAGCTCGTTGGGGGGCGGGTCCAGGCCCCGCACCGCCGCGACGGCGTCGGCCAACGCACCCAGATGCACGGGGATGTGCGCCGCCTGCGCGATCATCTCGCCGCCCGAGTCGAACAACGCCGCCGACGCGTCGCGCCGCTCGCGAATGTTGGGCGACAGCGCGCTGTGCACCAGCACGAGTCCCATTTCCTCCGCGATCGACGCAAAGGCGTGCGACATGACCTCCAGCCCGACGGCGTCGAGTTTCATGCGCCCCCGCCCCCCCGCTCCAGAATCACGGCGCCCGATTCGTGCACGACACCGCGCCATCCCGGCTCAATGAGGCCGGTCGCATCAGAGCCCGCCAGAACAGCCGGACCTTTGAGCTCAAGGCCTGCGGGCATGTCCCCCAAGGGCCACACGTCGCCATGCACCCGCTTGCCATCGCGCGTGACAATCATTCGCCGCCCCTTCGCCGCCCCTCGCGCGGGATCGTCACGCGGCGCCGGAACGGTCACCTCGTAACCCTGACCGGCGAAGCGACAATCGATGAAGCGTGTCAGCTCGGCATTAGGAAGCGCCGCAGACGCGGCGTCGTCGAGCGGCTGGAAGGCCGTGGCGAGATCGCCGTTCTTCAGCTCGTGCAGCGCGCGGTGCAACGACGCCACCACATCCACGCGCTCCGGCGCCGCGGCGAGTCCCAGCGCGCTCAACACGCCGGGATGCGGCGGAACCACGACGCGGGACATCCCCAGCGCATCGGCGAGCGCACAGCCGAACAACGCGCCTGCCCCGCCGAACGGCAGCAACGTCATGCCACGGGGATCGATGCCGCGCGCCACGCTGACGCGCTTCAGCGCGCGCGACATGACCGCTGTCGCGACCTGGACGATTCCGGCCGCCATCGTCGTAGCGTCACCCAGCGTCGCGAGGGCGCGCTCCGCGGCCGCACGATCCAGTCGCACCGAGTCCGCGAGCGGATACTCGGGATCCAGCCAGCCAAGCACCAGGCAGGCGTCGGTAACGGTGGGTTCGCTTCCGCCTCGGCCATAGCACGCCGGTCCCGGCTCCGCGCCGGCACTGCGCGGGCCAACGCGGAGGGCGCCCCCTTCATCGAGCGACGCAATGCTGCCGCCGCCCGCACTGACCGTCTCGATGAGAATGGCGGGTAATGCGAGCGGCACCCCCGCGATGGCTGCCGCGCCTTCGGTGAGGGCGACCCCGCCACTGACCAGGCTGGCGTCGGCGCTCGTACCACCCATGTCGAGTGTGAGCAGGTCGCGCGCATCGACTGTTGCACCGACCAGTCGAGCGCCCACGACGCCGCCGGCGGGCCCCGAGAGCGCCAGGCTGGCGGCCCGACGCGCTGCCTGCTCGGGACCCAGCGTACCACCGCCCGACGTCATGATGCGGAGGGACTTCACCCCGTGCTTCTCACTCAGCGCCGCGGTTTTCGCGACGTACGCACCGACCTTCGGCCTCAAGTAGGCCTCGGCGACGGTCGTGCTGGTGCGCTCGTATTCGCGGAACACCGGCAAAACCTCGTGACTCGCCGCGATCGGGATGTCGGGTAACGCTGCGCGCAGCGCGGCGGTCAGCTTGCGCTCGTGCTCGAAATGGCGAAACGCGAACAGGAACGCGATGGCGATCGCTTCCGGCGCGAGGGCGCGGACGGCGGCGGTGACGCGCGCCATTTCGCCGTCCGACAGCGCCTGGATCACTCCATCCGGTCCCATGCGCTCTTCGACGCCGATGACGTGCGATCGCGCGACGAGCGGAGCGGGATAGTCGCGCGCCAGGTCGTACAACGCGGCCCGATCCTGACGCCTCAGCCAGAGCAGATCTTCGAACCCCGCCGTGGTCACCAGCACGAGGCGCGCGCCGCGGCGCTCCAGCAGCGCGTTCGTCGCCACGGTCGTACCATGGACGAGAACGTCGATGGGGACGGGGGACGGGGGACGAGGGACGGGTGGAAACGAGTGCCCCGTCCCCCCTCCCCCGTCCCTCGTCCCCAAAGCATCGATCGCTCGGAACAAGCCGATGCTCGGGTCCGCCGGCGTGCTGGCCACCTTTCGGATTTCGATTCCGCCGTCGGGTCTGAGTGCGACGAGATCGGTGAAGGTCCCGCCGACGTCGACACCGACGCGGGTCATGGGCGGAAGCGGCGTTTGACGAGAAAGGCGATGCCGGTGAGGGTGAGCGCGACGACCAGGGTGCCCACCCAATCCCCCAACTGTACGTACAGCGGGATCACGTCCGTGGTCCGAATCACGCCGGCGACAAATGTGCGTGTATCGAGCCTGGTCGCCTGGTACGTGCGGCCCATCGGGTCCACGAATTCGGAGATTCCCGAATTCGCGGCGCGCGCCACGCCCATGCGCGTCTCGATCGCGCGCAGGATCAGATGCGATGCATGTTGCCGCGGCGCGGTGCTTTCCCCGAACCATGCATCATTGGTGATGTTGACCAAAAAGTTGGCGCCCAACGCGCGATATTTGCGCGGCAACTCCTCGAACGCCGACTCATAGCAGACGATGACGCCGAAGCGGCCCAACTCGGACGTGTACAGCGGCAGATCGCGACCTGGGGAGAACCCCCCGGACCAATTCCGGAGGCCGGGAACGGCGCGGAAGACGCCGACCGGTACGAACGGCACGCGCTCGGTCACGGGCACGAGGTAGTGCTTTGCATAGACGGGATAGGGGCGCCAGTTCCCCGTCGTATCAATAAAAATGGCCGCGTTGTAGTACGGATCGAGCCGGCTGCGCCACGTCGGATCGGCCCACACGACGCCGGTGAAAATCGGGACGTGACCTTCGCGCACCAGATTCGTAATCCGATTCACCCAGCTCGGCCGCCGCCACAGAAAATCGGGAATCGCCGCTTCCGGCCAGATGATCAATCGTGGCCGCGGGAATTCGTTCATGAGCTGCCGGGTGCCTTCGATCAACGTGCCGACGACGCTGTCGGCGTGTGCCGGATCGCCCTTCTCGTCGAATCTCTCGTTGGGCTGGACGAGTCCCGCGATGCCCAGCTCGCGATACGGCAGCGTCCTGACGCGCCACGCTCCGTACGCCAGCGCGAGTAGCACCGTGACCAGCACGCTGGCGTACCCACGCACGACGTACGACGTACGACGCACGTCTGTAGCGGCTTCGACGATGGCCACGTTGCACCACGCCAGCCACAACGTCACGCCGCGGGCGCCCGCGATGTCCGCCCACTGAACGAGCACCGGCGCGTCGGCGAGCGAGGTGCCGAGCCCCAGCCAGGGAAAGCGAACGTCGCCGAGATGCCCGATGAGCCACTCGAGCGCGGTCCAGGCGACGGGCAGGACGAGCAGCAGCGGCACCGCAGGCGCCGCCAATCGAATCCGGACGACGAACCAGAACATCACCCCCGTGAGCAGGCCGAGCACGGCGAGCGTCGCGAGATAGCCGAGCGCCGACAGCGGCGTGAAATGCCACAGGGCGACGACCATCCAGTAGAGCACCAGCGCGTTGCTGACGAGGCCGTACCACCAGCCCCAGCGAAATGCGGTGCGGGGATTGGCATCGGTCACCGCCTGCCGGATGAGCAGCACGGCAGGGGTGATCGCGAAGAAGCTGAGGAACGGCAGCGGGAACGGGGGATAGCTGGCGGTGAGCGCGATCGCGCCCAACGCGACGAGCACTGCGACCTGACGCCGGCTCACAGCAATACGTCGCGCCCTTCGTCGGCCGAGCGATAGATCGCGTCGATCACGCGCTGCAGGGCGAGCTGATCGCGGGGTGGCGGCGCATTCACGTCCCCCTTGATCACCGCCAGGAAGTACATCCACTCCGCGCGGTAGGACTGAATGAACTGCGTCTCGCGCCCCGTCGCTCCGGTGGGCGTGACGTCGACCGCGGCGCCGTGCTGCTCCTTGAAGATGCGCAGCGGCTGAATCATCGCGGAGCCCTTGGCGCCGACGATGTCGAACCAGAAGCGCTCACCCTCGCCCAGGTGGCGCCAGCTCACGTCCATGGTGATCGACACGCCGTTTTCGCACACGATCAGCGCCGAGCCCATGTCCTCGACGGCATCCTTCGCGGGTCGAGTCAGATGGGCGGAGATCCGCTTGGGGGCGGGCCAGCCGGCCAGCCACATCCCGAGGTCGACGAGCGGCAGCCCGAGATCGAGCACGGCTCCGCCGCCGGCCTGTTCGCGTCGCAACCGCCACCCGAGCAGCTGCCGGCTGGGCTGGAACGTGTACCAGCCGCCGCGCACCGCCTGCAGCCCGCCCAGGTCGCCGCCGGCGAGGAAGCCGCGCACCGCCTGCACGTCGGAGCGAAAGCGGTGATTCATCCCCACCATCACGCGCTTGCCGTACTTGTCGCTCGCGGCGAGGGCGCGCTCGACCCCCGCCAGGGTCAGCGCGAGCGGCCGCTCGCACAGCACGTGCACTCCCGCCGCCAATGCCGCGGTGACGTGAATTTCGTGCAGGTGATTGGGGGTGCAGATCACGACGACGTCGACGTGGGCGTAGCGCAGCACCTCTTCGATGTCGTCGTACGTATCCTTGACCTCGAAGCGCGCAGCCAGCGCCTGCGCTTTGCTGACGTCGTTGTCGCAGATCGCCGCGACCTCGACGCCGGGCAGCCGCCGCAGCACCGGCAAATGGGCGACCTGCGCGATCGCGCCCGCGCCAAGCACGCCGACGCGGATCGGATCGTTCACCTGCTCCGTGCTCCCTGCTCCCTGCTCTCTCGAAAGCGGTACATGATCCCGGTCCGCAGGCTCACGGTTTTCAGGCCGCTCGACAGCATGCCGCGCCCATCGATGCTGAATTGCCACGCGCGCGACAGGTTGAACTCGAAGCCCATCGTGCCATTCAGCCCCGCGGTGATCACGTCGAGGGCGTCTTCCACGAACGTGCCGTTGATCGCGGCACCGCCGCCGTTGCGGAGATGGATGCTCACGCCCGTGCCGAGGTACGCGGTGACCCCGTGCCCCTGGGGAAGGACGTACTGGAAATCGACGTCGCCGATGATGTCGCTGACTGAGATGCGGCCGAGATTGATGCTATCGGGCGTGGATGGATTCACGATGCTATCGAGCCGCCGCTCGAACCGGTCGCGTGCCTGCTGGTCGAGTTGGGAATGAAAGTAGGAAAGGCCCAGCAGCAGGCGAACGCGGGGCGCGATGCGGCCATAGTCCACTCGCAGCCCGCCCACCGTGGCTCCGGTGAGCTCCGACGCGCCCAGCACCCCTAAGTCGGCCTGAATGCCGGAGAAGCGCAGGTTGTCGTACGAGAACTGGTTGAGAACGCCTTGGGCGGTTAAGCGGTTTGGCGGTTCGGCGGTTAGCAGGAGCGCGAGAATGGCGGCAATTCTAACCGCCCAACCGCCCAACCGCCCAACCGCCCTAGTAGATCCGTTCAATTTTCGTTCCAGGGAAATAGGTGGTTAGGATGGAGCGATAATCCTGGCCCGCGCGGGCTCGGCCGATCGCTCCCCACTGGCACATGCCCACGGCGTGTCCCGATCCCGCGCCCGCTGCGACGAGCCGCGTGACCTGGCCGCCGGCTTTCGTGACCGTCAACTGAAACGCGGCGCTCGACAGCATCCGGTCGGCGTCGGGCCGCAACACCGAGCGGACATCGGGCCCCGGAATGCGAATGTCGCCCCGCTCGAACACGATCCGCAGCTCGCCGACCCGCCCCGATTTTGTCGTCCGGCTCACCGTGACATCGGTGATCCGTTGCAACCCGTCGCCCGACAACGGCGTCACGGTGGGCAGCGTTCGCGACAATATAGCGCGCAGCTTGGAGCCGTCCCATTCTTCGCGCCAGCGAAATCGCGGTGAAATGTCACAGTAATAGTGGCCACCACCCCGATCATCGGACACAGGTCGCAAGTAGGGACGGGCTCGGACGGTCGCAAACGCCTCCTCGATTCCGGCGGTGCTGAATCCACACGTCGAATGGAAATAGGCGTCGATGACGTCCCCCTGATACGTGAGCACCTGCCCCGCCGTTCGGCGCACGGCGTCCCAGACTTGCTCCGATTCCACCGCGACGCCGAGGTAGACCTGGTCGCGCGTGTCGGCATATGCGTCGAAGTCGAAGGCTTCCCAGCGGCCGCGGTTCTTGATCGCGAAGCTGCGTGACACGACGGCTTGCGCGAGCACGGCCGCGAGCTCATCGGGCCGGCGGGGGCCGATCTCGGGTCCAACGACGCCCGCGATGTAGCTCTCGACATTGACGCGATTCACGACCGTGAGACCGGCTCGGCTCGACGTGATGTTGATCCGGCCGCGGTAGCGCCGGCCGTTGGCCACCACGAAGCGATTCTCGGTGACGTTGACGACCGCGATGCCGCGCAGCGGCTCGGTGCGCGTGCTGTCCGGTCGCAGCAGCCGCAGGCGCGAAGCGTCGGCGGAATCGGGCAGCACGACCCAGCGCACGCCGGCCGGTACCGATCCCACCGCTACGCCGCTCGCCGCCTCGCTGACGAACAGCTCGCCGCTCTCAGGGCCCCCCCCGATCGACGCGTTCGGAAGTCCGACCGCGAGACCGATACGCAGCTCCGGTTCGCCGCTGACGGGCGCCGGTCCGTGCGACGGCCGCGCGCATCCCGCGGCGGCGAGCAGGACGAGGCTAGCGAGCTGCTTCGCCCAGCGCCGCATCCAGCTCCCGCAGGGTGAAATCGATGTCCGCCGCGGTGTGCGCGCTCGAGACAAAACCGGCCTCGAACGCCGACGGCGCGAGGAAGACGCGTGGCGTTCGGCGCTGGCCTTGAGTCCCTCGGTGAGCCGCGCGGTCATCTTCTCCAGTTCGTCGTAGAACCGCGGCCGGCTGGTCTCCCGCAGCGTCGCGAGACCGGCCGCCATCGCCACCGGATTCCCCGACAGCGTCCCCGCTTGGTACACCGGTCCCTCCGGCGCCACGCGCTTCATCAAGTCGGCTCGGCCGCCATACACCCCGACCGGGAATCCGCCGCCCACGATTTTGCCCAGCGCCGTCAGATCGGGTCTGATGCGGAGACGCTCCTGCGCGCCACCGGCCGCTACCCGGAATCCGGTCATGACTTCATCAAAGATCAGCAGCGCGCCGTGCCGGTCACACAGCGATCGCAGCGCAATGTGAAACCCGGGCTGCGGCGCGATGAATCCTGCGTTGCCGACGTACGGCTCGACGATGACGGCGGCGATCCGATCGCCGTGCCGCTTGAAGAGACCCGCGACCGCCTCGGCCTCGTTGAATGGCGCCGTCAGCGTGAGGCCCGCGAGTGCCGCCGGCACGCCCGGGCTGTCGGGCAGTCCCAGCGTCGCGACGCCCGAGCCCGCCTTGACCAGGAAGCCGTCGGCGTGGCCGTGATAGCAGCCTTCGAACTTGACGATCAATTCCCGGCCCGTTGCGGCGCGCGCGAGTCGCACCGCCGCCATCGTGGCTTCCGTGCCGCTGTTCACGAACCGCATCATCTCGAGCAACGGCATGCGCCGCCGGACTTCCTCGGCCAGCTCCACCTCCGCCGCGCACGGCGCGCCGTAGGTCCAGCCGCGCTCCGCCGCCTCCCGCACCGCGTCGAGCACGGCGGGATGGGCGTGGCCGAGGATCAGCGGGCCCCAGGAGCAGACGTAATCGACGTAGCTGTTGCCGTCGACGTCGCTGAGTCGCGCGCCGGCGGCGTGCGCGACGAAAAAAGGCGTCCCGCCGACTGCGCGGAACGCCCGCACGGGTGAATTCACGCCACCGGGCAACACCCGTTTCGCCCGGTCAAAGAGCTCGCTCGTCCGCTTCACGTCAGCGCGGCCGCCTGGAAATCGTAGTCCTCGCTCGCGGTGATGCGGGCGCGCACGAAGCCGCCCGGTTGCGCCCACCCGCCCCGCTCCAGATACGTCACGCCATCGACGTCGTCCGCCTGCCACTGCACGCGCCCGACCTGTGTGCCCATCTCCTCGTGGGGCCGGTCGACGAGCACCTCGACCTCGCGCCCGACAAAACGCTCCAGCCGTTCAGCCGAGATGGCACGCTGTACCTCGACGATTTCTTCTAGACGCTCTTTCTTGACGCCGTCCTCGACGTCGTCTTCGTAGTTAAAAGCCCTCGTCCCCTCCTGTGGCGAATAGGCAAACGCGCCCATGCGGTCGAACTGTGCTTCTTCGAGAAATGCGAGCAGCGCCCGGAACTCGTCTTCCGTTTCGCCGGGAAATCCCACCAGACAAGTCGTGCGGATGGCGAGATCGGGGATGGCGCCGCGCAGCCAGGCGAGCTTTTCCCGCAGCGTCCGCAGGCGCTCGGGACGCCGCATCCGTTCGAGCATGCGATCGCTGGCATGCTGAATCGGCATGTCGATGTAGGGCACGATGCGGGATTCCCGCGCCATCAACTCCACCAGCCGTTCAGTGATCCCGGCCGAGTAGACGTAGAGCAGCCGGAACCAGGGCACGGAGGTCTCCCGCAGCAATGCCTCGAGCAGATCAGGCAGTTTCGGGCTCCCGACTCCTAAATCCCGGCCCCAGTGACCAAGGTCCTGGGCGACGAGGTTGATCTCCTTGGCGCCCTGCGCCTCGAGCTGTTGCGCTTCGCGGATCAGGCGGGCGAGCGGCTCGGAGCGGTGCTTGCCGCGCATCAGCGGGATCGCGCAGAAGGCGCAGGTGTGATCGCAGCCTTCGGAGATCTTGAGATAGCGCACATGCGACTGACGCCCGAGGAACTGACGCACGCCGGGGTGCGCTGCGACGGGATCCTCGATGAGACCGCGTTGCGCCAGCTCGCACCAGACACCCGACCGCCACGACCGCCTTGACGCCCCCGTCCTTCAGCTTCGCGGCTTCGAGCATCGCATCGATCGATTCCTGCTTCGCGGCGTCGATGAAGCCGCAGGTGTTGATCAGAATGACGTCGGCCGACGGGAGCTCCGGAGTGACGACGGCGCCGTGTCCGACCAGCTCGCCGACGAGCCGCTCGGAGTCCACCGTGGCCTTGTCGCAGCCGAGGGAGATGACGCCGAGCTTCATCCGCGGTAGTTCCCGAACTTGAGCTCGATGCCGAAGTCCTGCGCGCGCAGGAAGGCGATGACTTCCTGCAGCTCGTCCTTCGACGGCGCCTGCACCCGGATCTCTTCGCCCTGAATCGACGCCTGGGCTTTCTTGAACTTTTTGTCCTTGATCGCCTTGACGATCGCCTTGGCTTTCTCCTGCGGGATGCCCTGCGTGAGCTTGATCTCGCGCCGCACGGTGTCGTTGGCCGCCGGGGTGACATCGCCGAGCTCCATGTTTTTCACCGGCACGCCGCGCTTGATCATCTTGGACTGGAGCACGTCGAACAGCGCTTTCATTTTGAAATCGTCATCGGCAATGAGCACCAGCAGGGCTTTGGCACGGTCAAAGCTCAGCGAGGCCTTGGAGCCTTTGAAGTCGTAGCGCTGGATGATTTCTTTGGTGGCTTGATTGACGGCGTTGTCGACTTCCTGAAGATCCGCGCCGGTCGAAATATCGAACGATGCTTGAGAGGCCATAGGCGAGGGAATATAAACTACGCACGGAGCACGGAGCAGGGAGCAAACTGCTCCGTGCTCCGTGCTCCGTTTTTAGGAAAGGAAGCTTTCCAGCGCTCGGGCTCTGGAGACGTGCCGGAGCCGCGCCAGCGCCTTCTCCTTCAGCTGCCGCACCCGCTCGCGCGTGATGCCGAGCTGCGAGCCGATCTCCTCGAGCGTCATCGGCTCCTGGCCTTCCAGCCCGAAGTACAGCCTGAGGATTCTGGCTTCGCGCTCCTTCAGGGTCGCCAGCACCGATTCGATCGATTCGGTGAGCGCGTGCTCGAAAATCTCGTCATCGGGACCGGGATTGGTGGTATCGGGCAGGTAGTCCAGCAGCTTGTTGTCTTCGCCCGGCGTGAGCGGCGCGTCGAGCGACAGATGCGCCTGCGAGATCGACAGCGTCTTGGCGACTTCTTCCTCCGAGATGTCCATCCCCTCGGCGATCTCTTCGACGGTCGGCTCGCGGCCCAGCTCCTGGAGCAGCGACGCCGAGCGCTTGCCGATGCGATGCAGCGTGCCGGCGCGGTTCAGCGGCACGCGCACGATGCGCGACTGTTCCGCGAGCGCCTGAAGGATCGCCTGGCGGATCCACCACACGGCGTAGGAGATGAACTTGATGCCCTTGGTCTCGTCGAACTTGTGCGCGGCGCGGATCAGGCCGAGGTTGCCCTCGTTGATCAGGTCGGAGAGGGAGACGCCTTGGTTCTGGTATTTCTTGGCGACCGACACGACGAAACGCAGGTTGGAGCGGACCAGCTTGTCCAGAGCCTCGGGATCCTGTTGTTTGATCCGCTGCGCGAGGGTGACTTCTTCCTCCCGTGTGATCAGCGGATACTGGCTGATTTCCCGCAGATACTGATCCAGAGATCCCTCGTCAAATGATGCGCGCTTCGCCGTATTCAATTGCATGGAATGGTCACTCCTCGACGGGGTTGCACCACCCTAGCGAATCAGCGAACCGAGCCGGCTCCAGCGAATGTCCGTCAGCCAGGGAAGCACATCACGTGTGCCCCGGTCATAACTGAAATAGACGACGAGCGGGCGGCCCTTCACCGCGCTCGCGTCCACAAAACCCCAATAGCGTGAATCCGCGGAATTGTCGCGGTTATCGCCCAGCACGAAATACTTGTCCATCGGGACGCGCAACGGACCCCACGTATCGCGCGTGGGATGATAGCGGCGCCGCTGCTCGTCGGAGCACCGCACCAGATACTCGCGTTGCCAGTTGAACTCGGGATCGAATCCGTCGTGCAGCGGATCCACGCGCTGCACGTACGGCTCTTCCAGTGCGCGGCCGTTCACGTACACCTGCCCCAGCCGCATCTCCACGACGTCGCCTGGACTACCGATGACGCGCTTCACGTAGCTCAGCGTCGGATCTTTCGGGTAGGCGAAGACGATGACGTCGCCGCGGTGCGGCGTGTTGAAGCCGGGCAGGCGCGCGTTGGTGCCGGGAATCTGCGCCCCGTACACCGCCTTGTTCACGAACAAAAAATCCCCCGCCAGGAGGGTGCGTTCCATGCTGCCGGAGGGGATTTGAAATGCTTCGAGAAGAAACGTGCGAATGATGAGGAAGAGCACGAGCGCCATGCCGAGCGATCGCATCCAACTGTCGAACCAGCGCGCTAATACGGAGCGCCGCGATGACGGAGACGACGGGAGCCGTGGGGTGTCAACGCCATTTCCAGCGGGTGGGGCTCCCAAGTCAAGCATGTGACTTATCTTAGCAATGCTGGCCGCACGGCGCAACAGTGACGCCCCATCCTCGGGGCGCAGCCCATTGCCGGACCCTGACTCGGAATTCGGAAACGGGGTCCGGATGGCAGACGCGGGCAGCGAGACACGCCACCCGACCCTCCCGTTCTATGCGTGACCATGTGACGGTGGTCTCCGGCAACGCGTCGAGCGCGTCACGTTCGAGGCTCGCGCCACCGGTTGCGAGAACCACCAAGACCGACTCGTAGGCCACATTACAAAACTGAGTCGCGACGGGTGACACGCATCACCATTTCATCGCGGGCAGGCACATTCGGTTGCGTCGAAGTTGACCGTCGCCGTTCCCAACGCTATATCCGGCGCGTTGGTCGGACCGAGGGACGATGGTCGAATCGTGGATCGCTCCGCTCGAAACAGGTGACCCGGAACGCGCTTGGGATTATTTCGTCGAGCGCTACCGCCGTCTGATCTTCGGCGCGATCCGCCACTTCACGGGCGAGCCTGATGACGTGATGGACGTGTTCGCCCGCGTGTGCGAAGTGCTGCGCGAAAATGATTTTGCACGGCTGCGGCGGTGCGCAGCCCGCTGGGAGCCGGAGCGCCAGCTCTCGACCTTCCTCTATACTGTCGTTCACAACATCACGATCGACTGGTTCCGCCGTCGCGACGGCCGTCCCCGCCTTTCGACCGTCGCGGCTGCGTTGCCTCCACTCCAGCAGCGCATCTTCGAGTATGTGTTCGTCGATGGCCGATCCCATGTCGAAGCCTACGAGCTGCTCCGGTCCGGAGACGCGCCACACCTCGCGTTCGGTGAGTTTCTCGGCGAGCTGAACGGCACGTACCGGGCGGTCCGCCGCAGTCCGCACGGCGATATCGCCGGCCAGCTCGCAGTTCCTCCACCGTCACTTCCCGATGCGCCGTCCGATCCGGCGGTGGCCGCCGAACAACGCGTACTGCTGGCTCGGGCGCTGGACGGGCTGCCTCCCGAAGATCGCCTCGCTGTGCAGCTGTACGTGGTGGATGAGATGCCGGCGGAAGAGGTGGCGCACGTTCTCGGATATCCCAACGCGAAGACGGTCTACAATCGGGTCTATCGCGCCCTGGGTGCGGTTCGCACTCACCTCGCGCAGTCCGGCATTCGCGGAGGCGACCTGTGAAGTGCGGGCGAGCAGACCAGCCCGTGGCGTCCGTATCACGGCCACGATGCTCGAAATCATTACGGGGAGGCGTGTGACCGCCAACCACCCCGCGCCCGAACTCCTGGTGCCCTATGCGCTCGGCGCACAGGACGCGGCGACCGCCGACCATGTGGCGACCTGCCCAACGTGCCGCAGCGAGATCGAGCAGGTACAGGAAACCGCGGGACTGCTGCGCGGCGACGCCGTGCTGGACCGCCGCACCGAAACACCGGACTGCCTGGATGAGCTCGTTGTCGCGGATTTCGTTGACGGGCGACTCGACGCCGGCGCGCGAGAACGTGCGGTCGCTCACCTCCTGTTATGCGCCCGCTGTCGATCCGTCGTCAAAGCGACAAGTCGCCTCGCCGCCGAAACGACCGTGATGGATCCAACACCGGAGCGCCGCTGGCGTCGCTGGTCGCTACCGTTGGGTCTCGCGGCGGCGGCGGCGCTCGTGTTGTTGCTCGTGCCGCGCGGCGGCGGTGAGAACTCGTCGCCGGGGCTCCGGGAGCCACGTGATACGAGCATTCACGCGCCCCTATTGGCCGCGCCGCGCGGACTCGTTGCGCGCGTGGACCAGTTCGTCTGGTCTGGCGTGCCGCGATCCGACCGGTACCGCTTGAGATTGTATACCGACGAGGGTGACGTCCTATGGACCACAGAGACCACAGACACATTGGTGGCGCTGCCCGACTCGGTCGGGTTGTCGCATCTCGCGACGTACTTCTGGAAGGTCGAGGCGCAAACCGAGTGGAAGCGGTGGGTCTCGTCGGCGCCCGATTCGGTCCTGGTGGAGCGGGTCCGGCACCGGTCGTATGATGTGCCCGGGGCGTTGCGCCAACTCCTCGCCGCAGCCGGCGGCCGCGAGGATTCCGTTCGAGTCACGCCGCTCACCGCCGCGGAGCGGCTCGCGAGCGCCTGGCTCGTCGCGTGGCGCGACTCGTTCTACGTCCGCAAGGTCAGCCGCTTCCGCTCGTTGGCACCCCCCGACCGACGGGCGAATGTCACCGCGGACAGTCTCTTGAGCGCGGGAAACGATGCGATGCGGAGCGCGGGGCTCGATGCCGCGATGCGCGCGTGGCGGGAGAGCCTGCGACTGTACGAGGGTCTGGCCGACTCCGCCGGGATCGCGAGAGCTTTGGGCGAGATCGGTGGCGGCTTCCTCGACGCCCAGCAGCATGACAGTGCGGAAGCGTATTTGACGCGCTCCCGTGACCTGGCCGAGCGGATCGGCGACTACGGCACGTTGGGGCGCGTCATCACCCGACAGGGGGACGTTAAACAGCGACGCGGCGACTACGGACGCGCGGCGGAGCTATTGACCCAAGGCAGGGTGATGTACGAACGGGTTGGGAATCCGCAAGGCGTCGCGTTCAACCAGAACATTCTCGCGATCGTCGCCACGAAGCGAGGCGATTTGGCCGGCGCGCGACGCGCTTTCGAGGCGGCGCTAGCCGCGTACCGTAGCGCCGGCAATCGCCGTGGTGCCGCGATAATCCTCAACAACCTCGGAACCCTCGCGATGCGGGCCGGCGACTACGCCGAGTCCGGCGCGCGCTATGGCGAGGCGCTCACGATCGATCGGGAACTCGCGGACCAGCCGGGCGCAGCGCTCGTGCTCAGCAACCTCGGACGGCTGGCGATGGCTCGCGGGGATTATCCGGCGGCCCTCACCGCGCTCTCGGAGGCTGTCGGGATCTTGCAGCGCACAGGTCCCGTGAACACCGAGATCGACGTTCGAGTACTGGTCTCGGACGCCCGTTCCGACATGGGGGACCTCCAAGGTGCTGATACTGAGCTGGACCGGGCCGAAGCACTCGCGCGCAACTTGCACGGGGGTGCGGCATGGGAGCCCAGGCTCGCATTGGCCAGGGGCCACCTCGCATTCAGGTTCAACCGATTGGCCGAAGCCGAACGGGAATACGCGCGCGCCCAGCGCCTCCCGCCCGACGCGGGAGCAGATGAGGTACTGACGCGGAATCGGGCGCAGCTTGGGATGGCCGAGGTGCTCGTGAGGCGGGGAAGCTACCGCGACGCCCAACTCACCATGGAGCGGCTGCTGCAGCGGGGCGACTTTGGCATCCACAACGACGCGTTGGCCCGCGTTCAGCTGGGCGAGGCAGCCTGGCGGGGCGGGGACACCACGGCGGCACGCCGGGCCTTTCGAGAGGCGATTGACACGCTGCGCTCGTTGGGCTCGGCCGACGACGAAGCCGATGCGCTGGCAGAGCTCGGCAATCTCGAGGTGAATGCAGGACGCGCGCTCGCGGCGGAATCGCTTTACGAGCACGCTATCACCCGCCTCGGCACTCTGCCGGCAGTCAATGCGTGGCGTCTGCATGCGGGGCTGGCTGGCGCTCTGCGACGGCGTCGCGCTGTCAGTGATGCGGTTACGGAACTGCAGACGGCCATCGCGCAAATCGAGCGGGTCTCCGGACGTGTGGTGCTCGAGGAACGCCGCTCCGCGTTCCGCGCGGACAAGTGGGACGTGTACATCGACCTCGCGCTCGTCGAACGGGCGCGGGGGCAAACGGAGGCGGCGCTCGACGTGAGCGAGCGGCTGCGCGCGCGGCAGATGCTCGAGCTCTTGGCGCGGGCGCGCCCCGCGACGGCCGTTTCCGGGGGATCCCTTGCCGGCCGGGAGCATGATCTCCGTCGCAAGATCGCAGAGCTGACGCAGCAGCTCGACACTCTGGGAGGCGGGGCGGATCGTGGGCTGCGTGACCCGGCGGCCGTGGAAACCGCGAACACCGCTGCCGCTGAGGCGCTGGCCCGTGCGCAAGAGGAGTACGCCACCCTGCTGCTCGAGATGCGCGAGGCCAACCCGGCCTACGCGGCGCTGGTCCGAGGGGAGATCGCACCCGCAAGCGCCATCAAGGCCGCGCTCGCGCCAGACGAGGCGCTCCTCGAGTATCTCGTGGGCGACTCGACAACAGTCGTTTTCGTCGTCACGCGGGACAGCCTGGCCGCGTTCGACGTGAACGTGACCCATAGCACGCTCGCCGGGTTGGTGGACTTCGCGCGTGGCACGCTCGGGAGCCCGACGGCGGGGGCGGGGCCTCGGGCCGCGCAGCGCGCCTGGCGGCCGTCGCTCCGACGGCTGTATCGGCTGTTGGTCGCGCCGGTGCACGCGAGCGGCCTGCTCGCAGGCAAGCGGCGGCTCGTCATCGCGCCGCACGCCGAGCTCCACTACCTCCCCTTCGCAACGCTGGTTGTACCGGGGCAACGAGAACAACTCTTAATCGAGCGCTACGTCATCGAGTACGTGCCCTCAGCCTCGGTTTGGCTGCGCCTCCGGGACCCGCGTTTCGCACGCTCGCCCCCGAGCAGGAGATCGTTCATCTCGCCACGTACGGCGTGCTGAACAAGCACAACCCGCTCTTCTCGTACGTCGAACTCGGTGCGGGCGGTGGAGAGGACGGGCGACTCGAAGTTCACGAAGTGTTCGGCCTCACGCTCCACGCGCGCCTGCTGGTGCTCAGCGCGTGTCAGACCGGCGTCGGCGGCGGGGCGCTGGCCGACGTACCCCCGGGTGACGACTGGGTGGGGCTGGTGCAGGGGTTTCTCTACGCCGGCGCGTCGAACGTGTTGGCAACGCTCTGGCCGGTGGCCGATGTCGCGACGGCGCGGCTGATGGAGCGGTTCTACAAGGAGCTGGCCGCTGGCCGCTCGGAGGCCGAGGCTCTCGCGCTTGCTCAAAGGGCCACCGCGCGTGACGCCGGGACAGCGCATCCGTTTTACTGGGCTGGGTTCACCCTCGTAAGAGGGCGCTGAGCCACCTTTCTTAAAGCCCATTCCTCGCGGGCCCCGGAATCGTCGCTGAGCAAGATCGCCGGGATCGTCCGTATCACGCGAGCGTCAACGTTCCACGCCGTACATCGCCCGCGGTATCAACAGAGCGCGCCGCATTTCGGGAGGTTGCCATGACCGTCGTCCACTGGCGTTCGCTGTCCATCTGCGTGACGCTCGCTGCGCTGCTCAGCGCGTGCGACGACCCAGATCCGCTCAGCCCCTCCTTTTCGGCGTCGAGGGGGGGGTCGACCGTCGCCGCGCCAAGCGACCTCACCGCCTCTGCCGCTTCGTACCACCAGATCTGGTTGGCCTGGCAGGACAACGCGACAAACGAGAACGGCTTCGAGGTGTACCGCTCGACGACAGGGCCGACAGGCACGTTCACCCTGTTCACGACCTACCCGTGGCCGAACACCACACAGGGGGGCAACGACGGTCTCGAAGCGTCCACGCAGTACTGCTACAAAGTGCGGGCCTTCTCAAACCTGGGACAGAGTGGAAAGGTCCGCGCCTACTCCGATTTCTCCAACGCGGCATGCGCGACAACCCCAGGCCTGCCGGTCCCCGCCGCTCCGTCGAACATCAGCGCAGCGCCCAGCGCCTGGGGCACGATCCGGGTCAGCTGGACCGACAATGCGGTGGACGAGAACGGATTCCGCGTGGAGCGCTCGGCGACGAGCAGTGGACCGTGGACGACGCTCGGGAGCACTGGAGCGAACGGCGTTTCGTTCGACGACTGGCAGCCCCCAGCCGGGGAGCAGCCGGCCTGCTACCGGGTGTTCGCGATCAACGGCTACGGCAACTCCGAAGCTTCGAACGTCGACTGCACGGCGCTGCCGGCCGCACCCTCTGGTCTCGTCGCGTCTGCAACCGGCTCCGATGTTGACCTCGCCTGGACCGACAACTCCAGCGTCGAAGACGGATTCCAGGTGCGGAGATGGAGGGCGTCGGATGGCACGCCCGTCGTCGTCGCAACGCTCCCGGCTAACGCGACGGCCTATCGCGACCCGGGGTTGGCGGACGACACGTACTGGTACCAGGTGCTCGCGACGAAGGACGGCGGCACGTCCGGGTCGTCGAACAACGCCAGCGCGTTCGTCGCCACCGTGCCGCCGGTCACTCCATCCGGGGCGGACGCGATTCCTGGAAGCAGTAGCTCCGCAACCGTTACGTGGGTCGACAACGCGACCAATGAAGCGGGGTTCCGCGTTGAGCGCTCGAACAATGGCGGCGGGAGCTGGATCGTTGCTGGCACGGCCGGCGCCGACGAGACCTGGTTCTATGACTATGGTCAACCGAGCGAGCAGCCGCTGTGCTATCGCGTTATTGCGTTCAACAGCCTCGGCGACTCGCCGGCGTCCAACATGGATTGCACTACGCTCCCCGCGGCGCCGTCTGACCTCGTAGCGACACCCGGCGGCACAATGGGCGAGGTCATCGACCTCACCTGGGCGGACAATTCCGCCGTCGAGGACGGCTACGAGGTGTGGCGGCTGTTCACCTATTGCGACTGGGACGGGTGCTACCCCTACTACGAGACGATCGCGATCCTGGGACCCGACGTGACGAGCTATAGCGACTCCTGGGACATTCTCCCCGGCAACTCCTACACGTATCTCGTATTCGCGCTCAAGGACGGCGGGCGCTCCTCCCCATCGAACGAGGCCACGGCGTACGGGCAATGAACCCAGACGAGGACATATGACGACGACATCCCGCATTCTCGTTTCGCTGGCTCCGCTCGCCCTGGTCCTCGCATGCGGGACCGAGGCCGATCGAAAGATCACAGGCTCATTCTCCGCCGATCACACGGCCAGCTTCTCCGCCTGGTCCGAGCCGGTGAACCTCGGCCCGACGATCAATACGTCCCCTTACAACGATCAGCAGGCGGCGCTCTCCAAGGACGGGCTCACTCTGTTCCTTGCCTCCACCCGTCCGGAACGTCCTGACGACGGTGTTTTCGACCAGAACATCTGGGTGTCTCGGCGAGCCTGCGCTGACGATAGCTGTCCGTGGGGAACGGCCGTGAGTCTGGGGCCCACCGTCAATAGTTCGGTGAACGACTTCTCCCCGGCGCTGTCCCGCGACGAACACTGGCTCTTCTTCGCCTCGGGTCGTCAACAGGGGGCAGCGGGGTCGAGTGACATCTGGGTTTCATACCGACAAGACGTGCATGACGACTTCGGGTGGGAGGCGCCGGTGAACCTCGGGGCCGGCGTGAACACGTCGGGGTTTGAGGGGGGTCCCGCCTACTTCGAGAACGAGGAGGGTGGTGGCGCGCAGCTCTATTTCAATCACAATCCTGCGCCGGTGAACACCGGCGGAGACATCTACGTCAGCACCCAGGCC
>QHUQ01000078.1 GCA_003221985.1 Gemmatimonadota bacterium | reverse complement strand
GGCGACCGCACCGCGGCCGACCGCCTCGCGCGGCTGCGGCGTGTGCTCGAGCAACAAGAAGCACCCGCCGGATCGCCTGACGCCCAGGCCACACGAACTCTCGAGGTGTTCAAGGCGATCGCCGAGTGCCGTGCGCGCTTTGGGCCCGGCGCCGTGGGACCCTACATCATCAGCATGACGCAGGGAGCGGACGACGTCCTCACCGTACTGGCGCTCGCTCGTTGGGGCGGCCTCCCTGACAGTGGGCACGTGCCGCTGGACGTCGCGCCGCTGTTCGAGACGGTCGCGGATCTGGCGGCAGCACCCAATGTCATGCGTGAATTGCTCGCCGAGCCGTACTACCGGGCGCACCTCGCCGGGCGAGGCATGCATCAGATGGTGATGATCGGCTACTCCGACAGCAACAAGGATGCTGGGATAGGCGCGTCGCGCTGGGCGCTGCAGCGAGCGCAAGCAATGCTCGTCGAGACGACGGACCGCGCAGGCGGTGTCGATCTCACCTTCTTTCACGGCCGCGGCGGCACCGTCAGCCGTGGTGGCGGCAAGATCACCAGCGCCATTCTCAGCGCGCCCGCGGGCTCGGTCCGGGGACGCTTCCGGATGACGGAGCAGGGCGAGGCCATCAATGCGAAGTACGGGCTGCGCGGCATCGCCATGCGCACGCTCGAGCAAACGGTGAGCGCGGTGGCGCTCGCGACCGCACTGCCCCCCCCTCGCGCGCCCGACGCGCGTGAGACCGATTGGAGCGGGATCATGGACGCCATCGCGCGCGACAGCCGGGCGACCTACCGTGCGCTCGTCTATGACGACCAGCAGTTCGTGGACTATTTCCGGCTGGCGACGCCGATCGACGTCATCCAGCGCATGGAAATCAGCAGCCGCCCCGCCTCGCGCCCCTCCCCCCCCGCGACCAGTGATCTGCACAACGAGATCGAGCAGTTGCGCGCGATTCCGTGGGTGTTCGCGTGGACGCAGAGCCGCCATCTACTGCCGGGCTGGTACGGCCTGGGCACCGCACTAGACCGTGCGGCCGAGCGCCACGGCGCGAAGCTGGATGACATGATGCGTGACTGGCCGTTCCTGCGGGCGCTGATCGACGACGTGGAGATGGTGCTGGGCACCGCGGATCTCGCCATCGCGGCGCGCTATGCGCGTCTCGCCGGGAAGCTGGGCGAGCGGTACTTCCCGGTGATTCGGGCGGAGTTCGATCGCACGGTGGCGAACGTGCTCGCGCTGAAGCACGAGGCGGCGCTGCTCGACTCGGACCCGGCGCTGCAGCGGTCGATTCTGTTACGCAATCCGTACGTAGATCCGATGAGCCTGCTGCAGATCGATCTGCTGGAGCGGTGGCGCGCCGAGGGGCGGCCGGACAACGAAGTGTTCCGGGCGCTCCTGGCAAGCGTGCGCGGCATTGCGCAAGGGTTGCAGAGCACCGGCTGAGGGGTTTAACGTCGAGCCATGACTCAAGCGACGACACTCGGTGAGCTGCAGCGGACGGAGTGGGCCAGTCCCGCCCGCCGCCAGCGCACCGTCAAAGATGAAATGCGCGAGAACCTCATCTGCCTGCTCGAGAACGGCTCGCCGCTGTTTCCGGGCATCGTGGGGTACGAAGAGACCGTCCTGCCGCAGCTCGTCAACGCGATCCTGTCGCGCCACAACTTCATTCTCCTCGGACTGCGCGGGCAGGCAAAGAGCCGCATCCTGCGCCAGCTCGTCTCGCTGCTCGATGAAGAGATCCCGTTCATCGCGGGGAGCGAGGTCAACGACGATCCCTTCGAGCCGATCTCCAAGTACGGCCGCGAGCTGATCGGCGAGCGCGGCGACAAGACGCCGATCGCCTGGCTGTCCCGCGACCTGCGGTTCGTCGAAAAGCTCGCGACGCCGGACGTGACGATCGCCGATATCATCGGCGACGTCGATCCGATCAAGGCGGCGCGCGGCGGGCATCTCCTGTCCGACGAGCTGACGATGCACTTCGGGCTGCTGCCGCGGGCCAATCGCGGCATCTTCGCGATCAACGAGCTGCCCGACCTCGCCGGCAAGATTCAGGTGGGCCTCTTCAACATCATGCAGGAAGGCGACGTCCAGATCAAAGGCTATCCCGTTCGACTGAACCTCGACGTGGCCTTGGTCTTCACGGCGAACCCGGAGGATTACACGGCTCGGGGAAAGATCATCACGCCGCTCAAGGACCGCATCGGCTCGGAAATCACGACGCATTATCCGCTGACGGTGGAGTTGGGGTCGGCCATTACGCAGCAAGAGGCATGGGTAGACAGAAATGGCGGTCCAAGATCCATTCGTGTCCCCGATTTCATGGCGGAGCTGATCGAGCGGATCGCGTTCGAGGCGCGCGAGGACAAGCGCGTGGACCGCCGCAGCGGCGTGTCGCAGCGCCTGCCGATCAGCGTGCTCGACAACGTGCTGTCGAACGCCGAGCGCCGCACCATCGTGACGAAGGAGAAGCACGTCGTCCCGCGCATCTCCGACGTCTACGCCGCGTTGCCCGCGATCACCGGCAAGCTCGAGCTCGAGTACGAAGGCGAGCTGCAGGGCTCGGAGACGATCGCCAAGGACCTGATTCGGCGCGCGGCGGGCCGCACCTTCGAAGGCCGGGTGGGCGGCGCCAACGTGGACGACATCGTCCACTGGTTCGACGAAGGCGGCGCGCTCAAGGTCACGCCCGATGAACGCTCGGAGGCACTGCTCAAGGGCTTCACCGTCGTCCCCGGCCTGCTCGACCTGATCGACCAGGTCGGCCTGGCGGGAAAGAAGGATCCCGCCACGATGGTGTCGGCGTGTGAGCTGGTGCTGGAAGGGCTGGTCGCCGAGAAGCGCATCGCGCGCAGCGAAGAGCTCGGCTATGTGCGCGCGCGCTCGGAGCCAAAGCCACCATTTGGAAAGGGCCCGGCCGGGCCGGGAGCAGGACCCAACCTCTTCACCTGATCCCTTCCTCAATCTGGAGTCGCCATGGGCGAACTCGTCTTTGGGCTTGTACTCCTCGGCGTAGCCTTCTTCCTTCGGCTTGGCGCGGCCACGGTTCGCGGTGATAGCGCCGCCGGCCGCCCGATCGGCGGGATCCTCCGCATCCTCAGCTACGTGGCGATTACGATCGGCGTCATCACCGTGCTCGGATCGACGACGGTCGTCATCAACGCCGGCGAGGTCGGCGTGCGGCACGCGTTCGGCACGGTCGATCCCAAGCCGCTGCTGCCGGGGATCCGGATCGTGACGCCGTGGTCGTCGGTCGAACGTTATACCACGCGCGAGGAGCAGTATCCCTTCTCAGGCGACCAGGTCGAGGAGATCGCGGCGCTCTCCAGTGAGCAGATGGGCATGACGGTGGACGTGGGGGTACGCTGGCAGATCGATCCGCAACAGTCGCCGCGCATTTACACCGAAATCGGCAACGAAGACCAAATCCACAGCGCGGTGCGGAACGCCATCCGCAAGGGCGTGCGCGACGGCATGGTGCAGTACTCGATCAACGACATCTCCAAGCGGACGCGGATCGCGCAGACCATGGAAGCGCTGGTCGATTCGGCGCTGGTGACGCAGCCCCGCGCCGGCGGGCCGCCGTTCCGGATCGCCACCGTCACCGCGTTCTTCCTGCGCGATCTCCAGCCTCCCGCGCAGGTCGTGCAGGCGATCAACAACAAGATCGCGCAGGAGCAACAGGTGGAGACGGAGCGCCACCGTGTCGAAGTCGCGCGGCTGCAGGCCGAGCAGCAGCGTCTGCTCAACACGACCCTCACGCCCGAAGCGCTGACGCGCCAATACCTCGACGTGCTGCGCGACATGAAGTCCGGCAACAACCTCGTGATCCTGGTGCCGACGCAGGGCGGCATCCCGATGCTCAACATCGGAGATCTCCGACGAAATCTCCGCCAGCAGTAGCCCCCCCCCGCGGCCTGAAGCCGCTCGTCACGATCACGCGGCAGTACGCGTCCGGCGGATCGGAGATCGGGCGCCTGATCGTCGAGCGTCTGGGGGGGGGATGGACGCTGATCGACAATGAGTTCGTCGATCAGGTGGCGCGCCTCGCGGGGTTGACGCATGACGAGGTGGCCCGGCGCGAGGAGCGCGCGCCCGGACTGCTCGAGCGCCTGGCGCGCACTCTCGCCGTCGCCTCACCCGAGATGTTCATCAGCACCGGAGAGACGCCGATCCCCCCCCCGGTCGAGACGGAGGAGGATACGCTGGTGACCATGACGGAGCGCGTGATCGCGGAAGCCGCCGCGGAAGGCCGGGTGGTGCTCGTCGGCCGCGGCGCGCAGGCGGCGCTGGCGACCCGTCCCAATGCGCTGCACGTCTACGTCATCGCGTCAAAGCCGTTCCGCAAGAAAGTCGCGGTCGAGCGTCTGGGCGTGGACCCGGCGAGCGTCGACAAGCTGCTCGACGAGACCGATCAGCACCGCGACGAGTACGTCAAGACGCACTACCGCCGCGACCGCCAGGACCTGACGCAGTACGATGTCGTCCTCAATGCCGAACGGCTTGGATTCGACGGCGCTGCGGACATTGTTGTCGCGGAAGTGAAGCGTCGTCGTTGGGTGTAGGGGCGCAGCATGCTGCGCCCCTACCCTACGTCGCACGAATCTCGGGAACCGTCCACGCCGCGAGCGTAATAGTGACAGCCACAATCGCCCCACCGATCGCCAGCGTCGTAGGTACTCCGATGTGCTCGGCGACGAGTCCAAACATGAAGGCCCCGAATGGCGCCATCCCGACGAACACAAACGAGTAGAATCCCATGATGCGGCCCCGCAGGTGATCGGGGGCGGTCGTCTGCAGCAGCGTGTTCGAGATCGAGTTGTTGACGATCATGGCGCACCCGGCGAGGGCCAGCAGCACCATCGAGAGCACGAGTGAGCGCGAGGCGGCGAACAGCATCAGCAGCACGCCAAACGCGGTGCCGCCGACCAGCATGAGCCGTCCCCGCGCGCGCAGCCGTCCCGAGGCGAGCGCGATCCCCAGCGCGCCGATCACCGCGCCGATCCCGATCGACGACGTGAGCGCGCCGTAGCCCTCGGCGCCACGGTGCAACACGTCGCGCGCGAACACGGGCATCATTGCGATGTAGGGAAAGCCGAACACGCTCAGAATCGCGGTCAGGATCATCAATACGCGCGTGCGCCGTTCGGTCTTGAGGTAGCTGAGCACCTCACGAAATCCGGTCCACGTCGAGGTTGTCTTCTCAGGCCGGGGATTGGGGGGCAGCCGCATCAGCAGCAGGCCGGCGATGACGGCGATGTAGCTGAGGCCGTTCAGGAAATAGCACCACGCGATGCCGATGGCGCCGATGAGGAATCCGGCAATGGCCGGCCCGATGACGCGAGCACCGTTGAACAGCGACGAGTTCAGCGCGATCGCGTTCATCAGGTCGTCCTTGCCGACCATCTCGACGATGAACGACTGGCGCATCGGGATGTCGAACGCGCTGGCGAGGCCGAGCAGCGTCGCGAGCAGCAACACCTGCCACACCGCCACGACGTGTGTCCAGACGAGAATCGAGACCGTGAACGCCTCGAGCATGAACGCCAGCTGCATGAAGACGATGACGCGGCGCTTGTCCACGCGGTCCGCGACGACGCCCGCGTAGAGGCTGAACAGCAGCACGCCCACCGAGCTGAGCGCTGCCGTCAGTCCGACGTAGAAGGGAGAGTTGGTGAGCGTGAGAATCAGCCACCCCTCGCCCACGTTCTGCATCCAGGTGCCGACGAGGGAGATCCCCTGACCGATGAAGAAGAGGCGGAAGTTGCGGTGGGCGAAGGCCCCCAGTCCGTACCGTCGCGCGACTTCGGTCATGGCTCCAAAATTAAGGAACTGTGCAACTCCATTGCTCGGCGTTTCTCTTCGACCTGGACGGTGTGCTCGTCGATTCCCGCGCGGTGGTCGAGCGCGTGTGTCGCCAATGGGCTCAGCGCCACGCGCTCGATCCCGAGAAAGTCCTGCGGATCGCCCACGGGCGCCGCACACGCGACACGGTGACAGCCGTGGCGCCACATCTCGACATCGCCCGGGAGGTGGCGTGGCTGGACGCCGCCGAGCTCGCGGACGTCGAAGGCCTCCGCGAGGTGCCGGGCGTCCGCCAGTTCCTGGCGACCCTTCCGGCCGGCAGTTGGGCCGTGGTCACATCCTGCGGGCCGGCCCTTGCCAGGCTACGGCTGGCGTCTGTCGGACTACCGGTACCCGAGATTGTCGTGACCAGCGAGGACGTGTCATACGGAAAGCCGGCCCCGGACGGATATCAGCTCGGAGCGAAGCGTCTCGGTCACGATGCCGCGGCGTGCGTCGTATTCGAGGACGCACCGCCCGGCATCGCGGCGGGCCGCGCCGCGGGCGCTCGCGTGATCGCCCTGAGCACCACACACCCCGATGCGGATTTCAGCGGCGCCGCAGCGGTAATCCCTGATTTCACCACCGTCCGCGTGCGTGCCAACCAGGACACGTTCGTCGTTACAATCGGATGACGCTAGATTAGAGGTCGATGCGATCCACGACGTATAGCCGCTATGTCCCCGGCCTGCTCGAGACGCTCAACCTCCAGGCGCTGCTCGATCAGCTCGCCGATTTCCTGCTGCAATCGGGGTTCGCCGGCGGCCCGTACTCGCATCCGTTCTGGGGCGAATTCGGGGAGGAAGATCCCGACCGCTCCCTCGACGCGTTGCGCCAGGCCATCCTCCAGGCGTTGATGGACTCGGGTCAGCTCACCCCCGAGATGCTCAACGTGCTGCGCGGCGATTCCACCGGCGACGCGCAGAAAGATGCCGAGCTGCAGAAACAGTTGGCCGATCTGCTCGATCAGATCGTGCAGAAGTTGATCGAAGAGGGGTATTTGAACCTGCAACAGGCGCCGAAGATGCCTGGCGCGCAGCAGCCCGTCCTCGGCCCTGGCGGCATGGCGAAAGAAGCCGCCCAGCAGGTGCAGTTCAACCTGACCGACAAAGGCATCGACTTCCTTGGCTATCGCACGCTGAAGCATCTGCTCGGCAGCATCGGGAAGTCGAGTTTCGGGGCGCACGACACCGAACACCTGGCGACCGGCGTCGAAGCCGAGGCGGCCAGCAAGCGCTACGAGTACGGCGACACCCTCAACCTCGACGTGAACGCCACGCTGTCGCACGCGCTGAAGCGCGAGGGCCTCGGCGTGCCGATCAACCTCGAGTACGACGACCTGATGGTGCACCAGGCTGAGTATCGCTCGTCGTCAGCGACGGTGCTGATGCTCGACTGCTCGCACTCGATGATTCTGTACGGGGAAGATCGGTTTACACCGGCGAAGAAGGTCGCGCTCGCACTGACCCATCTCATTCGCACTCAGTTCCCGGGCGACACACTGCGCATAGTGCTGTTTCATGACACGGCCGAGGAGATCCCGATCGGCCAGCTGGCGCACGCGCAGGTCGGGCCGTATCACACGAACACGACGGAAGGGTTGAAGCTCGCACGCCGGATCCTGATGGGGCAGCGCAAGGACATGCGGCAGATCATCATGATCACGGACGGAAAGCCATCCGCGCTGACGCAGCCCGACGGACGGATCTACGTGAACTCGATGGGCCTCGACCCGCACATCCTGCAGGCGACGTATCGCGAA
>QHUQ01000077.1 GCA_003221985.1 Gemmatimonadota bacterium | reverse complement strand
GCGGTGCTCGAGCGCCTCGATCTTCTACAAGTATCAACCGAACGGCTGCTGCTGGTGCTCGCCCTGCGGAGTGGGGTGGTGCGGACGATCTTCGTCGAGGTCCCGGCGGAGCTGGCGGCCGACGCCGTGCAAAAGGTGACGGTCGTCCTCAACGAGCGGCTGGCCGGTCTCACGCTGAAAGAGATTCGCGCGACACTCGCCGACCGGCTGCGCGACGCCGGACCGCCGGAGGCCGGCTCGCCGGAGCTGCTCAACATCTTCGTCCAGGAAGCCGAGGAGCTGTTCGATGTTCCGGTGGCGCAGTCCGGTCCCGTGCACCTTGGCAGTACGCAACCTCTGGCGGGTCAACCCGAGTTCTCGACCCGTGCCCAACTCCAGGGTCTGCTCGACGTCACGGAGCGGCGCGACTTGCTGCGCGACGCCCTGACCGCCCGCGGCGGCGAGGGGCTGACGATCACGATCGGCCAGGAGCACGCCGACGCGCGGTTGTCGACATTCACGCTCGTCACGTCGACGTATCGCTTCGGCCCGCTCAGCGGCGTCATCGGCGTGATGGGCCCCACGCGCATGCCGTACGACAAGATCGCCGCGCTCGTCAATCACACGTCCCGTCTGGTAGGGGAGTTGCTCGAATAGCATGAAGCAGGATTTCTACGTCGTCCTCGGCGTCCAAAAGGACGCGAGCGAAACCGACATCAAGAAGGCCTACCGCAAGCTCGCCATGGAGTGCCACCCCGACCGCAACAACGGCGACAAAGCGGCCGAGGAACGATTCAAGCTTGTCACCGAGGCCTATGAAGTCTTGCGTGACCCCGAGAAACGCGCCGCCTACGACAGGTACGGGCACCAAGCGCCGCGGGGCGGCGGAGGGGGCTTCAGCTCGATGCACTTCGATCTCTCGGAAGCGCTGATGGTCTTCATGAGAGATTTTGGTTTTGCCAGTGGTGGGGAGGGCGGTGGCGGGTTTGGAGGTTTTGAAAGTCTGTTCGGCGGAGGGCAGCGTCGGGACCGGCGCCGCGGCCATGACATCAAGGTCGGCCTGAAGCTCACGCTGGCCGAAGTCGCCAGCGGCACGACCAAGACGGTGCGAATCAAGAGTCTCGAGTCGTGCCCCGAATGCGCGGGCAGCGGCGCCAAGACCGGGACGCAGCCGGTGCCGTGCGGCACGTGCGGCGGCAGCGGCGAAGTCCGCCGCCAGGCACAGTCCCTTTTCGGCCAGTTCTTGACGGTCTCACCGTGCCCGACGTGCGCCGGGGAGGGCACCGTCCTACACGACCCTTGCCCGCGCTGCGGTGGCGACGGGCGTGTCAAAGGTGAGAAAACGATCCAGATCGACGTGCCCGCCGGCGTCGCCGATCATCATTATCTGACGTTGCGGGGGCAAGGCGTCCCGGGCCCGCGCAACGGCCCGCGCGGCGACCTGATCGCGGTGCTCGACATCAAAGAGGACCCGCGCTTCGAGCGCCACGGCGATGATCTCGTGTACGACCTCGGCATCACATTCACCCAGGCCGCCCTCGGCGCCGAGGTGAAAGTGCCGACGCCGTTCGGCGAGACGATGCTGCGCGTTGAGCCGGGGACGCAGACCGGTATGGCCTATCGGCTGCGGGCCAAGGGGCTGCCGCGCCTCGGCGAAGGGGGCCACGGCGACCTGCACGTGCGGATCCATGTCTGGACGCCCAACAAGCTGAACGCGGAGCAGCGCAAGCTGCTCGAGCAGCTCAGCGAGATCGAGGACGAGCCGCCGCAGGAGGAGGAGGGCAGCAAGTTCTGGGACACGATCCGCCGCGCGCTGGGGCTCGAGTCCAACCCCGAGGCCGTGCCTCGGGGAGCCAGGCGCAGGCGCGGTGGAGGGGAAGAGTGAGCCGCGGCTGCATCTTTTGTAAGATCGCCGCCGGCGAGATTCCGGCCGAGGTGGTCAAGCGCGCCGACGGTATGCTGGCGTTCACGGACATGAACCCGCAGGCGCCCACGCACCTGCTCATCATTCCTACGACGCATGTCGGGTCGCTGAACGACGCCAAGGATGCCGCGACGCTGGGCAAGTTGCTGTTGTTCGCGCGCGACGTCGCCCGGGACTCGGGGATCGCCACCAAGGGCTATCGCGTCGTCGTGAACACCAACCCGGATGGCGGACAGACCGTGTTTCATCTTCATCTGCATGTCTTGGGTGGCCGGGTGATGCATTGGCCCCCTGGTTAGCCTTGCCCTGTCTGCGACCCTGCGCTAAGTTGCTGTGTCTCTAACCACTTAGGAAAACGGAGCCTTATGCCGGAAGTCATCATTCACGATGACGAGAGCTTTGAGCGTGCACTGAAGCGCTTCAAAAAGAAATGCGAAAAAGCAGGAATCCTCGCCGACCTGCGCAAGCACCGTCACTACGAAAAGCCCAGTGAGCGTAAGAAGCGCAAGATGAACGCGGCGCGCCGCAAGAATCGCAGGCCGCGCTACGCGTAAATGGTGGCTCCGAGCTTAGCAGACCGGCTGCGCGCCGCGATGAATGAAGCGAGAAAACAACGCGATCAGGCGCGCACCCTCCTCCTCTCCACGATCCTCTCCGACGTCAAAAACCGAGAAATCGAGCTCAACCACGTCCCGACGGACGACGAGACCGCGGAAGTGTTGCGGCGCGGCGTGAAGCGGCGCCGCGAGTCGGTCGAGGCGTACGAGCAGGCAGGCCGCACCGAGCTCGCCGATAGGGAGAAGGCGGAGATCAAGGCCCTGGAGGAATTCCTGCCGGCGGGTATCGCACCCGACGAGATTCGCGCGGCCGTGCGGGAGGCGATCGCGGGTGGGGCGAAGGACATGGGGAAGGTGATGGGTGCCGTCATGCCCCGGTTCAAGGGGCGGGCCGACGGCAAACTCGTGAACAAAATAGTGCGCGAGGAGTTGGCGGGATCGACGCTAGCCTAGACACACTGGAATTTGCCCAGGCCCTGGCGCGTGTGGCCGAGCACGCCGCCGGACCCCTGGGTGCCGCACGCGTCGCAGCCCGTCGTCCCGAGCACGATCCCGCGTCGATTCGCGCCGCGCTGGCGCAGGTCGCCGAGCTGGCCGCGCTGCTGATTACCGACGATTCCATCCGCGCCGAGCCGGTCCCCGACATCGCAGCATCGCTCGAGCTGCTCGACGTTCCCGGCAGCGCCCTCGAAGCGCCCGCGCTCGCAGAGCTGACGGTCGCACTCGCGGCGATGCGAGTGACCGCATCCGATCTCAAACGCATCGACACCACGCACCACGCACCACGCACGGCTTCTATTCGTGTCGACCCGCCACCGCGCGAGCTCGAGACCAAGCTGGTGCAGTCCATCGCACCCGACGGCAGCGTGCTCGATTCAGCCTCGAAGGATCTCGCCCGCGCGCGCCAGCAGGTGCGCGAAGCGCGCAAGCGCGTGATGGACCGCCTCGGCGCCATCCTCGGCGGCCTCGATGCGACCGAGCGCGCACCGGACGCGGCCGTCACCGTGCGCGGCGGCCGGTATGTGATCCCGATCCGCAGCACCGCGCGCGCCCGCGTGGGCGGCATCGTCCACGACGAATCGGCGACGCGCAGCACCGTGTTCGTCGAGCCGCCCGAAATCATCGAGCTCGGCAACGAGCTGCGCGCCGCCGAATCCGCCGAGCTGCGCGAAGTCCTGCGCGTGCTGCGCGAGCTGACCGATCTGTTGCGCCCGCAGCGTGCCACCATCGCCGCGGCGTGGGAGATGTGCATCGCGTTCGACGATCTTTGCGCGCGCGCGCGGTACGCGGTCGAGGTGAACGGCTTCGTGCCGGAGATCGGTGGACACTTAACAATACGCGGGGGACGACATCCGTTGTTGTTGGGGGAGGGGCGCAGCATGCTGCGCCCCTACTCTTCAGACCTCGTCATCCCGTTCGATCTGGATCTGCACCCCGACGAGTTCACGATTCTCGTCTCCGGCCCCAACACCGGCGGCAAGACGGTGTTGATCAAAGCCGTCGGTCTGCTGGCTCTTCTTGCCCAAAGCGGCATCGTCCCGCCAATCGGTCCGCATTCGTCGTTGCCGGTCTTCACCGCGGTGTTCGCCGACATCGGCGACCGCCAGTCGATCGCCGCGAGTCTCTCGACCTTCTCCGCCCACGTCGCCGTGTTGCGAAGCATTCTCGATGGGGCGGGACCCGGCTCGCTGGTGCTGCTCGACGAGATCGGCAGCGGCACCGATCCCGCCGAGGGCGGCGCCCTGGCTGCCGCCACCCTGAAGACGCTGACCCGGCGCCGAGCGATCACGCTGGCAACGACGCATCTTGGGGCCTTGAAGCAGCTCGCCGCCGAGACGGTCGGGATCGTCAACGCGTCGCTGCAATTCGATGCCGAAACACTGACACCGACGTACCGGCTGCTGAAAGGCGTGCCCGGCCGTTCGTACGGGCTGGCCATTGCGCGGCGGCTGGGAATCTCGTCCGACGTGCTGGCCGAAGCGGAGCGCGCGGTGCCTGATGCCGAGCGGACCCTGGACCGCTTGCTGGCCTCGGTGGAAACCCGTGGGCGAGAAGTAGATGCGCGGGCCGCGGAGCTCGACACCCGTGCGGCCCAGCTCGAGGCCGAGCGTCAGAACCTGGCCAATCTCGCAGCGCTCGAGGCCGAGTTACGCGCGCGAGAAAAGGCACTGGATAAGGACGCACGCGATCGGGCCCGTGCCTATTTGCTCGAAGCCCGGAAGACGGTTGAAGCCGCACTGGCCCAGGCGCGCGCCGCGGTGGATGAGGCGACAGCGAAAGAAGCGCGGAGGATGGTGGAGGAGGCGATTGAGAAGACCGGCGGTGAGGCGGTTGGGCGGTTTGGCGGTTCGACCGACCTGAACGTCGGAGATCGTGTGAAAACGGGGCAGGGCAAGGTCGGAGTAGTGAGAGAGCTTCGCTCTGACGGCCGTGTGGTAGTTGAAGTCGGTGCGATACGTCTCGTGATCGCCCCGGAGCTGCTAGAGCGTGTCGATCAAACCGCCAAACCGCCTAACCGCCCAACTGCCCAATGATCCCCGACGACGTCATCGAACAAGTCCGCGAAGCCGCCGACCTCGTGGGCATCATCGGCGAACATGTCGAGCTGCGGCGCACCGGCGCGGACTACCGCGGCCCGTGTCCCTTCCACGGCGGCACGCATCGCAACTTCGCCGTCATCCCCAAGAAGGGGATGTTCTACTGCTTCGTCTGCCATGAAGCCGGCGACGTTTACACCTTCTTCATGAAGAAGCTGGGCATGGATTATCCGACGGCGGTGCGCGAAGTGGCGCGGCGCGTCGGCATCACGATCCCCGAGCGCTCCGGCCCCACCGGTCCCGACCCCAGAGAGCCGCTGTACGCCGCCGTCGCGACCGCGGCGGACTGGTTCGCGCGCCAGCTGCGCGACAGCCCGGAAGCCGACGTCGCGCGCAAGTACCTCGAGTCGCGCCACGTCACGATGGAGCAGGCGCAGGTGCAGGGCCTGGGCTACGCGCCACGCGGGCCCGCCTTTCTCGATGCGATGAAAAGCTTGGGCGTGCGGGAAGAAGTGTTGCTGGAAGCAGGGCTGATCGTTAAACGGGATGATGGCTCGAAAGTGCCTCGCTTTCGCGGGCGTTTGCTCTTCCCAATTCACGATCTCCGTTCCCGATCCGTGGCCTTCAGCGGCCGCATCCTCGGTGAAGGTGAGCCCAAGTACTTGAACTCCCCGGAGACGCCGATTTTTCACAAGGGTCAGCTGCTCTACAACCTGCACCTCGCCAAACACGGGATGCGCAAGGCGGAGCGGGCGATTCTGGTGGAGGGGCAGTTCGACGTGCTGCGGCTCACGCTGGCCGGTCTCGAGGAAATCGTGGCGCCGTTGGGCACCGGCCTCACGGATGAGCAGGCGGCGCTGCTGCAGCGCCATACGCCGCACGTGATCCTGCTGTACGACTCGGACGATCCGGGTCTGCGCGCCACATTCCGCGCCGGTGACGTGCTGCTGCGTCACAAGGTCCGTGTCAGCGTAGCCACGCTGCCGGAGGGCGAAGACCCCGACACCCTGGTGCAGAACAAGGGCGTGGCCGCGCTCGAGCAGGCACTCAAAGACGCGGTCGACGTGCTGGAGCGCAAAATCCAGATCCTGGAGCGGAAGGGATTCTTTGGAAGTCTGCCTGGAAGACGGAGAGCCTTGGACAGGCTGCTGCCAACGATAAGAGCAGCCGCAGATCCGATTACGAGGGACTTGTACATCTCACGCGTTGCGGAAGTAGCGGGGATCAGGAAGGACGTTCTGCAGCGGGAAGTGGATCCCAAGGAAGCACCTACCGTCCCTTACCGTCCCTTACCGTCCCTTACCGTCCTGCCTTCCAACGCAGAGAAATCTCTTCTGCTTCTGATGATGGCGGGCGAGCCGTGGCGCTCCCGGGTGGTCGAGGCCGTCGATAGTGAAGAGTTCGAGTTCCCCGTATATCGGGCTGTCTTCGACGCATTGGCCGACGACGCTCCCGACCGGCTCGATGAAACAGCAGCCCGTGCATACGAATCGTTGCAAGCGGAAGGGCTCGGCACCGAGCAACCGGACGCGATCTTCGAGCGCTCCGTGAACCAGCTCGAGGCCCGACGCCTGGATCGGGAGATCGAGCGTATCAATCGCGCGCTGCCCTTCGCGAGCGATGCCGAGAAAGCGAACCTGGCTCATGAGAAAGTCCGCCTCGCCGCCGAGCGTAATGCCAAGCGACCAACCTACGGAATCATTCAGTCTGCAAGGAGGAAGGGTGCACCCGGATCTTGAAGCGCTGTTGGCTCTACAAGATAGGGACGTCGCCGTGACCGGCTGCGACGCCCGGCTGCAGGCGTTGGAGCCGGAGCTACGCATGCTGGACGAGCAGATCGTTGCCGCCGAGCGCGTGGTCGAGCAGGCGCGCGCCGGGATTCAGGCGGCGCTCGATCGGCGCGACGGGCTGGAAGGGAAGATCCAAAGCTATCGGACCATGCAGGAGCAGCGCCGCCAGCGCCTCGAATGGGTACGCGGGGCCAAAGAAGCCTCGACCCTGATGGCCGAGCTCGATCTGGCCCGGACGGTCCTCGCCAAGGAAGAAGCGGAGTTCATGCGCTCGGGCGATGCCGTCGGCGAAGCGGAACGCAAAACCGCCGAAGCGGAGAACGCGCTGCAAAACGTCCGCGAAGCCCAAGCCGCGCAGCGCGAGGCGCTGGCGGGGAAGCGCCAGGAGATCGCCGCCGAGCGGGAGAGCGCGGCGCTGGAGCGCGATCGCGCGAGCAAAGCCGTCAATCCCGCGCTGCTGGCGCGCTACGACCGCATTCGCCGCGGCAAGGCGCCGCTGGCGATCTATCCGCTGCATGGCAGCTCATGCGGCAACTGCTTCACGGCGGTCCCGACGCAGCGCAAGGCGCTGATTCAGCGCGGCGCCACGATCGAAGGCTGCGAGGCCTGCGGCGTATTATTGTACGCCAAGGAATGATCGTCCCTCGTTGGGTGCTAACGAAAAGCGCAGACCCGGACGCCACGCGGTCGCTGGCGGCGGCGCTGCGCATTCCGGACGCGCTCGCGGCCATTCTGGTGCAGCGCGGGCTGGGGTCCGCCGATGTCGCCAAGGCGTTCCTGCGCCCCGACCTCGAGCGCTTGTCCGACCCGCATTGCTGGGCCGACATGGACGTTGCGCTCGATCTGCTGGCGCGTGCGGTGCGCGAGCAGCGCCCGATCCTGGTGCACGGCGACTACGACGTGGATGGCCAGTGCGCCTCCGCGATGCTTACCCGCATCCTGCGCAGCGCCGGCGCGACGGTGCATCCGTTCGTGCCGCACCGCATCCGCGACGGCTATGACTTCGGGCCCGCCGGGCTTGCAGAGGCCCAGCGCGTCGGTGCGAAGCTGATCGTCACCTGCGATTGCGGAATAACAGCGAACCCTGCCGTCTCTGCCGCCCGTGCCGCCGGTATTGATGTCATCGTCACCGACCACCACCTCCCGGACGACGCGCTGCCGCCCGCGAACGCCGTGCTCGATCCGCGGCGTGTCGACTGCAAGTCGGAGGACAAGAACCTCTGCGGCACCGGCGTCGCCTTCAAGCTGGCGCAGGCGCTGGTCGAGGTGCTCGGCCTCTCGCCGAATCTGCCGCTGCATTTCCTCGACTACGTCGCGCTCGCCACGATTGCCGACGTCGTGCCGCTCGTGGGCGAGAACCGTATCCTGGTGCGCTACGGGCTCAAGAAGCTCGCCGACTCGCGGTGGGTCGGGCTGCGCGCCCTGATCGAGACCGCGGGCCTCGGCGGCAAGCCGCTGCGCGGGGCGCACGTGGGGTTCATCCTGGCGCCCCGGCTCAACGCCGCCGGCCGCATCGGCGACGCCAACGACGGCCTGCGCCTGCTGCTCACCGAGGATCCGCAGGAAGCCGCCAAGCTGGCGCGCGAGCTGGAGACGATCAACGCCCGCCGCCAGGAGATGGATCATCTGATTCTCGACGAAGCGATCGAGCTGGTGGACAAGACGCTGAACCCCAACGACGCGGCGATCGTGCTGGGCAATGCGGCGTGGCATCCGGGGGTGATCGGGATCGTGGCGTCCCGGCTCGTCGAGCGCTACGGCCGGCCGACGTTCCTGGTCGGGTGGGACGAGGCGGGTGAATTCGGCCGCGGCTCCGGCCGCAGCATACCTGGTTTCGACCTGCATGGCGCGCTCCACAAGGTCGGCGGTCATCTCGAGAAATACGGCGGCCATACGATGGCGGCGGGCTTCACGATCCGGCGCGACAAGTTCGACGCCTTCCGCGTTGCGTTCCTCGGCGTGGCGGGCGAGCTTCTGACCCCCGACGACCTGGCGCCGAGCCAGCGCATCGATCTCGAGCTGCCCCTCGCCGAGGTGAGCGCTGAGCTGGAAAAACTGATCCGGCATCTCGAGCCGTGCGGGGCGGGGAATCCGGCGCCGGTGTTCGGCGTGCGGAATGCGCGGGCGGTCGGCGCGCGTCGCGTGGGTACGAACCACCTGCGCTTCACGCTGGACGACGGCTCGGGCCTCTTGCCGGCGATCGGCTTTCGCTGGGCCGACGCGGTGCCGGAGGACTGGCTGACGAACCCGCTCGATGTGGCGTTCCGGCTCGAGCGCGATGACTGGCAGGGCAGGACGACGATTCAGGCGCGCGTGGCGAGTCTTGCTCCGCATCATCGCGGGTGAGTTCAAGGGCAGGCGCATTAAGACGCCGACTGGCAAGGTGCGACCCACGTCGGATAGAGTACGCGAAGCTTGGTTCAGCATCCTGCAGCAGTCGCTTCCCGCCGCGCGAGTGCTCGATCTGTTTGCCGGCTCCGGTGCGCTGGGTTTCGAAGCACTGTCGCGCGGCGCCGTGTCGGTCGACTTTGTTGAGAACGGCAAAGCATCACTGGCTGCGATTCGGGACAACGCAACGACCCTCAACGTGGGGGACCGCGTGACGATTCACCGGAGTGATGCGCTGCGCTTCGCCGAGCGGCTTCAGCCCGCGCAGTACGACATCGCCTTCGCCGATCCGCCGTACGCGACTGACGATGCGGAGCACGTCGCCGGAATCTTTCGCGCGACTCCTTTTGCAAGAGTTCTGGGGATTGAACACCGAACCGACCTGTCACTGGACGGGGACGACACGCGCCGCTACGGCGATACCGCGATCACGTTCGTGTACGCGCCATGAAGCGGATCGCGGTCTACCCTGGATCCTTCGATCCCATCACCAAAGGGCACGAAGACCTCATCCACCGCTCTCTCGAGTTTGTGGATCAGTTGATTGTCGCCGTTGCCGTGAATGTTGCGAAGCAGCCGCTGTTTTCTCTTGACGAACGCGTCGCGCTGATCAAGCAGGCGGTGCCGGACAAACGCGTCGAGGTGCAGTCGTTCGAGGGCCTGCTCGCCGAGTTCGCGAAGAAGGTCGGGGCCTCGGTGATCATTCGTGGCTTGCGGGCCGTCTCGGACTTCGAGTACGAATTCATCATTCGTGGCTTGCGGGCCGTCTCGGACTTCGAGTACGAATTC
>QHUQ01000076.1 GCA_003221985.1 Gemmatimonadota bacterium | reverse complement strand
GCGAGGTGCCCTTCAGCTCCACCGACTGGTTCGAGCTGGCGCGCATGCACGTCGAGGATCCGCCGCCGTCGCTGCGGCGCAAACGCCCCGAGCTGTCGAAACGCTTCGAGCGCGTCGTACTGAAATGCCTCGCGAAACATCCCGACGACCGCTACGCCAACGCCGCCGAGCTTCTTGCCGATCTCGATGAGGTCGAGCAGAAACGCCGTCCCACCGTCTCGCTTGGCGCGGCGCCGATGGGCACGACCCAACGGGAGGCGATCATCAATCCGCGCACCAATCGCCGCACATGGCTGGTGATTGCGGGAACGGCCGTCGGCCTGCTGTTGCTGATCGGACTCGTTGTGAAGCTTATGCGCTGAAGACTTTCCGGACCGCGGCAAAGATCCGGTTAAACAATCCACGCTTCGTACTCACGTGTTCGGGATGGGGGATGCGGGATACGGGATGCGTGTCCAATGCCGCAGTCACCGCAGTGCGAAGCTCATCTTCATACCGTTTGGGGAACGGTCGCTCGGCCAGCATCACGGCGAATCCAGGACTTTGCTGAGAGCCTGCAAGCTCCACCACGCCGGGGTGGGCACGTTCGATCACTTCGATGACGGGTCTTAGCGCATCCCGCATCCCGCTTCTCGCATCCCGGTAATACTCCGCGGTCACCGCGACCACGAGTTGCTCAGCGGTCACTTGTCCGGCGAGATAGGCGGCTAGCGGATCAGCGGAAGAGGCGGAGGACATCGTTGCCGAGCGCAACCACCATGATGGCCAGCACCACGAGCATGCCGACCTGGGTGAGCCGCAACCGCAATTGCGGCGACAGCGGGCGGCGATAAATGGCTTCGGCGATCAGGAACATCGCGTGTCCACCATCCAGCACGGGAATCGGCAGCAGGTTCAGCACCGCGAGGCTGACCGAGAAGAACGCGAGGAAGCTCAAGAACCAGTCGAGTCCGAGCCGCGCCGCCTGGCCCGACATCTGGGCAATCGCGATCGGCCCGCCCAGCTCACGCGCCGAGGACTGACCCGTCACGAGGCGTTTCACCGACATCACGACGACGCCGACCTGCCCCACCGTTTGCCCGGCGCCCAGCGCTACCGCGCTGCCGAGGCTGACGGGCACTCGCACGGTGGGCCGATTCAAGTAGGCGCCGATCACGCCGAAGTGCTCGCCCGCGGAGTCCTTGGCCTCCGGCGTGATCGGGATTTGCGTCAGCCGATCGCCGCGCAGCACCGTGAACACGAGCGGTTTCCCGGGGTTCGCGCGGATTCGACGGACCATGTCGGACCATGCCGTGATGGTGTCCGCGCCGACGCGCACCACGATGTCGCCGCCCTTGAGCCCCGCGCGGTGCGCGGGCTGGCCCAGCTCCAACGGTCCGATGCGCGGCGGAAACAGCGGCACCACGGCACGCACGATCGCATAACGCGCGGTGGTGTCGCGAGCGACGTGCAACACGAGCGGCTCGGGCCGCCCGGCGACCCGCAGGCGCAACTCCCGCGGACCGGCGATGACCAGGTCCTCGAATTGGTCCCACGTCTTGAGCGAATCGCCGTTGACGTGCGTGATGCGGTCGCCGCGCCGCAGGGTGCTCAACCGCTCCGCGCCCGGCGGGAGCGCCGCCATCTCCACCGAGTCGACCGGCAGCACGGCGGGACGGGGCGCCCCCGCAATCGCGGCGAGGCCGGTGTAGATCGCGAACGCGAGGACCAGATTCATCGTGACACCGGCGAGAATCACGGCCATCCTGGCCCACAACGGCTTCTTGTCGAAGGCGCGCGCCGGATCGATCGGGGTGTCCGCCTTCCCGCCTTCCAGCTCGCCCGCCATTCCCTCTTCTTCCAGGCCGGCCATCTTCACGTACCCGCCCAGCGGAATCCACGAGACCCAGTACTCCGTTTCGCCGCGGTGCCAGGCGAGCAGCGGCCGCCCGAAGCCGAGCGAAAAGCGGAGCACCTGGACGCCCACCGCCTTGGCGACGAGGAAATGCCCCAGCTCGTGCACGAAGATCAGCACGCCGAGCACGATGATGACCGAGACGATGTTCAGCATGCGGCCCCCGCCACCCCCCCGGCCTCCCGCGCGAGCCGCCGTGCCTCGGCGTCGGCGGCGAGCACGCTGTCGAGCGACCCGGCATCACCCGGACGCCCCTGCTCCACCACGCGCTCGATGATCTCCGCGATCCGGCCGAACGTGATGCGCTCTTCGAGGAACAGCTGCACGGCGACCTCGTTCGCTGCATTGAACATGGCGGGAGCGGTGCCTCCGGCGCGCGCCGCTGCGCGGCCCACGACGTAGGCGGGGAACCGCTCCGGCTGCACCGCTTCAAAGGTGAGGGTTCCGGCGGCCACCGGGTCGAAGCGCCGCACCCCCTGGTCGGGTACCCGTTCCGGATACGTGAGCGCGTACAAAATGGGCAGCTCCATCGTGGGGAATCCGATTTGCGCCAGCACCGAGCCGTCCACGAACTCCGCGAAACCGTGGATCACGGACTGGGGGTGAATGACCACGTCCACATGATCATAATCCACGCCGAACAGGAAATGCGCTTCAATGACTTCGAGCGCCTTGTTGACCAGCGTCGCGGAATCGACCGTGATCTTCTTACCCATCGTCCAGGTCGGATGCTTGAGCGCTTCCGCGACGGTCGCGCGCGACACACGCTCGTGTTCCCAGGTGCGGAATGGTCCGCCGGAGGCGGTGAGGATCAGGCGATCCAGCTCGGTTGGCCGGTGTCCCGCAACGCACTGCAGCACCGCGCTGTGCTCGGAGTCTACCGGGACGATTTCTCCACCGCCCTCCCGCGCCGCCCGGGCAACCAGCTCACCCGCCATAACCAGCGTTTCCTTATTCGCGAGTGCGACGCGCTTACCGGCGCGCAGGGCCGCGAGCGTGGCCTCGAGGCCCGCGGCGCCGACGATCCCGTTCACCACGATCTTCACGTCGGGATGGGTCGCGGCTTCGACAAGACACGCGGTACCGCCGTTTCTGCTCCCTGCTCCGTGCTCCGTGCTCTCCCCATTGACCAGCCCCACAAATGCCGGTTTCCATTCCGCGGCCTGCTGGGCGAGCAGTTCCTTGTTGGAATGTCCGGTGATGGCGACGACACGAAACCGCTCCCGTTGGCGCGCGAGCACCTGGAGCGTCGAGCGGCCGATCGAACCGGTGGATCCGAGGATCGCGATCCCGACGCTCATATCACCCCAAACACGCGGTACAACCCTGCGGCCGTGGGAATCACGAAGTACAGAGAATCGAGCCGATCGAGCACGCCACCGTGTCCCGGGATCAGGGTGGACGAATCCTTGAGGCCGGCTTCCCGCTTGAACAGCGATTCCGCGACGTCACCGACCTGCGCGACGATCGACACGGCAAGACCGAACAGGAGCAGCTGGCCATCGGTGAAATGCCATCCCTCACGATTGAGCACAAACTTGCCGAGCGCGAGTGCCACGATGATGCCGCCCAGCGTCCCGCCGACTGCGCCGGCGTGCGTCTTGTTCGGGGACAGCACCGGCGCCAGCCTGGGCCCGCCGACCCTCGTGCCCACCGCCATCGCCGCCGTATCGCAAATCCAGGTGATCACGAGCGGAAACACCGCGAGGAGAACGTAGGCACGGGGTCGGTTCGCTGCATTGGTGCCGTGGCGGATCGCGATCAAAAACGCCAGCATCGCCGACGCGTACAGGGAGCCGAACAGGGTGATCGCGACGCTCGCCAGTGGCCGGCCGGCGGGTCCGCGCCGCGGCATCGCAATCCCCAGTGCCACCATCAGCCAGATCGCTCCCAGATAGGGCGCCGGCTCCGCCCACCGCGTCTCCGAGCCTTTGGCCCAGTAGGCGAGCAACGGGATCGCGCCCGCGGCGAGCCAGCCGGTGCGCTCGAGCGGCTCGATCCCCTGGCGGCGGGCGAAATCATAGATCTCGCGCGCGCCGAGGATGCCGAGCACGGCGAGCGTCGCGGCGAGTACCCAGCCGCCCAGCCAGATGATGCCCACGGCCAGCGGAATGGCGACCGCCGCCACCGCGATGCGCTGCACCAGGTTTGGGGAGAGGAAGGGGGGAGGCATCAGGACGCGGTGACTTTGCCGAATCGACGCTCGCGACGCTGATAATCGAGGATGGCGTCCAGCAGAGTGCGCCGGCTGAAGTCCGGCCACAACACGGGCGTGATATACAGTTCGGTGTAGGCGAGCTGCCACAGCAGAAAGTTGGACAGGCGCTGCTCACCCGATGTCCGGATCAGCAGGTCGGGATCGCCCCAGGGCGCCGTGTAGAGCTTGGCGCGGATCGCTTCTTCGTCGATGTCCTCGAGCTGCTTCGTGCCCTTGAGCACTTCCTCCGCGAGCAGGCGCGCCGCCCGCGCGATCTCGCCGCGCGACGAATACGAGATACACAGATTGAGCGACAGTTTCTGACCCCCCGTCGTCTCACGCTCCACGCGCTCGACCGCCGCTCGACCCCCGGGTGTCAGCCGAGTGCGGTCGCCCAGCACGTGCACGCGCACGCCCTGGCCTTTCAGCTCGGCGACTTCTTTCGCGATGTACTCCTCGAGCAGGTCCATCAGCGCGGAGATCTCGGGCGCGGGCCGGTTCCAGTTCTCGTCGGAGAACGCGAACAGCGTCAGGACCTCGACGCCGGCGTCGATCGCCCCCTCGACCGCCTCCCGCACGGCCTTCATCCCGGCCCGATGACCGAACGGCCGAGGCAGCCGGCGTTCGCTCGCCCAGCGGCCATTGCCGTCCATGATGATCGCCACGTGGCGGGGAATCGGACCGGGCAGCATCAGACTTCCATGATCTCCGCTTCTTTGGCTTTCACCGCCGCGTCCACGGCCTTGAGATGATCGTCGTGCGTCTTCTGCACTTCCTTCTCGGCGTGCTTCTGATCATCGGACGAGACGTGCTCCGTCTTCTTGATCCGGTTCATCGTCTCCGTGCGCGCGTGTCGGATGGCGACGCGGCCTTCCTCGGCGAACTTGTGCACGACTTTCACCAGCTCTTTGCGGCGTTCTTCGGTCAACGGCGGAATCGGGATGCGAATGATATTGCCGTCGTTCGAGGGCGTCAGGCCGAGGTCCGAGGCGAGGATGCCCTTCTCCACCGCCTTCAGCAGCCCTTTGTCCCACGGCTGCACGGTGAGCAGCTTCGGCTCCGGCGCCGCGACGCTCGCCACCTGTGTCAGCGGCATCTCATTCCCATAGGCTTCGACGCGGACCAGATCGAGCAGCGCCGTCGTCGCCTTGCCGGTGCGGACGGTGGAGAATTCGCGCTTCACGGCTTCGACCGCCTTATCCATCAGCTGCTTGGCATGCTTGACGTGATCGTTCAGCGGAGTCATTGGACGATCGTGCCGACGCGTTCTCCGGCCAGGACCCTGGCCGTCGCACCGGGCTGGTTGATGTTGAATACCACGATGGGGAGCTTGTTCTCCTTGCACAACCCGAAGGCGTTGGCGTCCATCACCGCATAGCCCTTCACCAGCGCTTCCTGAAACGTCAGCGTCGGCAGGAACTTGGCTGCCGGGTCCTTCTTCGGATCGGCGGTGTAGACGCCGTCCACGTTGGTCGCCTTGAGAATCACCTGCGCTTCCATCTCGAGCGCCCGCAGGACCGCCGCCGTATCGGTCGAGAAATAGGGATTGCCCGTGCCGCCCGCGAAGATCACCATGCGGCCCTTCGACAGGTGCCGCAACGCGCGACGCCGGATGTAGGGCTCAGCCAGCTCTTCCATGCGGATCGCCGTCATCACGCGGGTGTCGACGCCCTTCTTCTCGAGGATGTCCTGCAGCGCCAGCGCATTGATGACGGTCGCGAGCATTCCCATGTAGTCGGCCGAGACACGATCCATGCCCTGCTGGCTCGCCGCGGTGCCCCGCAGGATGTTGCCGCCGCCGATCACCAGTCCCAGCTGCACGCCGGTGGCCGCGACCTGCTTCAACTCGTCCGACAACCGCTCGATGACGCCGAAGTCGATGCCCGAAGCGCGCCCGCCCGCGAACGACTCCCCCGACAGCTTGAGGAGCGCGCGCGAGTAAGCGAGCTTCGCCATTCAGTTGCCCCCGAGCTCGAGTCGGGCGAACCGACGGATGCCGACTTTTTCACCCGTCTTGCCCGACAGCTCCTTGACGAGCTCGCCCACCGTCCGCTTGTCGTCCTTCACGAACTTCTGCTCGAGCAGCACCCGCTCCTCGTAGAACTTCCGCATCATGCCGTCGACGATTTTCGCGCGGATGTTCTCGGGCTTCTTCTGCTCGGCGACCTGCGACTCGTACACCTTGCGCTCACGCGCGACCAGCTCCGGCGGCAGATCCTCGATCCGCACGGCGAGGGGGTTGGTCGCGGCGATGTGGACGGCGATGTCTTTCGCCAGAGCCTTGAAGTCCTCGGTGCGCGCGACGAAGTCCGTCTCGCTGTTCAGCTCGACGAGCACGCCCACGGATCCGTCGAAATGGACGTATGAGCCGATCACGCCTTCGGACGCCTCACGCCCGGCCCGCTTATCGGCCTTCGCCGCGCCTTTCTTTCTGAGGACGTCGATGGCCTTTTCGAGGTCGCCGTCCGTTTCCTCGAGCGCCTTCTTGCAGTCCATCATGCCCGCGCCCGTGCGGGCACGGAGCTCGGCAACGAGCTTTGCGGGAATCTCTTTCACGGACGCCATTCCTCACTCCTCATAAAAACGCCGCCCTCGCGCCGTGAAGCCCGGGGGCGGCGGTCGGTTGTGCAGCTTGCAGAGTTGTTACGCCTCGCCCCCGCTTACGGGTTCCACCGGGGCCGGCGTTTCCTCGGTCTTCAGCCGGGCGGCGATCGCCTCCGGCTTCGGCCGCCGCTTGCGCCGCGCCGGCCGCTTCTTGCGATCGCCATCCACGTCTGCTTCACCCGTCTCGGTCGAATAGGTCGTGCCTTCGCCCTCTTCGCCCGTGCCCGTGTCCCGCAGCGGCATCTGGCGCCGCGCTTCGGCGATCACGTCGGAAATCGCATTCGTGATCAGCGAGACCGCCCGGATCGCGTCGTCGTTGCCGGGAATCGGCACGGTGATCAGATCGGGGTCGGCGTTCGTATCGACGATCGCCACCACCGGGATCCCGAGCTTGTTGGCCTCGGCGACCGCGATGCGCTCCTTCTTCGCGTCCACCACGAACAGCGCGCCGGGCAGGCGGCCGAGGTTCTTGATACCCGCGAGGTTCTTATCGAGCTTGCCGCGCTCGCGGTCGAACAGCAGCTGCTCCTTCTTCGTGTAATTCGTGAAGTCGCCGTCCGCCGCGCCCTGCTCCAGCTCCTTGAGCCGCTTGATCTGCTTCTTGATCGTCTGGAAGTTCGTCAGCGTCCCGCCGAGCCAGCGCTCCGTGACGTAGAACGCGCTGCAGCGCTTCGCTTCCGCCTCGAGGATGCCCTTCAACT
>QHUQ01000075.1 GCA_003221985.1 Gemmatimonadota bacterium | reverse complement strand
GGCGGGCAGCGGGTCTCCAAGCCGCCCCCGCCATTTCCCAAGCCCCCACCCGCTTAGCGTGCTTGCCCCAAAAAGCGTGACGGAGCGCACAACTCCTGATTTGACAGGCATATGCGCCCCATCTTATGTTTTCATCCCCCCATGAAGAAGAAGAGCGCAGAGCGCCGCTGGACCGTCATGCTGGTCCCCCACGGATCGGGTTCCTCCCGCGCCGTGGAGGTGTCGCAGACCGTCGTCAAGGCGCTTGTCGGCATCGGCAGCGTGGTCGCGCTGCTGTTTCTCGTGCTCGGCGGCACCGCGCTGTCGCGCGGCGTCAACGTCACGAGGAGCCGCGCGCTGGAGCGCGAGAATCAATTGCTCGCGAGCGAGATCCAGCGGCTGCGCGAGCGGCTCGTCGGCCTGCGCGACACGCTGAACGTTTTCGGCGAGCGCGAGCAGGCGCTGCGACTGCTCGCCGGCTTGTCGCCGATCGACAAAGACGTTCAGCAGGCCGGCATCGGCGGTCCCGCCGGACAATGGTTCGAGCGCGACAGTCTCGCGGGCTCTGGTCCGAAAGGCAAGCAGGCGCTCGCCGCGCGCATGGACATGGATCAGCTCACGCGGCGCGCCAACATCCTGGTCCGCTCCCTGAACGAAGCGTATGACTCGGCGTCGAGCCAGCGCCTGCGCTATGCGGCGTTACCGTCGATCATGCCGACCAGGGGATGGCTCACCAGCGCGTTCGCGCGCGAGCGCGTGCACCCGATTCTGCACCTTGCGCGGCCGCACGAGGGCATCGACGTCTCCGCGCCGATGGGCATGGAGATCCAGGCCCCCGCCGCCGGTGTCGTGACGCAGGTCTCTTGGGTCGAAGGTTACGGCAACATGCTGACGATCGATCACGGCTACGGACTCGTCACGCGTTACGCGCACTGCTCGAAGATCTGGGTTGTTCGCGGCCAGCGCGTGAAGCGCGGCCAGAAGATCGCCAACGTCGGCTCGACGGGGTTGTCGACCGGACCGCACCTGCATTATGAGGTGTGGGTGAACGGCCATCCGGTTGATCCGATGAAATACGTGCTGCCGGATGCGATTGTGGACTGACACGTCGGAACAGACGCGTGATGACGAGTCCCGGCCACGCTTGACGTCGCCGGGACATTTCTTTCTTATCTAGTATGGTCGCCCAGCCGACACTGTTGATGCTATTTGTCGCGCTGTTGCTCGCCGGTTGTCATCCCCACGCGATTCCCGCCGGGCGTTCCGGCGGCGATCATATCGTCATCACCCGGGACCAGATCGAACGGAGCGGCGCGCAGACCGCGTGGGAGGCGTTGAAGCGTCTCGCGCCGCAATTCACGTTTCGTGAAAACCGCAACGGCCAGCCGAGTGGCCTGGAGCGTCGCGGCCGCAGCAGCATCCTGCTGAGCGACGCCCCACTCGTCTTCATGGATGGCGCGGAACTTTCGGACTTCCGCTCGTTGAATCAGATCCCGGCGAGTACGTTGCTCAGCATCGAGATCCTCAGTGGCATCGAGGGCACTGCGTATTACGGCTCGAACGCCGTGAGCGGTGTGATCCTGTTCAAAACGAAAATCTGAAATAACATGGGGGAGGCTTGCCTCCCCCAGCCGGTTAGGGAGCGGTGCTCAAACAGCCGTGGGATTTCGGATTGTTGTCCTCATCGAGCGGAATCGGGTAGCTGGTCGCCGCCCCGTACTGCAGGCCGCTCTTGAAATACCCGCCGTTCGGGAACACGAGGGAGTCCGGACGGGCATACTGCCGTTCCAAACGCCGGAGATCACTGAGCCGGTGACCGGTCAACCACAGCCAGCGTCCCCGCTCCGTGAACAGCTGCGTCACTGCCGCGTTCGAATCGGCGGGTGACGTCAGCGCCGGCGTGATCGCTGCCAGCACCGCCGTTCCGCTGAGAATGTAGCTCGGCGGTGTCGACCGCAGGGCGTTCAACGTACTCAGATAGGTGGCGGTATCCCCGCGCAGCAGCGCGGCCTCGGCGTGAATCAGTCTTGCCTCGAGGCCTGATGCCAGTGGCGTGGCGGCCTTCTCGTCGACATAGCGATTCTGGTCCCACTGCGGGGTGGAGCCATCGAAGCCCTTGTTCGTCGCCGGCGTCCGGAACGACGGCGTGCGCGGATCCGTAAGCGACCGCCAGGCCAGCCCCACCCGTCCCTCGACATCCGGAACGCCATATCGCTTGAACTTACGCACGCCGTTGAAGACGCCGTTCTGCTGCCGCGTGGTGTTCAGATCATGCTGGATGAGATACGCGAACGTTGTCGCGACGGCGGCCACCGCGGTGTCTGCCGCGGAGGCATTGCCCATATCGAGGAGCACGCGCCCGATGCCCACGCGCGCCAGCGAACTCATGTTCGTCCGGCTCGCCCTGATCGATTTCAGCAACGAACTATCGCCGACGGCGAACGCCTTTACGGTGTCCAGCGCCAAGGCAGCCGTGAGCGCCTGTTGGAACCGGTTCAATGCCGTGTCCAACACCTGCGCGCTGGTCAAGGGATCGCCGTAGGTGAAGGAGCCGTTGGCGTTCACCGTACTCACCGCCACGCCCGAGCAATAATTCTCGGCGAGGAAGACGTACGCGTAGCCGGCGAGGCTCAGCATCTCCGCCAACCCGGCGTCGAGCGTGGTATCCGGCGAATACGTCCGGAACTTGCCGGCGGCAACCTCTGCCGCGCGCCGCGCCCGGTGCACATTCCGGAACACGTTCGTCAGGGTGACGCTCTCGCGTTGCGGCCGGCGCGCGTCGGCGAGAATCCGGTCGGGGAATGTTTCCGTGTTGATGAGCTCATCCGCCAGCATTCCACCCAGCAGAATCACGCCCTCTGTCGTGCCACCAGATCCCTGCGCCCCGGACCCGGTATACGCGATGTGCAGGTCGCCGATCGCGCCCGCCCGGATCGTCGGCAGGGCCGCGGTACTGTTCAAGCCCTCCGGCGGCACAATGTCGGGATTGGAGACGTCCAGCAAATGACAGGCTCCGAATACCATTCCCATCGCGGCCAGCGACGCCGCGCTGACCCATGCGCCCCGGGAGCGCCGGGACGATGGGCCGATCGTGTCATGCAACTTGGCAGTCATGGCGTTGTCCTCGCGCTCAGAAGGTGATGTTGACGCGTCCAATGAAGTACCGGACGGGCGGCTGAGTCAGAAAGTCGGCCGTCGTGAAATTGTTCTGGCCGGCCTCGTTCAACTCGGGGTCGACCCCCCTGTACTTCGTCCAGGTAGCCAGATTACGGCCCACGATGGCGAAGCTGAGATCGCTCGCGCCGAATGCATGAGACCAAGCGGTCGGCGCGAAGAACGTCACGGAGACCTCCCGCAACTTCGTGAATCCACCATCCTCGATGTAGCCCGCCTGCGTCCCTTTGAGGTTGGCGGCCGCGGCGGCCTGGTCTGCCAGCGACGCAGCCGTGTCATTCAGGGCGCGGCAGTTGTTGCGGGGCGGCAGGCACCTGAACTGTTCGGTACTGTTGAACAGCTTGTTCCCGAAGCGCCCGTCCAGCAGCGCATACAGCCGGACGTGACGCCAAATCGTGACGTCTGCGGAGAGTCCAAGGCCGTGATCCGGGAACGGCTGTCCGAAGAACACGGGCGCACTGCCCAGCGTCACTTCGGTCGTGTCCACGATCCCGTCGCTGTTGGCGTCCCGCCACGTGTACGGGGTCATGAAGTAGCTGCCCAACGCGTAGCCCGGCTGATGCCGTTGTGATGCGCCTCCCAAACCGAACGTGATCGGCGCGATGCCGGGTCCCAGCTCGATGAGCCGGTTTCGGTTGCCCCACGCGCTGGCGTTCACGTTGACTTCGAGATTTGGACGGCGCACGGGGGTCACGTTAGCGGAGATCTCCACGCCTTTGTTCGACACGCGTCCGAGGTTTTCGAACTGGGTCGTCGGGCCGCCGAGACCAGGCTCGAGAACGACGGCGATCAGCGCATCGCTCGACGACTTGTCGTAGTACGCGAAGTCGAGATGGGCGAGATCGCGGAAGAACCCGGCTTCGAAGCCCACTTCGACTTCCCGCGTTCGCTCGGGCTTCAGATCGCGATTGCCCAGATTGCCGACGGTGACTCCCGGCAAATCCACATTGCCGACCACGACGGGAGTCGGACTGAAGTACTCCTGGCCGTCCAGCGGGCCGGGGTGGACTCCGGAATGTCCCCACGCCGCCCGTAACCGCAGCGTGTTCACCTTGTCGCTGCGGGGGAAGAACGACTCCTCCGAAATGACCCAGGAGACGGACAGCTTGGGATAGAGGATGTTGCCGAACTTCACTCCGAAGGCCGAGTTCTTGTCGGTGCGGAGTGCGCCGTCGAAGAAGATCCGGTTGTTGATGCCGACACGTTCGTCGAGATACTTCCCGAGCGTCGCGACCGGCTGCGTCGTCTCGCTGTCGGCCGGAATCACACCGCCACCAAGGGATCCCGTGCCCGCCGTCTGATTCTGACGGCTGGCCAGCACGCCGTGGAAGATATTTCGGTAGTACTGAAAACCGGCCGTCGTCGCTGACGTGATGGATGGCGTCAGGACGAATGAAGCCGTGGCATTCACGCTCGCCGTCCAGTTGTAGATTTGGAACGGATTCGCCGCCCGGCTGCCGGCGCTCGAGGTTGCGCTGAACGACGCGGGAATTGCTCCCGGCACGAATGTCTTTTCATCAAATCGACTGGTGAAGTCCACGCCCAGGGCGCCATTGATGGTCAGCCAGTCCCGGGGTCGGTACGTCGGGAGGATACTTCCGGTAAAGCGGTCGATTTTCTGGAACGTGCGGATCGAAAAGCTCTGCTGCGGCGTGAGGAAACCGTATCCCTGGTTGATCGTATCTGCCCGCCGCAGGAACCCACTGGACAGCACGCCGTTGGAGTTGTTGTCATTTTCCGGCAGACGCAGCCTGGACGCCGTATAGCCGGCGCGCGCCAGCACGTCGAACTTGGCCCCCACCAGTTGATGGACGTTGAGCAGAAAACTCGTCTGGCGATTCGTGTTGACGGCATACACCCCCTGCTCGTCCGCGAAGTGGCCCGCCAGGTAATACGTCGTCTGCTCGGTGCCCCCCGACGCCGAGAGGCCATACTGGCGGCGATGCCCGGTGCGGAACGGGCTGTTGGTCTCGAGCGGGTTGAAGCTCAGTAACCGCGTCTGCACGCACGGGTTGCTCGCACGGACCGTCGAGATGAGCGTGCACAGAGAATCCAGCGCGTCAAGGCCGCGGTAATTGGCGGGGTAGGTCGTGATCTCATTCGAAATGCCGCCCTCGGCGTACGCGTCCCACCGCGTGGGGCCGGCCTTCCCCTGCTTTGTCTGCAGGTTGATCACGCCGTTCGCCGCGTCAGTGCCGTACAGCACGTTCGCCGACGGGCCACCCGCGATCTGCACGCGTTCCAGGTCGTTCGGATCGATGTCATTGAGCCGTGACGGCGTTTGTCCACCGACGCCAACGGAGATGGAGCTCGCGCCGTTCTCGACCCGAATGCCGTCCACGTAGATCACAGGCTCGTTGGACAGCGAAAGACTGTTGGACCCGCGGATGCGCACTCGCGTTCCGGTACCGGTCGTCCCGCCCGAGTTCTGAATCAACAGGCCCGGTGCCCGCCCGCTCAGCGCGTCGGCCAGCGAGGTCGGCGCGCCCTTCGAGATGATGTCCGTCGGATCGACAGTGTGCACGGCGTTGCCCTGTTCGCGCTGCAGCGCGTTACCGGTAGCCGTGACGACGACCGCCTCGAGGCCGACGGGCGCAGCGACTAGTGGAAAATCCACATTCGCTGTCCCGCCGGCGGTTGCGGTAATGCTCTGCACCCCCACGCGATAGCCGATGAATTTCGCGCGCAATGTGACAGCGCCGGCCGGGGCATTCGTAATGCGAAACCGCCCTTCCCGGTCGCTCAGCGCGCGAATCGTGGTTCCAACTACGAGCACCTCGGCGGAAATCAGCGGCTGACGCGACGCTGAATCCACGACCCGTCCCTCGATGGTCGCCTGCTGCGCCGCCGCCGGCCACGCGCATAACGCCAGCAGCAGCGCGGGCGCCAGGGGCAGGAATGTTCTCGAAGTCGCAAATCGCATATTCCCCTTCCTTGGTTGTTGAAAGAATCGGATTGGAAAACGCGATTATCCGGTGCGAAGACCGGAGCGGCCATTCACAGACGACTACGACTGGCCGCTAGCGACTACATCGACCGGGGATGATGATGTTGCGTTGAAGATGGAGAACGCAGCGCACGGAAATTTGATCCATGGCGCCTCCGAGGGGTTGACGGTTCCTTCTATAGTGAACACGCGGCGACGACCCCGCAAGGCAACCCCTACATCAGTGGCCGCGCGCCTTTCGTCGAGGTAGCTTGCGTGCATGATCACCGTCCCGACGCGCAACATGCTCATCGTCTGGGCCACCGTCATGTTGGGAGCCTGCGCACTGAGCCCCGATGAGATCCTGCCGCCGGTCGCGCCGGGCCGGGATCTCGCCTATGCGAGCTTCGGGATCGCCGGCCGCTACGACATTTTCCGCCTCAGCGCGAACGCCAGCGTCGACACGAACCTCACGCTCACCAGCGCGTACGACTTCTGGCCCAGCTGGTCCCCCGATGGCTCGCAATTCGTCTTCGAGTCGAACCGCAACGACTCGACCGAGCTGGACCTCTTCATCTTCAACATGGTGAACTCGAGCGTCACGCAGATAAGCTTCGACAGCGGCTTTACCCATTCGCAACCCGCCTGGTCGCCTGCAGGGACTCGCATCGCGTTCGCGTCCAATCGAGACAGTGCCGGTCTCGACATTTACCTGATGGACCCGGATGGCGCCAACATCCATCGGCTGACCAGCGATCCACACGACGACGCCCAGCCCACCTGGTCTCCCACCGGTGATCGCATCGCGTTCGTCTCGAATCGCAGTGGGAACCTGGACATCTACGTCATGGACACGCTGGGCGGCGCGGCCGTGAACCTCACCAACGATGCGGCGACGGACCTCGCGCCTGCCTGGTCACCCGGCGGCGCGAAAATCGCGTTTCATTCCGACCGCGATCCCACTGGCTTTGCGATATGGGTGATGGACACGACCGGGGCCAACGCCACAAAGATCAGCCCCACCAATCCGGACTGTGAGCTGCCGGACTGGTCCCCCGACGGCCAGCGGATCGCCTACGACTGCGACGGAGACATCTGGGTCTCGGATACGGCGGGCGGAAACCGCGTCCGCATCACGCGGACCAGCAACATGCAGCGGCTGGAGTCGATGGCGCGCTGGCGACCTGGACCCTGAGCCGGCCG
>QHUQ01000074.1 GCA_003221985.1 Gemmatimonadota bacterium | reverse complement strand
GCTACCTGCGGGCGCAGCTCTCGAACGAGCTGCATCTGCGGACGAGTCCGGAGCTGCACTTTCATCTGGATCGCGGCATCGAGCACGCGCAACGCATCGACCGCGTGCTGAAGGAGCTGAAGGAGACGGACGACTGAGCCCCGGGGGGGGCGGGGGGCTCGTGCTTGTTGCCAAGCCCGCCGGCCCTACGTCGCATGATGTCGTCGACATCGTCCGCCGCGCACTGGGAGAGGACCGGGTCGGACACTTGGGAACGCTCGACCCGTTCGCCAAAGGGTTGCTGGTGCTGCTGGTCGGGCGCGCGACGCGGCTCGCGCCATTCGCCGCTGAGTGGCCCAAGGCGTACGAGGGCGTCATCCGGCTCGGCGTCACGACCGACACCGACGACGCGACGGGAACGGTCGTGGCGACCTCACCCTGGACCGGCGTCACACCGGCGCAGCTCGCCGAGGTCGTCGGCCGCTTCCGGGGCCGCTACGAGCAGCGCCCGCCGGCGTACTCGGCGGTGAAGATCGGGGGCGAGCGGGCGTACCGGCGGGCGCGGCGCGGCGAAGCCGTCGTGCCGGCGCCGCGCCCGGTGGAGATCCGCGAGCTGGAGATCGTGGAAGCCGCGGTCCCCGATCTGCAGTTTCGGGCGACCGTCAGCGCCGGGACGTACCTGCGCGCGTTGGCGCGGGATATCGGCGCCGCCCTGGGGTGCGGCGCGCACCTGACGGCGTTGCGGCGCACTGCGGTCGGGCCGCTGCGGCTGGCGGATGCGGTCGCACCGGAGGCCGTCACGCCGGCGGCGTTACAGGATGCGGCGGTGCTGGTCGCCCACTTGCCGCACCGGCAGGTAGATAAAAAGGAACGGGACGCGATCGTGCACGGCCGACCGTTGCAGAACGACCCGGTAGCCGATAGCCGATACCCGATAGCTCTTTTCGAAGGCGACGAGCTGCTAGCCGTAGCCGAGCAGGTGGGCGAGCTTCTGAAGCCGCGCGTCGTGGTGGCGGAGCACTGATGTCGGGCGCGGTTGTCACGGTGGGGACGTTCGACGGCCTGCATCGCGGCCATCAGGCGGTGCTGGCGGAGGTGACACGTCGCGCGCACGCGAGTCGACTCACCAGCGTGGTCGTCACGTTCGAGCCGCATCCGCTCGCGGTGGTGAACCCGGCGGCGGCGCCGAAGCTGCTCACGCTGCCGGACGAAAAGCGGGAGCTGGTCACGGCGCAGGGCATCGATCGGTTCGTGCTGATGCCGTTTACGCCAGCGGTCGCGCAGCTCGATGCGGCAGCATTTGTCCGGTTGTTGTGCGACGACTACGCGATGCGCGAGCTGGTGATGGGGTACGATCACGGGTTTGGCCGCGGCCGGGCGGGTGACGTCGAGCTGGTACAACGGTTGGCGAAGGAGCAGGACTTTGCGATGGCGGTGGTGGACGCGGTCCGCGATGACGGGCAGCCGGTTTCGTCCACGCTGATCCGCACCGCCGTGGCGCACGGCGACCTGGAGACCGCGGCCCGCTGGCTGGGGCGCCGCTACGGGATTCGGGGAACGGTGGTGCGGGGGGCGGGGCGCGGCCGGACGATTGGCGTGCCGACGATCAATCTGGAGCCGCCCGATTCGAGAAAGCTGTTGCCGCCCGATGGAGTCTATGCGGTGCGTGTCAGGATCTTGGAGTCAGGAGCCAGGATCCCGGATCCTGACTCCGGGCTCCTAGCAGGTATGATGAATCAGGGTGGCCGCCCCACCTTTGGTGAGCAGGCGCGCACGCTCGAGATCCATCTGTTCGATTTCGACGGCGAGCTGTACGGCGAGATGGTGTATGTGGAATGGGTCCGTCGCCTGCGGGATGTGCAGGCGTTTCCGTCTCGTGAAGCGCTGGTGGCGCAGCTCGAGCGCGACCGCCAGGCGGCGCGGGCGACCCTCAACCGGTAGAGAGAGGCGATGGGCAAGATTCGGCAGCGGTTGTACGTCATCGGGGCGCTGATCGTGATCAGCATCATCTCCCTGGTGCCGCGCAACACCAAGCAGCGCATGATCGAAGCCGGTACCGGCCGCATGAAAGACACGACCGTGCGGCGGCTGCCGATCAATCTGGGACTCGACCTGCAGGGCGGCATTCACCTGGCGCTCGAAGTCGATCAATCCAGGGGCCCAGTGCCCGATTGCGCCGACGCCATCCAGCGCGCCGAGCGCGTGGTGCGGACCCGCATCGACGAATTCGGGACCACGGAGCCAGTCGTGCAGATCCAGGGTCGCTGCCGTCTCATCGTCGAGCTCGCCGGCGAGAAAGATCCCGCCCGCGCCAAGGGCGTGATCCAGCGGACCGCGTTTCTGGAATTCCGCATCACCGACATGAAGAGCTTGTTCAAGGACGCGTTGCCGCAGGTCGACGCGGTGCTCCGCAAGGCCGGCATCAAGTCGCGCACCACGGCCGCCCCGTCCGCGGTCGCGCAGCTGTTCGGCGACACCTCCAAGACGAAAGCGGAGCGCGACAGCGCCGCCGACGCCAACTCGCCCGGCGTGCTCTCCTCGTTGTTGTTCCAGGGTCAGATGGCGGGCGAATTCCTCGTGCCCGAGGAGCAGTGGCCCCTCGTGGACAGCCTCATCAACCGGCCCGACGTGCGCGCGGCGATGCCGCGCGGCATCGAGCTGCGCTGGGGCGCGCAGTCCGAGTCGCGCGGCGCGCGCGCGTATCGCGCGCTGTACGCCGTCGAGTCGCGTCCGATCATTACCGGCGAAGAGTTGATCAAGGCGGTTGCCCGGCGCGACCAGTCGACCAATCAATCGATCGTCGTCTTCCAGCTCAGCCGCCGCGGCGCCCGCATCTTCTCGCAGGAGACCGCCCGCCACATCGGTGATTTCATGGCGATCATCCTCGACGGCCGGGTGCAGGGGCAGCCCCCCGTGATCCACGGCCAGATCGGCGCCAATGGGCAGATCGAGCTGGGGACCAAGCCGCTGCAGGAAGCGAGCGATCTCGCGCTCGTGCTGCGGGCCGGCGCGCTCCCCGCGCCCCTCACGATCGTCGACGAACGCACGATCAGTGGCACCCTGGGGGCGGATTCCATTCATGACGGGGTGCGGGCCGGCGTCGTCGGCGTCGTGCTCGTCATCGTGATCATGATCGGCTATTACCGTCTGTCGGGCGCGCTCGCCGTCGCCGCGCTGACGCTCTATTGTCTCTTCACCCTGGCGGGCCTCGCGGCATTCGGCTTCACGCTGACGTTGCCCGGGCTGGCCGGGTTCGTGCTGTCGATCGGCATCGCGGTGGACGCCAACGTGCTGATCTTCGAGCGTATCCGGGAAGAGCTGGTCCATGGCAAGTCGCTGCGGCTGGCCGTCGATGACGGCTTCCTCCACGCGATGAATGCCATCGTGGACTCGAACGTCAGCACCATTCTGACCGCGCTGATCCTTTACGCCGTCGGTACGGGTCCGGTGCAGGGCTTTGCCATCACGCTCATCATCGGCATCATCGCTTCGATGATTTCGGCGATCTTCGTCGTGAAGACATTGTTCCTCATCTGGCTGTACCGGCGGCCCGACATGGTCACCCTGAGTATCTGATGATCAGACTCTTCGCGAACGCGAACTACGACTTCATCAAGTGGCGCCGGATTGCGTTTTCGATCACGGGGCTCATCATGCTCATCGGGGCCATCGACCTGGTGGCGCGCGGCCTCAACTACAGCATCGAGTTCACGGGCGGCACGCTGGTCCAGTTCGAGCTGGCGCATCAGGTGCCGACGGGCAATATCCGCACGGCGCTCGATGCCGTCGGCCTGCGGGGCGCCGATATCTACAACTTCGGCTCCGACACCTCCTACGTGGTGCGCGCGCGTCTCGCCGGGGCAACGCAAGCCGCAGCAGACACGCAGGCCGTGGCCGATGCGGTCGCCCGGGCGCTCGATCGGAGCGTCGGTTCCGGCCAATACCAGATGATGCGACGCGAGGCCGTGGGTCCCAAGGTGGGCCGCGAGCTCCAGGGGAAAGCCGTCATGGCGATCCTGTTCAGCTTCGTCGTCACACTTGTCTACCTGGCGTTCCGTTTCGAGTGGCGGTTCGGGCTGGCGGCCGTCGTCGCGACGGCGCATGACATCGTGGCGACAATCGCGTTCATCAGCGTCATGCATCTCGAGGTGAGCCTCGTCGTCGTCGGTGCCGTGCTCACCGTCGTTGGCTACTCGCTGAACGACACGATCATCATCTTCGACCGCGTGCGCGAGAACCTGCGCAAGTACCGGCGGCAGAATCTCTACGAGATCCTGAACCTCTCGATCAACGAGACACTGCCGCGCTCGGTGCTGACGCACGGCACCACGATCGCGACGACGCTGGCCCTGCTGATTCTGGCGGGGGAAGTGATCCGGCCGTTCGCCTGGGTCATGACCTTCGGCATCTTCACGGGCACGTTCTCTTCCATCTATATCGCCGCGCCGGTGTTGCTGTGGATCGAGAAGCGCTGGCCGGGCGAGGATGCGCGCGGCGCGCGGACCTTCGGCAGCCGTGCGCCTGCGGCGCCGGCCGTGTCCGGACCGCCGGCGACGCCGTCGTCCGCCCCGTCGCCCCGCGCCCCGCAGCCCGCACGGTAGGGACACGGCAATGCCGTGTCCCTCCCTGGTTGACACCCACTGTCATCTGGGTGACACGGCGTTCGACGCCGACCGTGACGCGGTCGTGGCGCGGGCGGCCGCCGCGGGCGTGTCACACATCGTGGTGATCGGCGAATCCGTCGCCGGCAGCGAGCGCGCCTGCGCGCTGGCCGCCATGCCGGGACTCTCGGCGACCGCCGGCGTGCACCCGCACGAGGCCAGCAGCTGGTCGACCCCCGCACGGGAGCGGATCCGTCAGATCCTCGCGTCCGAGCCGGCGATCGTGGCAGTCGGCGAGACGGGACTCGATTACCACTACCTGCATTCGCCCCGTGAGACGCAGCGGGCGGCGTTCGAGGGGCAGCTCGAGCTCGCGCTGGAATTCGGTCTGCCGGTCGTCGTGCATGCGCGTGACGCCGACGACGATATGGCGGCGATGCTGCGTGCCGTGCCACCCGGTGCTCCCCCCGTCGTGCTGCACAGCTTTTCATCGGGCGACGCGGTCTGGGAAGCGGGGATGGCGATCGACGCATATTTCTCCTTCAGCGGCATGATCACGTTCAAAAACTGGACTCCCGCCGACCGGGTGGTGGCCTGCCCGCGCGACCGTCTGTTGCTCGAGACGGACGCGCCGTATCTCGCTCCGGTGCCGCACCGCGGCAAGCGCAACGAGCCGGGGTTCGTCCGCGCCGTTGCCGAGCGCGCGGCGGCGCTGTGCGGCGAGACGCTCGACACGCTGACGCAGCGCACCACGGAGAACGCCCGGCGCTGCTTCCGGTCAACGTCCGTATGACCGCGACCGCCACGAAGGTCCCATCCGACATCGCCATCGCGCAGGCCGCGAAGCTGCGGCCGATCCGCGACGTCGCCGCCGAGCTGGGCCTGTCCGACGACGACGTGGAGCTGTACGGCAGGCACAAAGCGAAGATCGCGCTGCGCGCCCTCGAGTCGCGCGCGGCCAAGGGCCGGCTCGTCCTCGTCACCGGCATCAACCCCACGCCGGCGGGCGAAGGTAAATCCACCGTCACGGTCGGTGTCACGCAGGCGCTCAGACGTCTCGGCAAGAACGCCATCCTCGCGATGCGCGAGCCGTCGCTCGGCCCGGTGTTCGGCGTGAAGGGCGGGGCGGCGGGCGGCGGCTATTCGCAGGTCGTGCCGATGGAGGACATCAACCTCCACTTCACCGGCGACTTCCACGCCATCGCCAGCGCGCACAACCTGCTGTCGGCGATGCTCGACGCGCATCTGCATCACGGCAACGCCCTCGGCATCGACGTCCGCCGCGTCATCTGGCCGCGCACGATCGACATGAATGACCGCGCGCTGCGCAACGTCATCGTCGGACTGGGCGGCGTGAACGGCGGGCCGGCACGCGAGGAGCGGTACGTCATCATCCCCGGCTCGGAGATCATGGCGATCCTCGCCCTCGCGACCGGGCTGCACGACCTCGAGACGCGCCTGGCGCGCATTATCGTGGCGCTGCGCGGCGACAAGACCGCGGTGCGCGCCAGCGACCTCAAGGCGCAGGGCGCCATGACGCTGCTGCTCAAGGACGCGATCAACCCGAATCTGGTCCAGACGCTCGAGGGCGGTCCGGCCCTGGTGCATTGCGGGCCGTTCGGCAACATCGCACACGGCTGCAACTCACTGGTCGCGACCAAGCTGGGCCTGGCGCTGGCGGACATCGTGCTCACCGAGGGAGGATTCGGCGCGGACCTCGGCGCCGAGAAGTTCTTCGACATCAAGTGCCGGTTCGCGGGACTCAAGCCGGAAGCCGCGATCATCGTGGCGACGGTCCGCGCGCTGAAGATGCATGGGGGTGTCAAGAAGGATCAGCTCGGGGTAGCGAGCCCCGCTGCCGTGCAGCGGGGCTGCGAAAACCTGCGCCGTCACATCCGCAACGTGAAGAAGTTCGGCGTCCCGGCCCTCGTCGCGCTGAACCGGTTCATCACTGACAGCGACGACGAGGTCGAGGCGGTCCGCGCCGTGGGCACGGCCGAAGGCGTCGACGTCGTGCGCTGTGACGTCTGGGAGAAGGGCGGGGAGGGCGGTGTCGCCGTGGCGGAATCGCTGCTCGGACTGCTCAAGACGGGCACGTCGGGGGGGGCATTCAAACCGCTGTACGACGAGCGGCGGCCGATTCGCGAGAAGATCGAGACGATCGCGCGCGAGATCTACGGCGCGGCGGGCGTGGCGTTCGCGCCGCCGGCCGAGCGCGCGCTCGAGTTGTTGCCCAAGCTGGGACTCGGGGAGACGCCGGTCTGCATGGCGAAGACGCAGTATTCCTTCTCCGACGACGCCACGCAGCTGGGCGCACCCACGGGATTCACGCTGCACGTGCGCGACATCCTGCCGTCGGCGGGCGCCGGTTTCGTGGTCGCGCTCGCGGGCGACATCATGACGATGCCCGGGCTCGGCAAAAGTCCCGCGGCGGAGCGGATCCGGATCCATCCTGATGGCACGATCGAGGGGCTCTTCTGATGCGTACGATCGCAACCGACGCGGCACCGAAGGCGATTGGTCCGTACAGCCAGGCGATTGCCACCGACAACCTGGTCTTCACCGCGGGTCAGGTGGCGCTCGATCCGAAGAGCGGCGAGCTGGTGGGCCGCACGACGGCGGAACAGACCGAGCAGGTGTTTGCCAATTTGAAGGCGGTGTTGACGGCAGCGGGGGTTTCGCTGGGCAGCGTCGTGAAGACCACCGTCTATCTCGCGGACATGGCCGATCTTGCGCAGATGAACGAGGTGTACGCCAGGCACTTCGGCGCGCACAAGCCGGCGCGTTCCACGGTGCAGGCCGCCGGCCTGCCCAAGGCCGCGCGCGTCGAGATCGATGTAATAGCGGTGAAAGCCTAGCCACCCAGCGCTCGCATACTCATGTGGCGAATCGCCGTTCTGGTCGGGCTGTTCTACCTGGCGACGATTCGCGCCGGCCACGACTGGGGTGATGACTTCGCGCTCTATATCCAGCATGCTCGCAACATCGCTGCGCACACCCCTTATTCGGAAACCGGTTACATCTACAATCCGCACAATCCCGCGATTGGCCCGCGGATGTACCCACCCGGATTCCCGTTGCTCCTCGCCCCCGTCGTCATGGTCTTCGGCCTCGATCTGCAACCCATGAAGGTCGTGATCGTGTTGTGCTTCGTGGGTGCCCTGCTGCTGCTGCCAGGCGTGTTTCAGCGCGACTTGCCCCCCCGATATACGCCTGCGTTGATCCTCGTGATGGGCCTGAATCCCTACTTCTGGGATTTCAAGGATGAGGTCTTGTCCGACATTCCGTTTCTCTTTTTCACGTTGCTCAGCCTCTGGGCATTTCAGCG
>QHUQ01000209.1 GCA_003221985.1 Gemmatimonadota bacterium | reverse complement strand
TACCTGATGCCGCTGCCCTGGCGGCTCTCTGCCTGTTAACCCGTACCGCCCGCGAGTTCGAAGAGGTTGTCGCTTGGGGAGCCAGAACTCATCTGACCCGGTGTTCGAGCTGACGCCAGCAACCGCAGGCGGACACCGGGTCGCTCTTCTTGCCTGTGATTGGAAGCAGCTGATTCGAGGTCCCGGCGCCGGGCGTCGTGTTCTACGTTCTGATCAGCGCGTCTGACAGTCGGAATCGAAAAAGGGTGGCCTGCTCTTGGTTAGGTCGTTGAGCCACTCGGGCTCTGTATACCGGCCCCCGTCCGGGCACCCGCCGAAGGAATCGACAACGACATAGCGACCGTTGACCATCATCAGCAGCCGCGTGTCCATCATCCCCAGACCCGCCCGCATCTGGCTCCTGAGGATCGGCCATCCGGAGCGAGTCGGGAATGCGATATCAGGGCGGTCCGCATCCACCTTCACACCAAAGTCGGCGAGCTCGCGATAGCAGCCGGCGTAGGTTCCGTATAGACGGCAGTCGCAGCCTCCCTGCCCGCACGTCCCAATCATTGCGTCCACCACGTGCCCGTTGCCGAGATCGACGGAGTTGAAACGGACCTCGATCTGGTCCTCACCGCCCTCCTCGTCGCCTGTCCCGGTTTTCGCGGCAATTTCCTCCAAATTCTTTCTCACATCCTCGAGGTACGCCTGCGGCAGGCAGGGACCCGGAGACGGCCGCTGGCGGTTTCGCAGGGCGGCTGCCACAGCGTCCCACCCGTCGAGCGACAAGGTTTCGGCGGCCGCTTCTCCGCTCGCCGGAGACTCGCCCCGCGGGTTGAAGGCCCGGACGCGATAGGTCGCGCGCGTGCCGGACACGAGCCCATGCTCGACAAAACGCGTCTGGTTTGGATTGGCGAAGCCGATGCGCGCGTATTTCCCTTCGGAAACTCTTTTCTCGACGACGAACCCGTACTCGTTGTCGCTTTCGTCCCGCCAGTCGATCTCGATCGCGAACGGCGAGATGCCCCGGGCTTTCGCGTCGACAGTGCCAGACATCCCACGGTTCGAACGCTTCGATCACCTGGGGAGCCAGAACTCATACTTCTTTGGAACGGCGGGTCGCAGGTTGACACCGGAGCGCTTCACTTGGTCCGCTTCCGTCCGGCACCCTGGCGACTCGCCCGCTCGATCGCTTCTCGACAGCTACGCGGTGGGCGTCACTTGCGCGTGCACACGTTGTTGACGCACATTTCGTGGCGGCCGCACGTTCCGCAATCGACGGTGAGGCCACATCCGTCGGAGATCGAGGCGCAGTTGAAACCCTGGCCGGCGCATGTCGTCGGCACGCAGTTTTCGGGCACGACCGTGATCGTGTCGCTGTACGACCGGGAACCCTCAGTGGCGGTGAGGGTGACGGTCGTTGTCGTCGCCACGGGTGCGGTCGTGATGGTCACGATTTCCACGTTGCTGCCGGCGGAAATAGTGACGCTCGGCGGCACGCTCGCCACCTCCGGGTTGTCGCTCGAAAGCGCGATCGTGGGGCCACCTGACGCGGAGACGGCGCTCAGCCAGACCGACGCGATCGAATTGTTGCCACCGGTCACCGGGTCGCCGTCGACCGATAGCTGGCCGAGCGTCTGCACCGGCTGGGCCGGCGGAGGTTCCGGGGGCGTCATCGCGAGCCAAGCGAGTCCCAGCCGGTGGCTGAGGAAGATGCCGCCCTTCTTGATGGGCACCGGGATCTCGATGCTCGTACCGACGGCGGAGAACTCGATCGAGGGCAGGATCGAGGTCGCCACGTGGAATGGTACCGCGGTCGCGCCGGTCGGGATCGGGAAGAAGCCCGTCGGAAAGGCGGTCGCCTGGGAGTTGCTCGAGCCGACCAACGCGTCGGACCCCGAGGGCGCGGGAGAAGCGAGAGAGAGCGTGCCCTGGGAGGCGCTGCCACTCTCGATGAGACCCGGGCTGAGCGCGATCGGGTAGGGGCCGCTGCTGGCGCAGGCGTCGTTGAAGGCGAAATTCCTGGACATTTCCGTCTGGCAGCCGGCCGCCAGACACTCGGCATTGAAGGTGCACGTCCCAACCGTCCCTGGGTTGGGCCCATCAAAGCAGGTATAAAGGATGCCCTGCTCGCCCGAGCTCGCGGGGAAACTCCCGCCGCAGACCGTGCCGTGCCGCTGCGTCGAGTCGTTCCGGATGTCCGCCGGCATCGGCTGCACGGTCACCGTCAGCGTCGCCGTCTGGGTGCTGCCGTTGGCGGAGGCGGAGATCGTCGCTGAAAATGAAAGCCCGCTGTAACGGCGGTAACGGACGTTCGTGGCCACCGTGAAGGTGGCGCTGCCGGTTCCCTCGCCGACGAGGACCGTTGGCCGCGAAGCCGCGAGGCCCGGGTTCGAGCTGGAAAGCGCCACCAGCGTCCCGCCGGCAGGCGCCAGACCGTTGAGCGTGACGGTGCCCGTCGAGGTGCCGCCCGTACCACCGGCAATCGTCGACGGACTGAATACCAGGGAGGCAACGGTCGGGCCTGTCTGTCCCAGCGCCACACTGAAAGCGTAGCCGAGCACGATACAAGGAATCACCCACAGAATCCATCCTCGCGGCTTTTCCATCGGGCCCTCCTTGCTGCGCACATGAATATACCATCAAGATTGCGTCACCGCTCTATTCCAGTCGCCCAAGTTGAGAGACCTACGGAAGTGCATAAACCATGTTCTGCAACCGATGGTCCTAGTGCCGCCCTCCATCCGTTACGGTCAGCGTCGCCGTTTTCGTAACACCTCCCTGCGAGCCTGTGATCGTGACGCTCGTGGAGTTCGACACCCGGTTGGTCCTGATCGTGAACGTCGCGCTCCTCGCGCCTGCGGCGACCGTCACCGTCGACGGAACCGATGCCACGGACGAGTTGCTGCTGGAGAGGTTCACCGTCGTGTTCGCCGACGCAGTGGCCGTCAAGGTGACCGTCCCTCGAGAATCATCCCCTCCCGAGACGCTCGTCGGGCTCAATGTGAGCGAGGACAAGGTGACGCTGCCGCCGCTGACGCAGACGTTGTTCGTGCACGTCTGGCCGCTCCCGCAGGTGCCGCAGGTGAGCGTGCCGCCGCAGCCGTCGGAAATCGACCCACAGTTTTTGCCCTGAGCCGCGCAGGTCGTCGGCGTGCACGTGGCCCCGCACACGTTGGGCGTCCCCCCGCCACCGCACGTCTGCGGCGCGCTGCACGTCCCGCAGGTCAGTGTCCCGCCACAGCCGTCCGGAATCGACCCGCAGTTCTTGCCCTGAGCCGCGCAGGTGGTCGGCGTACAGGAGGAGGCCTGAACGGTGAGCGTGTCGCTCAGGGAACGCGGACCCTCTGTGCCGGTGATGGTGACCGTGGTGGTGCTCGCGACCGGAGAAGTTGCGATCGTCACGTTCTCGACGTTACTTCCGGGGGGAATGGTGACGCTCGGCGGCACGCTCGCCACCTGCGGATTGTTGCTCGTCATCACGATCGTGGGTCCGCCCGATGTCGAAACGGCGCTCAACCAGATCGAGACGAGCGAGCTGTTGCCACCGATAACGGGGTCGATATCGACCGATACCTGGCCGAGGGTGGGTATCGGCTGGGCCGGCGGAGGATTCGGAGGCGTCATCGCGAGCCAGGTGAGACCCAATCGGTGGCTGAGGAAGGTGCCGCCGCCGCTGATCGGCACGGGGATCTCGATGTTCGCTCCCACCGAAGAGAATTCGATGGACGGCAGGATCGAGGTGGCGACACGGAAGCTCGCGTTAGTGGCACCGGTGGTAATCGGGAAAAAGCCCGTCGGGAAGGCGGTCGTCTGGGAGTCCCCGGCCCTAACCATTGCGTCGGAGCCCGACGGCGCGGCGGAGGCGAGGAGCAGTGTGCCCTGAGCAGCGTTTCCGCTCTCCAGGTACGCGGGGCTGACGGCAACCGGGAAGGGTCCGCTCGTGGCGCAGGCGTCGTTGAAGTCGAATCCGCTTGCTTGCCTGGACAAACAGCCGAAGCTCAGGCACTCCTGCTTGAAGGTGCACTTTCCGACGGTGCCGAAGTTGGGCGCCTTGGCACACTGGTAGAGAATCCCCGGCTCCCCCGCGCTGGCCGGGAACGATCCCCCACACACTGCGCCCTGTCGCTGGCTGGAGTCGCCATTGATGTCCGCCGGCCGGGGCTGCGCGGTGACCGAGAGGGACGCCGAGGCGCTGGAGCCGTTCGCGGAAGCGGTAATCGTCGCGGTGAACGCCAGCCCGCTGTAACGACGATACAGTTTGTTGGTGGCGACCGCGAAAGTAGCGCTAGCGGCCCCCTCCGGGACGAGGACGCTCGGCCGCGAAGCCGCCAGGCTCGTGTTCGAGCTGGAGAGCGACACCAGGACTCCGCCGGCAGGGGCCAGGCTGTTGAGCGTGACCGTCCCCGTCGCCGTTCCGCCGCTGCCGCCGGCAATCGTCGACGGGCTGAGCACGGCGGATGCGACCGTCGGGCCAGTCTGGCCCAGCGCCAGACTGCAGGCGTACACCAATACGAAACAAGGAATCGCCCACTGAATCCAGGTTCTGGCTCTCTTCATGGAACCCTCTTCGTCTCGCATGCGGATGCGGCGTGAGTGCCGCCCTCCGGAGACACTTACCGTTCTTGATTCAGCATCAACGACCCCCCGTGACAGTGAGCGCAGCGGTCTTGGTCACGCCGCCGTACGTCGCCAATACGTTCACGGATGAATTCGATGAGCGTCTCTGCGTGCTCACCGAGAAAGTCCGGCTGGTCTGACCCGCAGCGACGGTGACGCTCGCGGGCACTGTGGCCACGCTCGTATTACTGCTCGACAAGCTGACGACCGTCCCTCCGGACGGGGCCGGGCCGCTGAGTCTTACCGTTCCCTGCGAGTCATCTCCGCCCTTGACGCTCGTCGGGTTGAGCGTGAGCGAAGAGAGAGTGACGGCGCCTGCCGGCGTGACGCTAAGTGACGCCTGTCGCGAGACCCCGCCTGCGGTCCCCGTGATCACAGCGGTCGTTGTCGCCGTAACGGTCTGCGTCGTCACGCTGAACGTCTTGCTCGTTGCGCCTGCCGGGACCGTCTCACTGCTCGGCACGGTCGCGACGCTGTTATTACTGCTCAGCGACACGACGACCCCGCCCGAAGGGGCGGCACCGGACAGGGTTGCCGTCCCGGTCGACAAGCTGCCTCCGGTCACGCTGGTCGGATTCAGCGTGAGGGACGAAAGAGAGCTCGTTGAAGGGCTCCCGCACACGTTGGGCGTCCCCCCACCGCCGCACGTCTGCGGCGCGGCACACGTGCCGCAGCTCAGTGTCCCGCCGCAGCCGTCGGAAATCGAGCCACAGTTCTTGCCCTGTGCCGCGCACGTGGTGGGCGTGCACGGCAGGGTGCAGGTGTTGTTCGTGCAGACCTGGCCGCTCGGGCAGGCGCCGCAGTTGAGCGTACCGCCGCAACCGTTGCCCATTGAGCCACAGTTGCCGGTCATGCACACCGCCGGGACGCAGGCGGCGGTGACGTAAAGCGTCATGTTGTAGCACTGGCCGTTCAGGCAGGCGGCGTTCATGGACACGGTGTCCTGCGGCGGCGGACTCGTCGTGGCCGTGAAGTTCACGCTGGTCTGCCCCGAGGGCACGCTCACGCTGGCGGGACAGGTGTTCACCGACGTGTTGCTGCAGCTGAGCGTCACGATGGCGCCGCCGCTGGGTGCCGGCAGTGTGAGCGTCACCGTGCCCGTGGTGTTATTGCCGCCAACGACTGGATTCGGATTGAAGGTGAGGTTCTGGACAATGGGCGGCGGCGTGCCGCAGACGTTGGCCACACCCTCACCGCCGCAGAGCTGGGGCGAGGCGCAATCTCCGCAGGCGATCCAGCCGCCGCAGCCATCAAGCATGGCTCCGCAGTTCTTGCCCTGCGCCGCGCAAGTGGTCTGCGTGCATCCGCCGCCGCAGACGTTCGCCTTACCGCCGCCCCCGCAAGTGGCGGGCGCGCCGCACGTGCCGCAGGTCACCGTTCCGCCGCAGCCGTCGGAGATCGAGCCGCAGTTCTTGCCGAGGGATGCGCAGGTGACCTTCGCGCAGGCCGGGAGTTGCATCACCAACCGATAAGCGGCGTCGACGCCCAGGGCTGCGTTCTCGGCCATGCCGACGACCACGGTGCCGTCGGCAGAGACGGCGTCGGCGAAGACGATCTGATAGCCGTTGAGCGATACACCCTGGTTCGTCATGACGGTGTTCAGGTCCTCGATCCCCCTCGACGATGTCCAGCGGTAGGCCCTCGAGACACCGGGCACCGTCGCGGTGCCCACAACCACGGAGCCGTCGGCCGAGACGTCCTGACCAAAGCTCCCGGCCGCGCTGCCACCGCCGAGGTTGCCGAGATCCTTGATCCCGCCGGAGGCGGTCCAGCGGAACGCGTCGTACTTCCCATTGCTGTTGAATGACTGTCCCACAACCACCGAACCGTCGGATGAAGCGGCTTTCCCATAGGCCACTCCGCCGCCGAGATTGCCGAGGTTCTGCACCGCTCCGGCCTTCCATCGGAAGGCCCGTCCGAGGAAGCTGCTCTGGTCGTACGAGATCCCCACGACGGTCGAGCCGTCGCCGGAGACGCCGTCGCCCTCGCCCTGCAGCTCGTTGGCGAGCTGCGGCTGAAGCACCGAGTAGCCGCCCGAGTTGGTTAAGCGGAACGAGTGCGGGATGAGGGAAGTCTGGCTGATCACGGCCCGGCCGACGATGACTGATCCGTCGCCCGACACACTGTAGGCCGAGGTTGTGCTGTGGTCGGGATCGTTCGGGAAGAACGGCGTGCCGAGGTCCTGTACGCCGATCGCCGCCGTCCAGATCGCCGCGCGGCGATAGGCGATTTGCGACGAGGCCTCACCGACGACCAGCGAGCCGTCCGAGCTCAGGTCATAGGCGAGCAGCTCGCGGCCGGTGCCGAGTGTGCCGAGGTCCTGTACGCCCGTCGCCGCGGTCCATATGAAGCTGCGCGTGCAGCCGCCGAAGACCTGGCAGTTCGGATCGCTGCCCGACAGGAAGTACTTGCCGACGACCACCTGCCCGTCGGGCGAGACTGCCACCGCCTCGGTGTTGGTGCCCATGACGGGTGTCGTCGCCAGGATCTGGAAGCTCGACGCGACGGCGGCCTGCGTGATTGAGATCAAGCCCCCGTCGCTCTCCGCGCCTCCGAACAACGATCCTCCGTACGAAGCGAGGAGCACGGCGACCAGGATAAAACACAGCCCCCCCACCAGAATCCCAGGACGCAGCTTCATGGACCACCCGCCTTCGTTCGTTCCTTAAATGTTCCATCGACTCGGATGCAAACGGCCGCGAGGTACGCAGGGCGCGGCTCCCAAAGAAGATTCCGGCTTCAGCCGGGTGCACGGCCCATTGAGAAAATCCGACGCGGTTGAGCGTCGGAGTCCGCTCGAGGAAATCGATCCCCTCGTCGTATATATGCTCCTGTCTTTCTGAGACCTATACGACCAACCGCCTGAGAAGACAAGGACGATCTTCCCTTTCGAACGACCGATTCTCATCCTGCAAGGCGACTTAGCCGCAGCCGGCCCCTTCCTTCTGTGACTCCGGTCACATTCGGTTCGTGCTCGCTGGACCAAGGACGAGCTGCCGCCTGCCCGAGGGTTCGTTCCGGCCCTCACCTCGATCTCCGGTTGTCTACGCCGTGGAGACCCAGGGTCGATCAAAGCCTGCGGCCATCGTGCGCACGCCCTCCAAGCCGTGGGCAAGAGAGGATCCCTGATTCGAACCCGGGGTTACCTGTGCAACCGGACGATCCCGTCTCCAACCAAGATGAGTTCGAACATCGACTTAGTTAGGTGTGCGCTCACGCGCTCAAAGGTTCGAACCAAGCCGAGTTCGAACGTTGATCTACGTGTACATGCACGTGCACCCCTAGTTCGAGTCAAGCTTGAGTTCGAACGTTTCGATCACGTGGGGAGCCAGACCTCATCCATTTCGAACCGGCGGGCCGGCGGTTAACAGCGGCCCGCCTCTTCGTTTCCCCC
>QHUQ01000208.1 GCA_003221985.1 Gemmatimonadota bacterium | reverse complement strand
GATAGCTTGAACGGTCCGAGCATGGCGTAGGAGGCGGGCGTGGACAGGGCCGGGAATCGGGCGCTCACAAACACGCAGGACGAATCCTCGGTGAAGTTTCGGACGATGACCCGGTAGCGGCCGGCAGAGTCCGCTGTTCCGATCGGCGCTTCATAACCCTGGGTGCATGGCGTATTTGCTTGGCTGACGGCTGCCATGATCGCGGCTCCGGGAGCTGGCGCACCCGAATCGGTCGTCACCTGACCCCACACCACTGCGGCAGCATTGGGAGGCGGGGAACAACCACAAACAGGTTCCGTGCACGAAGCTGCTGCGGTACCGAGGACGAATACGTATCGGATCAGGTTCATGACGGCCCCCGCGGACTGATACCCCTTCGCGTCGCGTTCGGGTCACACGCCCGGCCACGCCCGCCTGCGCCGTCTACCAGGGTGGTGGTGTACCGGGCTGGACTCCCACGTGGCGACGCCGATCCAGTACGGCGAGCAGCCGGTCGACGCCGAAGACGAGCAACTCGTAGAGACCAAAGACCAGCATGATCAGCAGCGTGCCCAGGACAACCGAGAAAGGCATCGGCAGATCATTCTTGATGAGCTCCTTCTTATGATTCTCGAAATCGGCGATGTACTCCTTCAACGTGAGGCTTTGTCCCCGCGCCGCGTCGCTCGCCATGCTCTTGCCCACCGCGTAGCCCACGACGCAACCCAGCACCAGCGCGACGATCAGGCGCGCGACGATCTTCCGTGCCATCGATCCTCCGGTCATTGGGCTGGCGGCGAGCGGGTCCATCAGTCAGCGCGGGTCATGCACGCCCCAGGCCGCGCGGCATACGTCGCTGATTTCGCCGAGTGTCGCGCGCGCGCGAACTGCGTCAAGAATGGGCTCCATGAGGGGGGCGTTGGATTCCCGCGCGGCCGCGTCGATTGCACCGAGCGCACGTTGCACGTTTCCCGTGTCCCGTTTCTCGCGTAGTTCCGCCAGACGACGCCGTTGCTGCTGTGCGAGCCCCGAATAATCGGGCGCGGCGATCGGTGGGGCCGGCTCTTCGCTGACATACTCGTTGACGCCCACGACGACCTGCTTTCCCGCTTCGATGTCGCGTTGTTGCTCGTAGGCGCTGCGCGCCATCGCTTCTTGAAAGAATCCCCGTTCAATGGCCTTTACCGAGCCTCCACCAACCTCGACTTCCTCCACCAACTGCCGCGCCTGGGTTTCGATGCGGTCCGTCAGCGTCTCCACGTAAAAGCTGCCGCCCAGCGGATCGACGACGTCGGGCACACCGGTCTCGTGGGCCAGCAGCTGCTGCGTCCGCAGCGCGAGTGTCGCACTCAGCTCCGTGGGGAGCGCCAGCGCTTCGTCATACGAATTGGTGTGCAGCGACTGCGTGCCGCCCAGCACCGCGGCCATCGCCTGAATGGCCACTCGCACGACGTTGTTGAGCGGCTGCTGCGCGGTGAGGGTCGCTCCGCCGGTCTGCGCGTGAAAGCGCAGCGGCGCCCCCTTCATGAGACGCGCCCACAGCCGGCGTGCCGCGCGGAATTTCGCGATCTCCTCGAACAGGTTGGTATACGCGGCGAAGAAAAACGAAATCCGCGGGGCGAAATCATCGATCTGCAACCCGGCGGCCTGCGCTCGACGCACGTATTCCAGGCCATTCGCGAAGGTGAACGCGATCTCCTGCACGGCGGTCGCCCCCGCCTCCCGCATGTGATAACCCGAAATGGAAATCGGGTTGAAGCTCATCTTGTTGCCGGAGGTGAAGCGGAAGACGTCGGCCACGAGCCGCAGCGACGGCTCGGGCGGGTAGATGTAGGTGCCGCGCGCGATGTATTCCTTGAGGATGTCGTTTTGCAGCGTGCCTTGGAGCTTATCGAGCGGCACGCCCTGCTCCTCCCCCACCGCGACGTACATCGCCAGCAGAACCGCCGCAGTCGCGTTGATCGTCATCGAGGTCGAGACCTTGTCGAGCGGAATGCCGTGGAACAGCCGCTCCAGATCCTCGACACTGTCGATCGCCACGCCGGCCCGCCCCACCTCCCCTTCCGCCATGCGGTGGTCGGAGTCGTACCCCATCTGCGTCGGCAAGTCGAACGCGACGGAGAGCCCGGTCTGGCCCGCGTCGAGCAGATGGTGAAACCGCGCGTTGGTTTCCTCCGCCGTGCCGAAGCCCGCGTACTGGCGCATGGTCCACAGCTTGCCGCGGTACATCGTCGGGTAGATGCCGCGCGTGAACGGCGGCTCCCCCGGCGCGCTGACGTCCTTCAGCGGTCGCGGTTCCCAGTCGTGCGTCATGACTCGGCGAGGACCGAGCGGGCGAAGGCGACATCCTGTTTGGAGCCGATGATGAGCGGCGTGCGCTGGTGCAACGCGGTGGGTTTGATGTCGAGAATGTCGCCGCGCCCGTCGGTCGCCGCGCCTCCCGCCTGTTCGACGACGAACGCGAGCGGCGCCGCTTCGTACAGCAACCGCAGCTTGCCCTGCGGCGACATCGTGTCGGCGGGATAGAGAAAGACGCCGCCCGACATCAGGTTGCGGTGAATGTCGGCGACGAGCGAGCCGATATAGCGCGCATTCTTCGCCTCGACCTTCCCGCCGTCGCCGTTCTTGAACGCCCCCACGACGCGCTGGATACCGGACCCCCTGCCCCGTCGTGTACACGAGCATCGTGCTGGAACCCTAGAGGATGTAGCCGGCGGCGACCTGCGCGCGCCCTTTCTGGAGACAGTCGGCGAGCGAGCCGGGGCCCTTCTTGGTGGCGGTGCGGCGATGAATCGAAAAGATCGTACCGATCGAGACGTTGACGCCGATGTTGGTCGAGCCGTCGAGCGGATCGTACATGAGGACGTATTTGCCCCCGCGGCGGTCCTCGCGCACCTGCACGGGGATGGGGTGCTCGTCTTCCTCTGACGCGACGACGCACACCCGCCCCGTGTGCTCGACGCTGTGGCGCACCGTCTCGTTGGCGAACACATCCAGCTTCTGCTGCACCTCGCCCTGGACATTGATCGCGCCGAATTCGCCGAGGATGTCGGTGAGGCCGGCGCGCCGCACCTGGCGGGAGATGATCTTGGCGGCGAGGCAGAGGTCGTACAGCAGGTTCGACAGCTCCCCCGTGGCCTCGGGGTGGAGCCGTTCCTGCTCCATGATGAAGCGTTCAAGCGTGATGACGGACGTCGGTGATTGCGAGCGTGCCATGACTCGAGACGGTGAATGTGATCGTGCCCCGCTCATCGGTGCGGACGACGGCGACGCCGTGCGCGCGCAGCCGGGCGAGCGTCTCCGGTGCGGGATGCCCGTAGCGGTTCTTCGCCCCCACGCTGATCACGGCCTCCGCCGGCCGCAGCTCATCGAGCCAGCGGTCCGAAGTCGCACCACGTGACCCGTGATGCCCCACCTTGAGCAGCGTCACGTGGCCGACCTGCCCCGCCAGATGCGCCTCCGTCGGCATCCCCGCATCCCCCGCCAACAGCAGGCGCGTCGCTCCATAAGTCACGAGCAGCACGACCGACTCTTCATTGATATCGGTCTGGCTCCCCGCCCAGGCCGAGTCCGGACTCAGCACCTCGACGGTGACGCCATCCAGCTGGAGCCGGTCACCGCGTCGTGCCGCACGCCACTCTGCGCCGTCGCTCTCGACTGCGGCGAGGAAGCCGAGATAGCCGGCGTCGGGCACCGGCTCTCCCGGCTCGAGCACGAAGGCGGGGTCGAACGCGTCGAGCACCGCCGGCAAACCGCCGAAGTGATCGAGATGCGCGTGAGTGGCCACGACACCCGCAAGCTGCGACGCGCCGTGACTACGCAAGAACGGCACCACGACGCGGCGCCCCGCATCCCCCTGTGGCCCGCGCGGGCCACCATCGATCAGCAGCCAGCGGCCGGCCGGACTGCGCAGTGCGACGGCGTCTCCCTGACCGACGTCCAGGAAACTTACGATGAGGCAGCGGCAATCTGAAAGGCGGGTAAAGGCGGCAAAAACCGCCGTGAGTGACAGGACAGCCGCGATGAGCGAGGCGCGCGCCGCGATCACCCAGCGGCGGCGCGGCGAATTCCACAGCCACCACGCCACCGCGAGGACTCCCAGCCACATCGCGGCGGCGCGCGGGCCGGCAATCATGATGAAATGCCCGCCCGGGAGCGCCGCCGCCACTCTCGCCACCACATCGAGCAGCGCCAGGCACAACCCCGCACCGGCCGCCAGCCAGCTCGACGAGACGAGCAGCGCCACCATCAGGCCCGGCACCGCGAGGCCGGCCAGCGGAATGGCGGCAAGATTGGCCAACAAGCCGATGGGTGCGACCGTGCCGAAGGTGTATGCCGTGATCGGTGCGGTGAACAGCGTCGCGGCCGCCGCGGGAGCCAGAAGCCGCACGACCGTGCCATGGCGCTCCGTGGCGCGGCCTGCCCAGATCACCGCGGCTACCGCCGCCACCGAGAGCCAGGCACCGACCGATTGCACCGACCACGGATCGCCGAACAGGACGCACAACGCCGCGAGCGCGACGAGCCCCCGGGGCGCGACGACGCGCTGGCGCAGCTTCGCGATGTCCAGCATGGCGAGCATCACCGCCGACCGTGTTGCGGGCGCGGGAAACCCGAGCAGCCAGACGTAGGCGAGCATGACGAATGTGGCCGCCACGAAGCGCGCCCGCGCGCCCAGCCGCAGCCGCAGCAGCACGATATTGAGCCAGGCCGCAAAGAAGGCGACGTGCAATCCCGAAATCGAGAGCAGGTGCGCCAACCCGGAGCGCGTGTAGCGCTCGCGCAGCTCGGCGGGGAGCTCGGCACGGCGCGCGATCACCAGCGCGTCGACGAGCGGCGCCTGTGCGCCGAAGAGGCGCCTGCTGCGCTCAGCGACGCGGTCGCGCAGCGCACCTCGACCACGCCGCACGGCATCGAGCGGTCGCACGCGCCGGGCGACGAGAATGCCGCCTCTCGCGTCCGGGAGGAATCGGCCCGCGACAACCCAGGTTGTGCCACCGTGGGCTGGATGACCGTCAGGCCAGCGAACAGTCAGTGCGCCGCGGCAGGGACCTGCGCGCACGACGCCTTCGGTGACGCCACCACTTGCGGGCACCGGGTCGGTCAGTTGAATGACTGCGGAGTGGGTTTGGAGGCTGGTCCAACGCCCCGCGCAGGACGCACCGCGCTCTCTCCGCGCCGCCCCTCCCCACATGGCACCAGCGACGAGCATCAATCCACAAGCGGCGGCGAGGGGAGCCCGGCGGACGAGCAGCGCAGCTCCCATGAGCACGGGAAGGACCACTCCCCATTCCCCACGCCCCGAGAGCACGGCCGAAAGGCCGAGCCCGAATGCGATGCTGAGATACAGGATCGGCGGGCGCACCGCCGACCTACGCTACAGTTGCGTCGGTTTTGCGCCGCAGCGCGGTGCGGCCGCGACCTTCCGAAAACCTTCGAGGAGGGCGACGTCGAGCTTGGCCTTTTCCTGATCGCTGGCCAGCGTCAACTCGGTGAGAATCTCTCCCTGGCGGGTGGAGACGTAGTGCGGGGTGAGGCGATTGAGCGCGTACACGATCACGTCGCTGTGACATGTATCGCAGCCGCAGAACTTCGGAAACCCCTCGCGCAGGCTCTGATACTCCCGCTGCACGACCTCCAACGCCACGTTCGTTACTGCCACGCCTCACCCCCTGGCCTAAGGGGAACAGCAAAGTCCTCAACGGGCCAGGCGGTGAACGTCGAGCCAGTCGTGCCGGTGAAGCGCACGCGCCGGTACTTCCCGATCCACTCCGCCGGTCCATCGAGCAGCGCAATCTTGTTCGTCCGCGTCCGGGCCTGCAGCAAGTCACCGCGCTTGGCGGGACCCTCGACCAGCACCTCGTGCGTCGTGCCGACGAGGCCGATGTTCTTCTGCCTGGCGACCCGCCGCACCGCGGCGATGAGCCGGCCGATACGCTCGGTCTTGATCTCTTCCGGCACGTGATCCTTGATCCGCACCGCGGGCGTGCCGTCGCGCACTGAGTACTTGAACGTGTAGGCATCGTCGTACCGTACTTCTTCCACCAAAGACAACGTTTCCTGGAAATCATCCTCGGTTTCGCCCGGAAATCCGACGATGATGTCCGTCGACAGCGCGAGGCCAGCCACGGCCGCTCGCAGCCCGGCCACCACGTCGAGATAGCGCTCGCGGTCGTAGCGGCGCAGCATGCGCTTGAGCGTGCGCGAGCTGCCGCTTTGCACGGGCAGATGCACGTGCTCGCACACGGCGGGCGTCTCCGCCATAGCCGCAAGCACCCGTGAGGTGAAATCCGTGGGATAGGGCGAGGTAAAGCGCAGACGCCGGATGCCGTCCACGGAACCGACCGCGCGCAGCAGATCGGCGAAGTCGTGCTCGCCGTCGTGATAGCTGTTGACCGTCTGCCCAAGGAGCGTGACCTCAGTGGTACCCTGATCTGCGAGCCGCCTGACTTCCCCCACCACGTCGGCCAACTTGCGGCTGCGCTCCGGGCCACGCGTCATCGGAACGATGCAGAAGGTGCACCGATAATCGCAGCCGCGTTGCACCGTCACGAACGCCGAGATCGGATTGTCCCGGACCGCCGGTACGTCTTCGTAGTGCTCCCAGTCCTTGAACGCCACCTCGGCGGCACGCTCTCCCTCGCGCGCCCGCGCGATCAGCTCGGGCAGCCCGCGGTAGCCATCGGGCCCGATGACGAGATCCACCTGAGGCACGCGCTCTAGGAGCTTGGGACCGAGGCGCTGCGCCATGCAGCCCACCACGCCGAGCACGTCACCGGGACGCTTGTGGCGCCTCAACTCCCCCATGCGCCCCAGCACGCGCTGCTCGGCGTGATCGCGGACCGCGCACGTATTCACCAGCAGCACGTCGGCCTCGGCTGGATCGTCGGTGCGCACGTAGCCCTCGCGTCGCAGGACGCCGAGCATCAGCTCGGAATCCGAGACGTTCATCTGGCAGCCGTAGGTCTCGATGTACACGCGCGGCATGGTCAGTTGACGATAACCTCGAAGCGGGGGCGTCCGTCCCACCGGCCGGTATCAAGATAGACGCTCAGGTAATCCTGCGTCATCACCTCGATGTGACCCTTCTGGCGGCCGCTGACGACGCCATCCGCCGTCTGCCCTCGACGGTACTCACGATAGGCCGCGGCTTTCGCCTCGCCCAGCTCGCGCAGCTCGCGCGCCCGCGCGCGAATGACCTCGGGCCGCAGCTGCCCGGACAGCTTCGCCGCCGGTGCATCCGGCCGGACTGAGAATGGGAAGACGTGGAGATATGTAAAGGGCAAGGCGTGTAACAGTGTGAGAGAGGCGTGATGATCGTCTTGTGCTTCACCGGGGAAACCCGCAATCACGTCGGCGCCGAGTCCGAACACCGGGAGGCGTTCCGCGAGCCACTCTATCCGCTCGCGGTATGACTCCGCCGTGTACCAATGCCGGCCCATGCGCTTCAACACGTGGTTCGAGCCCGACTGCAGCGGTGCGTGCAGATGCGCCGCCAGGTGCCGAGGGGCCTCGATCAGGAGGCGCGCGAGGGTGTCGTCGACCTCGGTGGCCTCGACGCTGCCGAGGCGGAAGCGGACAGAGGGGACGGATTCGATGAGGGCTTCGAGAAGGTGCCCCAGTGTGCCCCGGGGCGCGGCCCCGGGGCTCCCCACCCTGGATACGTCCTGGCCATACGTCCCGATATGCACGCCCGTGAGGACAATCTCGGCATGCTGCTCCGCCAGCGCCCGCGCTTCCTCGACCAGGTCCGCGACCGGCCGCGACCGATTGTTGCCGCGTGCGAGCGTCGTCGCGCAGAACGTGCAATGCTCGTCGCAGCCGTCCTGAATTTTCAATAACGCGCGCGATCTGCCACCGCGCTGTAGGGGCACGACATGTCGTGCCCCTACATTCGCGAACCCCGCGGCGCGTAACACATCATCCGGATCCGCATTCGCCACCACGGCCCGGACGCCCGGCAACGCGGCGATCGCGCCGTCGTCCAACGCCGCCGCGCATCCCATGACGATGGTTTCCGTGTGACTGGTCGTCGCCACGTGGCGCACGAAGCGACGCAGCTTGACTTCGCTTTCACTGGTGACGGTGCAGGAATTGATGACGGCGAGATCGGCGAGCGCGGGATCATCCACGACGATGGCGCCACGCGAGTCGAACGCCTGGCGCACACGCTCGGTGTCGTACTGGTTGGCTTTGCACCCGAAGGTGTGGAAGTAGACGTTCACGGCCGCACGGTCAGCCCCAGCAGGAACGTCCACACGCGCTCGGTCAGCCCGGAGCCTTTGCGCTCGAGGCGCTCGAGGCCGAGATCGAGCCGCCCGCGGCCCCCGGAGAACTGGCGACCGAGCCCCGCGGAGTATCCGAACTCGGTCGGAGTCGTTCCGACACCGAACGCGAGCTGCCCGCCGCGCACGCCGACGCGGAAGAGCGAGCCGCCCGGGCCGATCTCCGCTCCGGCGGACCAGTTGAACGTGTCGTGCGCGTTCGGCCCTGCCCCGGCCCACTTCTGCCATGCCACTGACCCCGCGATCCCCGCCTGCGCGCCGGCCCGCCACAAAACGCCGGCACCGTAGGACAGCGGCAGATCATTCTCCGCCACCGTGCGCCCGCTGACATCGGCGCGGAGCTTGGAGTCGGAGCGGAACCAGCCGGCGAACCGCAAGTCGTGCCCCACATCCAGCAGCGCACTGACGGAACCGCCGGCGCCGCCGTACGCCACTTCGTCCCGCGCGCTCGAGGTGCGGTAGTTCAGCGTGTCCGCGAAGCGACGCGTGGCAATGACCCGCGAGGACCCGGTGATCAAGTGAAACCCCAGCCCCAGTGCCAGACGACTGAGACGCGTGGCGGCCGCGACCCGCAAATCAGTGACCGCGCCGTCGCTCGTGATCTCATCCGTGATCGGCTGGGGGACGCCGCGCAGGTCGATCGTGTCGTGGGTGATCACGCCGAATGTGCGGTCGAGATACGTCGCGAAACCGCCGCCGATCACGATGCGCCGGGTCAGCGGTCCGGCGATGACGAGCGCGGGAAAGCGGGTGCCGCGCAGGGTCGAGGTGGCGCCGCCGGCGTCGATCGACCGCCACGAGGTGCCGGTCGTAACCCCGGCACTCATGCGGTGCACGTCGGCGAGCGATGCCTCGATCAGCGGCGAGAAGGCATCGAACGGGGCGAACGCACCGCCCGTGCTCCGCGCCCGGACGCTCTCCGATTTCCCGGGCGTGCCAAGCCCACGAATCCCGAATTGCGAGTCCTGAGCGGTCAAGCGGTTCGGCGGTTCGGCGGTTAGAAAGACCGCCGCCAGGACGCCGACCCTAACCGCCCAACCGCCCAACCGCCCAACCGCCCTCACGGTGCACCAAACGGGAAGCGCTTCACGTACGTCACCTGCAGCGCCGGCCGGAGCGCCGGGTTGCGCGACGAATGGAACCGGATCTCGGTAAAGGACGTCGCCTCCGGCGACTGATTAAGGAAAAACGCGGTGGGCCGAGTCGTATCGGCGACCCAGGTCCGCACCATGTTGGTGAGCTCGATGCGCACCGTGTCGGCGAAACCGGTATGGATGACGACGTGCGCCCAGTCCGACGTCGCCGTGCTGAGCGGCGATTTGCCGCCGAGATCGGTCAGCACGGGACGCGCCAGGATTCCGAACGAGTCGATCGGCATTCCCTGCACCGTGTCCACCGGCACGAGGATCGCCGTCGCCCGCACCACATCGATGCTGTCATGTAGGAATTTCGGTATCGCGACACGGAACAGGCTGCGCGCCGAGGGCACGCCACCGACCGTAAGATTGGAATCGAGCGCCGCGGTTGCAGGATTGAATACGAAGCTGTCAAAACTTGGCGCACGTGCAGAAGAGTCGTGCGCCACGCTGTCGGGCGCCGGTAACGTATCCGGAACGCTGTAATGATAGAACCACTTTATGACTGGGCCGTTGGTGACCGATTCATTCGTCCCGATGCCGATGCTCGCCAATGAGTCGGCGGCGACCTCCACGCCGAAGGCAAGCTTCCCCGAATCTGGTACGCTGAACGGCGCCCGCAGAGTGTCGAGCGAGAAGTAGACGAGCACGGCGGAGTCACTCCGCGCGATCTGCACGATGTGACCCGCGGAGTCGGTACGGATCGTGTCGCCCCAGATCCGGATCGTCGCCGTATCACCGATCGCGGGACCGGCGAGAATCGCGGACACATTCACGGTATCCACAGCGGCGCTGAAATACGGATCGAGAGACGCAAAATCCGACGTCGAATCCACCGTCAGGGGCAGCTGGAACAATCGCAGCCGCAGATTCGTCGCGTTCTTGTCGCGCCGCACGATCGACAGCCGCAGCCGCGACGAATCGATGGCGATCGGGACCGTCGTCGTATCCGTCGCTCTGGGCTGCACGCGCGTGATCATCGCTCGCAGCAGGAAGAACGGGCGGCTCTGCACCCCCGGCAGGTCTGCCGCTGCCGCCGCCGCCGCGTGAAAACTGGCGACGTAGCCGCTGAACGACGAGTCCCGTTCGATGATGTCGGTGAAAATCGTGTCGTGGATGACGATCTGTCCGCCCGGACAGAAGTTGGGACAGTCGCCGGGCGCCGTCGGCTCTTCGGTACAGGCCGCCGCCGCAAGCAGGAACAGCCAGGCAAGTCGCCGTGTCACCGGTCCAGCGTCCACTTCGGTGGTCACGACGACGCGCTTCAGCTTGCGCGCGCCGTCCACGACCGCCGCCCCGAGCGCCATTCGCTCGGCACAGATCGTGAGCCCGTACGAGGCGCTTTCGACGTTGCAGCCGACGTAAATCTTCCCATCGGCCGCCTCGATCGCGGCGCCGACGTGAAAGTCGCTGTAGGGCGCCCACGCATGGCGCATCGCTTCGCGCGCCTGCCGTACCAGCTCCTTCATGCCGTCACATCGCGCAGAAACGACGTCCCGGCCGCCAGCGCCGGCAGGCCGAAATAATCCGCCACCGTCTGCCCCATGTCGGCGAACGTGCGGCGCGTACCTAGCGGCACCGGATTCACTTTCGGTCCCAGGACGAGCAGCGGCACGACCTCGCGTGAATGATCCGTGGACGGCGTCGTCGGATCGTTGCCGTGATCCGCGGTGAGCATCACGAGATCGTCCGGCCGCAACCGCTCGAGGAGCCGCGGGATCCACGCGTCCAGCTCTTTGAGCCCCTCGTGAAACCCCGGCACGTCATTGCGGTGCCCCCACGTCTGGTCGAATTCGATCACGTTCACGAACACGAATCCCGTGTCGAGCGCTTCGAGCGCCTGTTCGATGCGCCGGTAGGCGTCGCGATTCGTCGACGTATGCTCGCTGCTGATGTTCCGTCCCGCGAACAGGTCGTCCACCTTGCCGATGCCGATGCGCACGACCCCCGCATCGGCCATCACATCCAGCAGCGTCGTTCCGGTCGGCGCAATCGAAAAATCCTTGCGATTGGGCGTCCGCCGGTAGTCCCCGGCCCGGCCTTCGAACGGCCGCGCGATCACCCGGCTGACCGCGTGCTCACCCATCAGCATCTCGCGCGCGACTGCGCACGCCCGATACAGCTCCGCCAGCGGCACCGTCGCTTCGTGCGCCGCGATCTGAAACACCGAGTCCGCGGAAGTATAGACGATCCACTTGCCGGTGCGTTGATGCTCCGCCCCGAGCTCGTCGATGATCGCGGTCCCGGACGCCGCCTTGTTGCCGAGCCACCCACGTCCCGTGCGCCGCGCGAAATCGTCCAGCAGTGAAACAGGAAATCCGCTGGGGTAGGTTCGAAACGCCTTCTCCAGCAGGACCCCGCAGATTTCCCAATGCCCGGTCGTACTGTCTTTCCCCGCCGACGCCGGCCGCGCGACGCCGTGCGCCGCGGTCGGGCTGACGCTGGAGCTGAATCCCGAGATCCCGGATCCTTCCCGGCACTTTCCCAGCCCCAGCTGCTCGAGATTGGGAAGTTTCAGACCGCCAACTGCACGAGCCACGTTTCCCAGCGTGTCCGATCCGGTATCGCCGTACGCGGCCGTATCCGGCGCAGGCCCGCTGCCGAGCCCATCCAGCACGATGATTGCTGCTCGGCCAGTCCCGTATTTCACACCGGGAGCCGTGGCAGCCGCGCGCCGAGTCCCGTCAGAAATTCGTGCGGCACCTCGCCGCTCCAGCCCGCGAACTCTTCCAGCGTGATGCGCTGCTTCGCTTCTTCGCCGACAAACGTGGCGACGTCGCCCACCTGCACCTCGAGCGGTCCCGTCTCGACCAGCGTCATGTCCATCTGCACGACGCCGACGATCGGACACCGCTTGCCGCGCAACAGCACGTGCCCTTTGCCCTGAACCCCCGCGTCACGCCGAATGCCGTCGGCGTAGCCGATGCGCAGCGTCGCGACCACGGTATCACGGGCAGCGACCCAGCTCGCGTTGTAGCTGACGCTTTCGCCGCTGCGGATCCGCCGGACGCTGACCACGCGCGCCCGCACGCTGACGACCGGACGCGGCGCCGGCCCGCCCGCGGCGGCGACTCCGCCGTAGAGGAATATCCCCGGCCGCACCAGGTCGAGCGCGAACTGCTTGCCGCGCAGTGCAGCCGCACTGTTAGCGACGTGCAACATGGCCGGCCGGCGTGGCAACCGGCCGACGGCGGTCAGGAATCGCTCCAGCTGCCGCTCGGCCGAGCCATCGCTGCGCTCGGCGGAGTGGAAGTGGGTGTAGCACCCCTGGAACGAGAGCGCGTCGACGGCCTCGCCCAGTTCATCCACCTCGTCCCAGCGCACGCCGGCGCGGCCCATTCCCGTATCGATCTCGACGTGGAAGGCGCGGTCGCTGCGCGTGGTCCACTCGAGCACGCTGCCCCCGTCGCCGAGCGCCGGCGTCAACTGATGACGCTCGTACTCCTCGAACCGCTTCGCGCGTGCGGGCATGAAGACGAGAATCGGCCGCGTGATGCCGGCCGCACGCAGCTCGACACCCTCTTCGATCGTCGCGACGCCATAGCCCCAGGGATCGAGCTGCTCGAGGGCCTTACATACCGGCCTCGCCGCTCGTTGACACGCTCACAGGCGCGGGTATGATACCCGGCCCGGAGGCTAAATGCAAGGCGATTCAGCGCTTGGACGTGCTCTGGGACTCGTGCGCGAACTGCGGCAACGTTGCCCGTGGGACCGCGCGCAGAGCCCGCAAACGCTCCGTCCCTATCTGGTCGAAGAAGCGCTCGAGCTCGATCACGCGATCCAAACCGACGATCCCGAAGCGATGCGGGACGAGCTGGGCGACCTGCTGCTGCATCTCGCGTTTCAGATCGTCATCGGCGAAGAGCGCTCGCAGTTCAACGCCGAAGTCGTCACGCGGACGCTGGAAGAAAAGATGTGGCGCCGGCATCCGAATCTCTTCGGCGACGGGCGCATCAGCACGAGTGATCATGCGGGGTGGGAGCTCGTCAAGCGGCGTGAGCCACGCAGCGGCGGGAAGCGCGGCACACTGGCGGGACTGCCCCCGACGCTTCCGCCCCTGGTCATGGCTTATCGGCTGCAGGAGCGAGCCGCCGGCATCGGATTCGATTGGCCGGATGCGAACGGTCCGATGGGGAAGGTGAAAGAGGAAGTCGCTGAGCTTGAGAAGGAACAAGGAACGGGGCGGCGGGAGCAGGTTGAGGAAGAGCTCGGCGATCTCCTGTTCGCGGCCGTGAACCTCGCGCGCAAGCTGGGGATCGAGGCCGGTCAGGCGCTCGAGCGCGCCAATCTCAAGTTTACGGATCGCTTCGAAAGGGTGGAGAAGCTGGCCGAAGAACGCGGGGTGGAAATGGGTAGGGCGACGCTCGAGGAGCTAGACGGATTGTGGAATGAAGTCAAGAAAGGAAAACGCTAGAGCCCACCGACAAGACCTTCGATTATCATCATCACACGCCGAGTACGCGCCGCGAATAATCGTTGGAGAATACGCCGCCGGGATCGAACCGCTGCTTCGCCGCGAGGAAGGCATCGATGTTGGATGCGGGATAAAGTTTCCGAATAGCTTCGCGGCCGGCGAAAAACACCTTGCCCCAGTGCGGTCGAGCCGAAAACGCCTGCAGCGACTCGGCCTCCACCGCGCGCAGAAAGCCGTCTGAGCTAGGCGCCCGGGGATCAACGTGGATGTCGACGAACACCACATCGCGCTCGAAGTTCGGACCGAGCAGGACGCTTCGCGCGCCCCCGACCACGCGGCATGCGTAGTACGGATGCGATGTGGAGAACGCCGACATCCGGGGGAGTTTCTCGGCGAAGAGCTGCGCGAACTCGGGGAACCGCTCCCGTGGGATCGCGAGCTCCATGTTCAGCCAGTCGTTCCGATTGAACGCCCGCAGCCCGATGCGGCGGAGCAGCGCTTCGCCCCAGCTCTTGTTGGGGATCACTCCGTCGCGGACGAAGAGCGACATCGAGAAGGGCACGACGACGGAGAGACCGCGACGGCTGGCCGAGACCGCTCGCCCGACGACCCTCCTAATGCCCGGCATCCTCAGCCAGTGCACCGCGAGCCATGCGGCGCCTCCGGCGGGCGGACCGGTGTAGCGCACCGGGTCGGTGCTGCGGTATTCCTCCGTCGTCGCATCGATCGTGAGGTACAGCATAGAGGTATCGGCAAAGGGATGCTGCGTGAACCGCAGGTATTCATGAGAACGCGCGAGCTCATCCAGGCGGCCGATGAACTCCTGCCGCGGCATGTTCGCGAGGCGGTACACGCAGGGCGTTGAGCGCCTGACAGCCACGGTGACCTCGACGAC
>QHUQ01000207.1 GCA_003221985.1 Gemmatimonadota bacterium | reverse complement strand
TGCCCCCGCGCTCGGGGCTCTGGACCTCGGCAAGGAGGTCATCGAGCGAGATGGGCGAGCGGATGAGGTGGGTCATCATCCCGTTTGGTCCACACTCTGAAGAGTGGGCCCAATGAACCACTGTGCTTTAAGCACAGTGCCTTGTTGGGCCCATGCTTTAGCATGGGAACACACGAGACAGAGACCAACCTCCTTCATCATTCTCATCCGCCCGATAACGGCGGCAACAGCGCCACCTCGTCGCCTTCCCGGACTTGAGCGTCGAGTTTCACCTGGCGCAGGTTCAGCGCGGCGAGGGGTTGCGGCGGCAGCGCCTGCGTGCCCGGAAATACTTCCCGGATGCGCGCAATGACGTCGGCGACCGTCGCCGGCGTTGGCACATTGACGGCCGACGACGTACAGCCCGCCAGCTCGGCGTACCGCGCGAAGAACCGCACCGACACCTTGCCCATGATCCGATTATAGCCCCGACGCCAGGCCCTGCCAGATCTTGGCTTGCTTGGGCGTGGGATTGGGGGCTCGCTGCAGCGAGATGCGCGAATTCGTGCGCTCGTGCACCGTGGTGTTAAGCGTAAGGGGTCGGCCCCCGCGCTGCACTGTAATGGTGAGCGGCTGACCGGCCTTGCCGCGGTAGCGGGCTCGAAAAGCCGCGCCCCAGTCCTGCTCCGATGTCACCGCGATCCCGCCGATGTCGGTCAGGACGTCGCCCGGCTGAACGCCGGCGGCTTCCGCCGCGCTTCCCGGCGTAACCGATTGCACCTGGAGGTCGCCACTCGGCGTCGGCCCGCTCGACACGCCCACGAACGGCAGCGTCACGACCTGCCGGTTGAACACAATTCCCGCTTTCGCGAATACCGTCTCATAGGGCAGCGAATCGCGGCCGTCGATGTAGCGGCGGTAGAACCCGTCCACGTCCGGCATGCCGGCGCTGCGCAGCTCTTTCAGCAGGTCGGCCGTGAGGAATCCCTTGCTCTGCCGGTAGTAGCGCGTGTACAGCGCGCGCATCACGTCGTCGAGGGTATGCGCGTTGTCGGTCGCGTCCCGGATCGAAATATCGAGCAGGAACCCGAGCAGCGACCCCTTGGGATAGTAGAGCTGCGAGCTGTTGATGTAGACCTCGTGGATCCACGTGGCCTCACTGCCGTCCTCGACACTCCACGGCTCGGGCGTCTGCTCCACCTGGTCGATGTTGGACGTGGTGTTCTGGAGGAATTGGTCCGCGCTCCACAAACCGGCGCGCAGATTGGTGAGGTCGGCGTAGTAGTCCGTCACGCCCTCCGACCACCACAGCAGCGGTGTGTATTGCTCGCCGTGATAGTCGTAGGGCCACATCTCGGCGGGGCGGATGCGCTTCACATTCCAGAGATGGAAGAATTCGTGCGACAGCAAGGGATACATGAAGTCGCCCAGGTTTCCGGAGGGATCCGCGAACGCCAGCGCCGGCATGATGTCGTATTGCGACGAGCTGTGCTCGAGCCCGCCACCGAAGTTGATCGCCTCGTGGATGACGTTGAAGAAGACCGTGTACACGTCGTAGGGGGTATCGCGCATGATACGGCTCTGCACCGGCGCCAGCTTCGCGACGCCGTTGCGGAGATTGCGCGCGACCGCCGGCGTGTAGTCCGTGGCCGGCCATACCGCGATCCGGATCCATTTGCCGTCGGCCTGCAATGAATCGAGGCTGTAACGACCGAGAAACGTCATCGCGTCGGCGAGCTCGTGGTAATCGGCCGCGCGATACACACCGTTCGCCGGGCCCTTGAGCGCGGTCGTGACTTGCCAGCCCGCAGGAATGCGGAACCGCACTTCGGCCGAACGCCCCAGCTGCCCTTCCTCGAAGAGAAAGAGATTGGTGCCGAGGAATTGACCGAAGTCGTTGACGACGCGGGCGACCGAGAGGTCGAGCGTGTCGGGGGCGTACGCGAACTGGACCGTCACGCGGTCGGCCCCGCCCGTCACGACGCGCCAGGTGTCTTTGTCGCCGCGATCCCACCGCAGCGCCTGTCCCGCCGAATTCTTCGCGCCAAAGCCGTGCACGTACCGCGCATAGTTCTGGATCTCGTAGTTGCCGGGACTCCACGCGGGCAGCGAGACAAAGAGCGTGTCTTTCCCGGCGGCGGGAAAGTCGGCGGAGACATGGAATTCGGAAGCGCCTGCGGTGAGTGAGACTTCGTAGCGAACGGTCTGCGCGACGAGCGGCGTGGAGACCAGCAGCGCCAGGGGGAGCAGGGGGAGCAGGGGGAGGCTAAAACCGCGCATCATCACTCCGGGCAAGAAGTTGGGCCTCGGCGTCATGCCGAGGCCCAAGCTCAAGTTACCCTGTAGCAGCGATTTAGGAGCGTCTTACGATGTAACCTTCGCGCTCGCGTCGGCGACCATCGCGCGCAACTCCTTGCTGGGCTTGAAGACAGGAACCGGGCGCGCCGCGACTTCGACGGGATCACCAGTTCTTGGGTTACGCGCCATCCGCGTCTTCCGCTGGCGGATCTTGAACGTCCCAAATCCGCGTACCTCAATGTTATGCTGCTCAGCCAGCGCGGCTTTGACGGCGTCGAGAAAGGAGTCTACCACCCGCGCACAGTCCTTTTTTGAAATGAGGGGACCTGCGGTGCGAGCGATTTGCGCGGTGACTTTTTCGACCAGATCGGCCTTCGTCATTGGTCCCCCCGAAAGACAGCCGGGTTGCAAGTCGGGGGCTATCATAGGGGCTTACTTATTTAGTGTCAAGAGCTTGTAGGAATTGTTGAAAGTGTCCTTGAGCATCATGTGGGCCGGGTGAGGCCTCGGGATGGTATTGAACGGCAAAAATCGGGTATTCCCGGTGCCGTATCCCTTCGACAGTCCCGTCGTTGAGGTTAAGGTGCGTGACCTCAAGCGACTTCGCGCCGGGAACGCCGGTCGTTTCTCCTCTCACTGCGAATCCATGGTTCTGTGACGTGATAAGTACTTGTCCCGTCGCAAGATCCCGCACTGGATGATTCCCCCCCCGGTGTCCGTACGGGAGCTTTATCGTCTCCCCACCCAGTGCCAGCCCGAGCAGCTGATGCCCGAGACAGATGCCAAAGATCGGTATCGTCCCGTCGGAGAGATCACGAATTGTCGTGATCGCGTACTCCACAGCGGCGGGGTCGCCCGGTCCGTTGGACAGGAAGACGCCATCCGGTTTGAGCGCCCGCACCTGCGCCGCGGTCGTCGCCGCCGGCACAACGGTGACGCGGCAGCCATGCTGCACGAACAGCCGCAGGATGTTGCGCTTCATGCCAAAGTCGAACGCGACGACGTGATGCTTTGCGCCGGCGGGGGGCGGTCCTTCCGTATAAGCGTCGGGAATCGTCGCGACGCTCGCGAGGTCGAGCCCGTTCATCGATGGCGACGCCGCGAGTGCGCGCGAGATTTCCTGCGTCGGCCGATCACCGAGCGCCAGGACCCCGCGCATCGCTCCCTTGGAGCGAATGTGCCGCGTGAGCTGACGCGTGTCGACCTCGGATACCAGCGGGACCTTCGCGCTGGAAAGCCAGTCGAGCAGCGTCCCGGTCGAGCGCCAGTTGGACGGCGTGGCGGACAGCTCGCGCACCACGACGCCGACGACGCGCGGGCGGTCGGATTCGATGTCGTCGGGATTGATGCCGTAATTGCCGATCATCGGCGCCGTCATCACCACGATCTGGCCGAGGTAGGAGGGGTCGGTGAACACCTCCTGATAACCGCTCAGATTCGTGGTGAAGACGACTTCCGCGTACGCCGGCTCAAACGGGAGAGGCGCGGTTCCGGGGAACCAGGCGCCGTCCTCCAGCAGCACATAAGCTCTAGGGGCGTCGATTGCGAGCGGGCGCCGGGGGAGGCGCGGGAGGAGCCGTCGGTTGAGTTTCGATCGGCAGTGGCGTCGGTTGGACCGGTGCCGGTTGCTGCTGTCCCCGTCCCTCGAGCACAGACCGCACCTGCGACCCCGACTGCGACATGAACGTCAGGATCAGCGCCAGGGACAGGAAAATCCCGGCGGTCCACCACGTGACCTTGGTGAGCAGCGTGGTTGCCTGCCGCCCGCCCATGATCGTTTCGGTGCCGGCGCCGCCACCCATCGTCGCGAGCCCCCCGCCCTGCCCGGCCTGCAACAGCACGGCAGTCGCGAGGATGACCGCATCGAGCAGCAGAATGGCGACGAGGAACGAGTACATGCGCGGGGCAAGATACCTAGGCTACGGTGGTGCGCACAAGCTCAGCCCAACCGTGCGGGTCGAGCGATGCGCCGCCGACGAGAACGCCATCTAACTCCGGCTCGGCCAGTAGCTCGGCGGCATTCTTCAGATTCACACTTCCACCATACAGAATTTGCGTCTCTGCCGCTCCCTGTTGCTCCAGCCACGCCCGGATCGCGGCGTGCACCGTAGCGGCATCGTGAGGCGTCGCGTTCCGGCCCGTGCCAATCGCCCACACCGGCTCATAGGCGATGGTCACGCGCCCGGTTGCCGCCCGCTCGGCCAGCGCGGCGGCCAATTGTCGCTTGACCACGGCCAGCGTCTGGCCGGCGTCACGCTGCTCGAGCGTTTCCCCCACGCACAGCACGGGATGGAGCCCCGCCGCGAGGGCCGCGGCCAACTTCTTGCCGGTCTGCTCGTCCGTCTCACCGAACACATGCCGCTGCTCGGAGTGACCGATCAACGCGGCTTTCGCTCCCGCCTGGACGGCTAACGGCGCGGAGATCGCTCCGGTGAAGGCACCTTTCGGTTCCCAGTACACGTCCTGGACGCCGGCGAGGAGATCAGGTCGGTTCCCCAGTCCGGTCGCGACCGTTTCCAGGGAGACCGCCGGTGGAAAGAACCAGACTTGCCGGTCGGGTTGGGACGCATGGGCCTTCAGAAACGTCGTGAGATAACTGCGCGCTTCCGGCGGGCCGAGGTTCATCTTCCAGTTGGCGGCAAACAGCAGCGACCTCACGCATCCTCCAAAGCCGCTACGCCGGGCAATTCCTTCCCTTCCAGGAACTCGAGTGACGCGCCGCCCCCGGTCGAGACGTGAGTGAGCTTGTCTTCCATTCCCGCAACGGCCGCGACGGAGTCCCCGCCGCCCACGACCGTCACCGCGCCCTTCTTTCCCGCGTCGACCAACGCCGTCGCGATGGCGCGCGTCCCGGCATCGAACGGCGGAGTCTCGAACACGCCCATCGGGCCGTTCCAAAAGATCGTCTTGGCGCGTACCAGCCGCGCCTGAAAGTCGTGCTGCGTCGCGGCGTCGATGTCGAAGACCGCCCATCCCTTGGGGACGGCGTCCGCAGCGACCGAGCGATGCTCGCTCGCCCGTTCCAGCGACGGGGCGATGACCGCGCCGCGCGGCAGGATCAGTTTCTTCCCGCTCTGCGCCAGCAGCTGCTTGGCGAGTGCGATGCGATCAGGCTCGACCAAGGATGATCCCACCTCGAGGCCCATCCCTGCGAAGAACGTACACGCCATGGCGCCGCCGATGAGCAACTCGTCTACGCGTGGTAGTAAGGAGCGGATCACGTCGATCTTGCCGGAGATCTTCGCGCCGCCCAGCACCGCGATGAAGGGATGCTTGGGATCCCGGAGCAGCTGCCCCAAATACTGGAGCTCTTTTTCCATCAGGAAGCCGGCCACGGCAGGCTTGAGGAGATGGGCCACGGCTTCGGTCGACGCGTGCGCACGATGGGCCGAGCCGAACGCGTCGTTCACGTACAGATCGCCGAGCTGCGCGAATGTCCTGGCCAACTCCGGGTCGTTCTTCTCCTCGCCGGACCAGAAGCGTGTGTTCTCGACGAGCGCGACGCCGCCGCGCGGCAGCCGCCGCGTCGCGGCCATACCCGTGGCCGGATCGGGGATGAACTCGACCGGAGCGCCCAGCAGCTGCTCGAGATCGCGCACGATCTGCTTCAGAGAGTATTGGGGATCAGGACCGCCCTTGGGCCGGCCGAGGTGAGAGAGCAACACCACGCGCGCGCCTTTGTCGCGGAGATACTGGATGGTCGGGAGCGAGGCTCGCAGCCGCGTGTCGTCGCTCACCGTGCCGTTCTTGAGCGGGACGTTGAAATCGACCCGCACCAGCGCGCGCTTCCCGTCCAACGCCTGCGGGGGGAGGTCCCGCAGGCTGCGTTTCTTCAAAGACACCGACGGTAAAGGTTCACTGCTTGCGCCCGATGTATGCCAGAAGATCGACACATCGTGCAGAGTATCCCATCTCGTTGTCGTACCACGACGAGACGTGCACCAGCGTTCCCTCGATGACGGCCGTGGACATGCTGTCCACCACACTGGAGTACAGGCTGCCGATGTAATCCACGGAAACGAGCGGCTCGTCGCTCACGTCGAGGATGCCCTTGAGCTTCCCGGCAGCGGCTTGCTTGAATGCAGCGTTCACCGCCTCGACCGTGGTCGGCCGCTCGACCTCCGCGGTGAGATCGACGATCGACACGTCTGGCGTCGGCACGCGCAGCGACACGCCGTCGATCTTGCCCTTCACTTCCGGGATCACAAGCCCCGTCGCCTTGGCGGCCCCGGTTGTCGTGGGAATGATGCTGAGCGCCGCGGCGCGGGCACGCCGCAGGTCTTTATGCGGCAGGTCGAGGATCTGCTGGTCGTTGGTGTAGCTGTGCACGGTCGTCATGAAGCCGTGCTTGAAGCCAAAGTTGTCCATCACGACTTTCACGACCGGGACGAGGCAGTTGGTCGTGCACGACGCGTTCGAGATGATGTGATGCTTGGCGGGATCGTACTTCTCGTTGTTCACGCCCATACAGATGGTGATGTCCTCGCCCTTGGCGGGTGCCGAGATCACGACCTTCTTGGCGCCGGCGGCCAGGTGCTTGGACGCGCTCTCCTTATCGGTGAAGCGCCCTGTGCTTTCGAGCACGAGCTCGACGCCGAGTTCCTTCCAGGGAAGCTTCTCGGGTTCTTTGATCGCCGAGACCCTGATCAGCTTGCCGTTGACTTCGAGCGCATCGCCCTTTGCGTCGACCGTCCCCGGAAAGCGGCCGTGCACCGAGTCGTACTTGAGCAGGTGCGCCAGCGTCTTGGTGTCGGTGATGTCGTTGACGCCGACAAACTCGATCTCGGTCTGTTTCGCCATCGTGGCGGCGCGCAGCACGTTGCGCCCGATGCGCCCGAACCCGTTGATCCCTACCCGAACCGCCATGACTCTCCCCTTAGGTGAAGTCTGGAATTGCCGCGCGGGCGAAGGTTACGCCCATGACTCGTGTCGCGCCGGCCTGCTCTAACGCGCTCGCTGCTTCGGCTAACGTGGCACCGGTCGTGAAAACGTCGTCCACAAGGATCAATTCGAAACTCGAAAGTCGAAATGCGAAATTTCGCATTCCACATTTCGCATTTCGCACTCCAAACGCCCCCGCCACATTCGCCAGACGCGTCTCCGGTGTCAACGCCGTTTGCGTCGGCGTCTCGCGCGTGCGGACAAGCAACGTCACAAGTACGGGAATCCGCCATTGTCGGGCCAGCGCGCGCGCCAGGACTTCGCTCTGGTTGTAGCCGCGCTGGCGCAATCGCTTCGTGGCGAGGGGAATAGGTATCAAGACCGACGGTCCGTTGCTGGGAGGGCGCAGCTGCGCCATCACGGCCGTCAGGTCGTCGGCGATCCGCGGCAAGCCGCCGTACTTGAGTGCGTGGACCGCCGGGCGCGCGTTCTGGTCGAGCCACACCGCGGAGCGCACCCCTGTCAACGCCGCCGGCCAGTCGGTGCACAGCCGGCAGGGACCGAAATGCGGCTCCGGCTGCCCGCAGCGCTCGCACCAGGGTGGCCGCACCGGCCGCCACCGCTGCCGGCACACGGGACAGACGAGCCGGTTGGCGTCGCGCTGGCTCAGCAGGGCGTGACACAGCAGGCACTCCGCTGGAAGGAGGAGCTGCTCAAACGCGGAGCGCACGTGAGACTGCCGCGCGCATGACTTCTTTCGGCGCCGCCGTGCCGGGAAAAAACCGTCCGAACGCGGCGGCGCCCTGTTGGACCAGCATCTCGCGCCCATCCGCGGCTTCGATCCCGCGTTCGCGGAGCGCGTGGACCCACCGAGTCTCACCGGGCGCGTACACGAGATCGAGCGCTCGCTGCACGCCCGGAATGTGGTTGAGGTCGATCGGTAGCGGATCGTGACCGGCGAGACCCAGTGGCGTTGCGTTGATTGCCACGTCGACTTCGACCGGGCCGTCAGCGACACTGGCCGCCACGCCGATACCCTTCGCCCACGTGGCGAACGCCTGCGCGCGGGCGCCATCGCGCGAGCGCACGAACAGCGTGGCGCCGCGGTCAGCGGCGGTCACGGCCGTCGCGCGCGCCGACCCACCGGTTCCAATCACGAGCCACCGTTCTCCTTTTTGCGCAACGCCGATTTGGTCGAGCGCCCGAGCCACCCCGAACACATCGGTGTTGTCGCCGACCAGCCCTCCCCCGTCCTCTGTCCAGAACGTATTGCACGCGCCGACCCGGGCGCAGACATCCGTTTTCCGCGCGACGAATCCTTCGACTGCTTCCTTGTGCGGGACGGTCACGTTGCCGGCGCCGACGGTCGCGGCCTGCATTGCCAGTACGGCGCGCAGCGCCTCGGGGGGTACGGGAGGCACGCGCAAGGCGACGTACACGGCGTCTAATCCCAGCGCGCGAAAAGCGGCGTTGTGCATCGCGGGCGAGAGCGAATGGGCCACCGGGTCGCCGATGACCGTGAACAGCCGCGTCTTAGCGCTGATCTCCACGCTTGCTCTCGGCGGCTAGGCGATCTGCGACGGCCGTGGCGAGCGTGTCCAGTTCGGCATAGGTGTCGCGATAGACGTCGATCAGCCCGCCGAATGGGTCGCTCACTTCGGAGTCGTTGCTCTCGCGGCCCGCGTATTCTCCCAGCACGAAGACCTTTCCTTCTCCGCCGAGCTCGTCCACGCGCGCGCGATGGTGCCGGGCCATCGTGAGAATGAGATCGGCTTGTTCGACGAGCTCCCGTGTGAGGAGGCGCGCGCGATGGCCGGAAAGATCCAGCCCGCCTTCGAGAGCGACAAGATAGGCGCCCTCAGAAGCGGGCGCCCCGTCCCAAGCCCCCGTTCCTGCCGAAGTGACGGTTACGTCCGTGAGGCCGCGTGACTGTACGGCGCGCTCCAGCAGCGCTGCGGCCAGCGGGCTGCGGCAGATATTGCCGGTGCAGACAAAGAGAACGTTCTTGCTCATGGTGCGAGTCGGCCGACGGCGCGTCGCAGCTCGTTGACGCTGAGCGTTCCTTCGCGGACGATCTGCGCTCGTGGCCTGGTGCAGTCAACCACGGTCGATGGCGGCCGGTTCCCCAACACGCCGCCGTCGAGCACCAGCAGCTGGCCCTTCTTCACCGCCGGCGCGAAGTCGCGCGCGATGGCGTCCGCGCCGGGACCGGGCGGCTGCCCCGGCAAATTCGCGGACGTGGAGGTGAGCGGGGAACCGAGCGCCGCCACGAGTCGCGCGATCGCGTGATGCGACGTCCAGCGCACGGCGATGCCGCCGTCGGGACCGCGCAGTAAGTCGGGGAGCCGGCCCGAGCCTCCCGGTAACACGAGCGTGAGCGGCCCGGGCCAGAACGCGCGCGCCAGCGCATCCGCGGACGCATTGAAGGCGAGCCCGTGCGATTCAGCCATCGATCGGTCGCTGATCAATAAAAGGAAGGGCTTGGTGGCCGACCGCCCCTTGAGGGCGGCCAGCGCGGCGACGTCCTCCTGCACGACGCGCGAGCCGAGGCCGTAGACCGTCTCTGTGGGATAAGCGAGCAAGCCCCCGCGTCCCAGGTGCTGCACCACCTGCGGGATTGCAGTGGCAATATCGGAATCCGACTGGAACGGGAGCCCGTTCAACGCAACTCACGCGCGAAAGCCTCCGCGATCCGGAAGTCGTCGGCGGTGGTGACCTTGAAGTTGTACGGTGAATCGGGAATCAGCTCCACCGGGAACCCCGCGCGCTCGCACACTTCCGCATCATCGCTCGGTGCGCCGCCGTTGGCGGTTCCGGGCAGCTGGGCGTAGGCGTCGCGCAACATCTGCCGGGGAAATCCTTGCGGCGTCTGCGCCCGCCAGATGCGCTCCCGATCCACGGTCCGCGCGACGCGCGGCGTAGGCTGGTGCGGGCCGACTTCTTTGAGTGTGTCCGACGTCGGCACGGCGGCGACCGCGCCGACGCCCGCGCGAGCACGCGCAATCACGGCGTCGATCGTGCCGCGACTGACGAAGGGGCGCGCGGCGTCGTGCACGAGAACGATCGCGCTGTCGGCAGGGAGCGCGTCGAGCCCCGCGCGCACCGAATCGGCGCGCTGCGCACCGCCCGGCACGAGCCGCAACCGATCGCCGCGCAGTTTGCCGAGCCATTCGGGCGGACGCTCGGCGTACCCGGGCGGCAGCGCCACGATCACCTGGCGCACTTCGGGGTGTCCGGTAAACGGACGCAGCGCGCGGAGCAGCATCGGCACGCCAAGGATGGGGCGAAACTGCTTCGGCTCGCCGGGCCCCGCCCGCACGCCCGCCCCCGCTGCGACGACGACGACGCCGACGTCAGGCTGCAAGTCGGCGGGCGAGCTCACCGATTCCCTCCAGCCCGATCACCTCGAGATCTTTACTCCCTTTCGAACGACTCGATAAAAACACCCTGCGAAAGCCCTGGCGTGCAGCCTCGGCGAGACGCCGTTCGACGCCTGCGACCGGCCGGATCTCACCACCCAGTCCCACCTCGCCCAGGAAGAGCGCGTCCGCGGGCACGGGACGATCGTGCACCGTGGAGACGAGGGCGGCAAGGACGGCAAGGTCGGTCGAGGGTTCGATGAGACGGACGCCGCCCGTGACGTTGACGAAGACGTCGAGATTCCCGAACGGCAGGCCACCGCGGCGCTCCAGCACGGCGAGCAGCAGGGCCAGGCGCCGATGATCGAGGCCGGTCGCCACGCGTTGCGGCGTCCCGAAGCCCGCCTTCGACGCGAGCGCCTGGATCTCGACGAGCATGGGGCGCGTCCCTTCCATCAGCGCGGTGACGGCGGAGCCGGACGCGCCGGTGCTGCGGCCGGCGAGGAATGCCGCCGCGGGGTTCGCGACGGGCTCGAGCCCCGCCCCCGTCATCCGAAACACGCCGATCTCATCGACCGAGCCGAAGCGGTTTTTCACCGCCCGCAGGATGCGATGATCGAGCGTCGTTTCGCCTTCGAAGTACAGCACCGTGTCGACGATGTGCTCGAGCGTCTTGGGCCCCGCGATTCCTCCACCCTTCGTGACGTGCCCGACGAGCAGGACGGCGGGCCCCGATTCTTTAGCGAAGCGCATCAGCCGGGCGGCGCATTCGCGCACCTGGCCGACGTTGCCGGGTGCGCCCTCGAGCTCGTCGGTGTACGTGGTCTGCACCGAATCGAGCAGTACGACGCTCGACTTGAGCTCGGTGGCATAATGCAGAATTGCTTCGAGGCGCGTTTCGCCGAGCACGTGAATGGCGCCGGCGTCCTCGGCGAGGCGATCGGCACGCAGGCGCAGCTGATCGGGCGATTCCTCGCCGGAGACGTAGAGCGTAGCGACGCCCTGGCTCTCGAGTCGCGCGGCGCACTGCATGAGTAGGGTCGACTTGCCGATGCCGGGCTCGCCGCCGACGAGCGTGACGGAGCCTGGGACGATCCCGCCGCCCAGCACGAAGTCGAATTCTGCGAGGCCGGTCTTCCAGCGCGCCACCGCCTCACCCTTCAGGTCGGTTAGGCGGATTGGCGGTTTGGCGGTTGGAAGGCCTCTAACCGCCGAACCGCTTAACCGCCCAATCGGCTCTTCGATCAAAGAGTTCCACGCGCCACACGCATCACACCGCCCGCCCCACTTCGGCTGGTCCGCGCCGCATTCGGTGCAGCGAAACACCGACTTGCCTTTAGACACTGACCGGAGCCTCGCGCGCCGTGTAGTTGTCGAAGCGCGTGTATTCCTTTTTGAAGTGCAGCTTCACCGTCCCCGTCGGGCCATTGCGCTGCTTGCCGACGATCACTTCGGCGAGGCCCTCGATGCTCTCGTTCGTCTTGGGGTCGACCGGCCCGTCGTAGAACTCCTGCCGGTAGATGAAGCAGACGACATCGGCGTCCTGCTCGATGGCGCCCGACTCGCGGAGGTCGGAGAGCTGCGGGCGGCGATGCTCCCCGCCGCGCTGCTCAGGCGCCCGGGACAGCTGCGAGATGGCGACGACCGGAACGTCGAGCTCTTTGGCGAGCGCCTTGAGCGACCGCGAGATGTAGGAGATCTCCTGCTGGCGATTCTCGGCGTCGCCGGGACCCTGCATCAGCTGCAAATAGTCGACGATCACGAGCGCAATGTCGTGCTCGGCCTTCAACCGGCGTGCCTTCGAGCGCATCGCCAGCGGCGTGAGCGCGGCGGAATCGTCAATCCAGATCGGCGCCGTGCCGAGCAAGCCCGCCGCGCGGGCGAGCTTGGGATAGTCGTCATCGCGCAGCTGGCCACGCCGCAGGCGCTGAGCATCGACCAGGCCTTCCGAGCACAGCAGCCGCTGCACGAGGGAATCCTTCGACATTTCGATCGAGAAAAAAGCGACGCGGGTGTTGTGCTCGATCGCGGCGTGCTGGACGATGTTCAGGGCCAGGGCCGTCTTTCCCATCGAGGGACGGGCGGCGAGGATGATCAGCTCGGAGCGCTGAAACCCGGCGGTGAGACGGTCGAGATCGACGAATCCGCTGGGAACCCCGGTGACCGAGCCCGCTCCCGATTGGAGCTGCTCGATCCGCTCCATCGTCGGCCAGATCAGCTCTTTGATCCGAATGAACTCTTCGGCACGGCGGAATTGCGCCACCTGGAACACCCGGTGCTCGGCGTTGTCGAGCACCTCGCCCGCCGTGCCGTGGCCTTCGTAGATGTCCTGGATGATCCCGGTCGCCGCTTCCACGAGGCGGCGCAGCACGGCCTTGTCCCGCACGATCTTGGCGTGGTGCTCGACGTTCGCGGCGGTGGGGACCACGTCGATCAGCGCCGCGATGTACTCCATCCCGCCGGCCCGATCGAGGTCGCCGCGCCGGCTCAGCTCGTCGCGCAGCGTCACGGGATCGATGACGTCGCCGCGTTCGGTCAGCGACATCATCGACCGGAACAGGAGCCGGTGGCCTTCGCGATAGAACATGCTGTCGTCCAGGATCTCGGCGGCCTTGAGCGCCGCGTCCTGGTCGAGCATCATCGCGCCTAAGACGGCTTGCTCGGCCTCGTTGCTCCAGGGCGTCTGCCGGCCGGCGTATGGCTCAGTCGTCGAGGAGGCGGGCGGCGATACGGACGTCATCCCAGGTTGGTCTCTTCCAGTTGGGGTTGCGCAGCAGCGCGGCCGGATGGTAGGTCACGACCACGGGGATGCCGCGGAAGCGGTGCACCTGATTCCGGAGCGCGCCTAACGATTGTTTGGTGCTAAGCAGGCTCTGCGCGGCCGTCCCGCCCATCGCCAGAATGACTTTCGGCTTGACCAGCTCGATCTGGCGGTAGAGGTACGGCAGGCACGCCGCGATTTCGTCGTATTGCGGCAGGCGGTTCTCGGGCGGCCGGCATTTCACGACATTGCAGATGAACACCTGCTCGCGCGGCAGCTTGATGGCCTCGAGGATTTTCGTGAGCAGCTCCCCGGCCCGGCCGACGAACGGGCGCCCCGTCTCGTCTTCGGTGCGTCCGGGACCTTCCCCGATGACGACGAGGCGGGCGGTGGCGGCTCCTTCGCCCGGCACGGTGTTGGTGCGGCCCTCGCACAGCTTGCACTTGCGACAGGCCGCGATTAACTGCGCGACGGCCTCGAGACTCTTCGTCTGCTGGAGAGGATCGGTGGCGAACAAATCGGCCGACGGTGGATCGAAACTGAGACCTGACGGCGGCAGATCGGGATGCGGGATGGGAGATGCGGGATGCGTAACGACGGGCACGGCGTCCACGCATCCCGCATCCCGCATCTCGTATCCCGGCTGTTCAGGCAGGATTACGGGATCCCCACCCAGGAGCCGCTGCTGTTTCAGATATTCGATTGCCAGAGCCCGCGCGTCAGTCAAAGCGCTTCTTCCACCACGTCGAGGATTCGTTCGGCCACGTCGCGCTTGGGCAGCAGCGGCAAGTCGACTTGCGTACCGTTGCGTCCCAGAATCGTCACGCGATTGGTCGTGACCTCGAATCCGGCGCCGGGCTCAGTGGCGTCATTCAGGATCACGAAATCGAGCGCCTTATTCTGCATCTTGGAGCGCGCATTGGCGAGTCCGTTCCCCGTCTCGAGCGCGAACCCGACCACGATGATGCGCTTGGGGCGCTTGAGGCTGCCGAGGATGTCGGGCGTCGCTTCCAGCTCCACGGTCAATGGGCCGTTGGCGCGGGCGCGCTTCTTCGCCGCCGGGCTCTTGGGCCGGTAATCGGCCGGCGCCGCACTCATGATGAGGGCGTCCGCAGTGGTTAGCCCATCCGGCCGCTCGACGGATTCGTGATGACACGCACGGGGTCGAGATGCTCACGCGTCGGGCCGGCGGTCACGACGACCCGCTTCCCCGACCATTTGCTCTTGTGCGGATCGCCGAGCAGACGCTCGGCCGCCGCGAAGATCGCCTCGGGCTCGCTCATGCGGCCGGGCCGCTCGCTCGGCCCCTCCGCGAGCGCGCCGATGTCCGGGCCGATGAATTGCCAGCCGCGCTGGGTGAGGGCCGTGATGTTCGCCGTGGTCGCCGGATTGGCATACATCGCGTCGTTCATGGCCGGCGCGGCGAGCACCGGGCGATCGGGGCGCGCCAGCAGCAGCGCCGTGAGCAGGTCGTCCGCCATCCCCATCGCCGCGCGCGCGAGCAGATGGGCGGTGGCGGGAGCGATGATGACGAGATCGGGATCCTTGGCGAGATCGACGTGCGCCAGCGCACGACCGCGCTCCCACAGCGAAGTAAGGACGGGGCGTCCGGTCAACGCTTCGAACGTCAGGGGGCGCACGAACTCCGCGGCCGCCGCGGTGAGCACCACGTCTACGGTGGCGCCCGCTTCGGTCAGCCGGCGCGCCAGGATACAGCTTTTGTAGCAGGCGATTCCGCCCGACACGCCCAGCACGACGTGACGGCCGGGCAACGGCATCAGGCTTCCTGCTGGCGCCGCCGCCGGACCAGGCGGTACTTCAGGCCGCCGCGCACCAGCTCGTCGAACGCACGCGTGGTGAGCTTCTCTTCCCAGTCCACCGACCGATCCCGTGGGAAATCATTCACGTAGCGGGCGAACTTGGCGGCCACGAGCACGCCCAGGTACTTGTTCTGTGTCTGTCCTGCGACTTCTGCCGGTGTCACGATCCGCATGGTTCAGCCTTTCTGTTGGTGCAGCTTATCGTAGAGTCGTTGTCGCTCGAGTTGGAGACCATGTAAATAACCATTTAGCCATGCAAAGTCATGCTTATCTCGCCAAAGCTTCTCAGGGCTAGCGTCAACTGTCTTGACTACGGCACCGACAGCCTCGTCGAGATCATCATTCCTGATCCATCGCGTGAATGACGGCGCGTGACCCAATTCCTCGATCGCGGTTTCCAGCCGCCGCTGAAGTCTGCACATCCCGTTTCAGTGTGCCGTACAACTCACCCGCGTACTCCGCGTGCTCCAGGAATTGTCCCTGCTTCACCCCGTCCAGGAACGCCCTTGGCGTCCAGAAGTGATAATCGACTCCATCCTGCTCACCCGGTCGCGGCTTGCGAGTCGTCGCCGACACGGAAAAGCCGAACCGATTCGGATAACGATCCCGCACCGTCTTTGCGATCGTCGTCTTCCCACCGCCCGATGGCGCGGAAAGGACGACCAACCGCGGGGTCACTCCAGGTTCTCCAGCTGCTCCCGAAACTTCTCGAGGTCGCCTTTCATCGCGATCACCGTGTGCGTGATGCGGGCGTCGTTCGCCTTGGAGCCCATCGTATTCACCTCGCGCAGCAGCTCCTGCGCCAGGAACCCGAGCTGCTTCCCCACCGCCTGGTCCGACGTCAGCGCCGCGCGAGCCGCCGCCACGTGCGCGCGAAACCGCACCAGCTCCTCCGTGATGTCCAGGCGGTCCGCCAGCAGCGCGATCTCGAGCGCGAGCCGTTGCGCGTCGATCGTCACGCCGGCGGTCAATTCCGCCACGGCCTGCTTCAACCGCTCGTGCTCGGCCGTGAGACGCGCCGGCGCCTGCTCTTCGATCGTGCGCGCCGCGGCCTCGAGCGCGTCGAGCCGGGCGTTGAGCTCGGCCGCGAGATGCCTGGCGACGAACGCCAGATCGACGCTGCCTTTCAGCCTCAGCTTCTTCTTGAGCTGCTGCGCGGCCGCGACCACCTGCTTGGCCCGCGACAGATCGACGGTAACCTGCCGCTCGGCCGCCGGCCCTTCGATCCAGCGTGCCGTCACGGCGACATGCCCCCGCTCGAGCAGCTGGCGCAGCCGCTCGCGCATCTCGATCTCGACGCCGCCGAGGTCCGCCGGCAGCTTCAGCTGCGCGTTGAAATAGCGGTGATTGACGGTGCGGATCTCGATGCGCAGCCGTCCGCTGGACACCCGATCTTCGGCCGAACCGAAGCCTGTCATACTGCGTGGCACAGGGTCTTAAATGTAGTCCCGGCCGCCAGCCCTAGTTAGTGAAGAACCAGCGGGCGCCGTATTCCTGGATGCTCTTGGGATAACCCAGGCCCTCCACGTAGCTCGACCGCATGATATTGACGTTCTGCACGCTCCAGAACAGCGTCACGCCGGCGAGCTGCATCTCGATGTTCGTCTCGACGAAGCTCGCGCCCGCCATCGTGCGCTGCGTCGCGCCCTGGCGGCCCCCGAGGCCCCAGCGGCTCCAGGACTCCATCGCGATCTCACCGCGCAACGCGAAGATGCCGCTTTTGAAGACGCGCCAGAACTTCGAGTAGAACGCGGCCGACACGCGCCCGTGCCGCGGCGGCTCGAAATCACCGCCGCCCACCACCGGATCGAAAAACCATCCTGAGAGTGCCAGCCCGGGGACGACGTTGACGCTGGCGCGCGCCGCGATGAACCCGGTGAGCGGCGTGGGATTCAACGAGTCCACGGTTTGAATGCCCTTGGCGAACCCCAGCGGGGCGAACGGGTCGCGCCGGCCACGGCCCACCTCGATGGTGAACCGGCGATTCTCGAGACGCAGCCAGCCGGCCATGTCGCGCGCGGTATGCGTCTCGTCCGTCGTCACGAACACCGCCTGAACGTCCTTCTGCCAGTTGACCTCAGCGCGCGCGGACAATCCCAGCGGCAGGGCGAGCCCGGTGGTTCCATAGACCTGCACCCCTTCGCGCTGGGAGCTGTAAAGCCCCTGCCGAAACGCGCCGGCGATGGTAAACGGACGAATCGGTCTCCAACCGGCGCGTGCCTCGAACTGTTGCGGCAGCCCGCCGGCGCCGAACCGGGCGGTCCCCGCGAGCGTCAGCGTGGGCCACGTGCGGCTCAATTCGACGATGGCGGTCGAAACGGTGCGCGGCGCGACGGCGGTGTCGTGACTGACGGCACTGGTCGCGACCGTCGTCGTCAGCCGCCACCCGAGGCCATCGTCGCGATCGGCGACGAACAACCGCAGGATGCGGTCGCGCCGCTCCTGCCGCCAGGCATCCACGTTGGGACCCGTGTTGCGGTGCCAGCTCGAGGCGGCGAGCTGAAATGACGCTCCCATCCGTCCGCCCGGCGGGACGTAATCCGCCTTGAGCCACAGGTCGCTGGTCCCGAACGGCGTCGATGAGCTGTTACTCGGGCCCTGGCCGATGCTGCTCCAATCCGCGAGCAGCTCGACGCCGAAGCCCGACCGGGTACGGATCGAGTATCCGGCGCGATAATCGGCGACGTCCTGCTGGCCGGTGACGACGCCGACTTGCGTGCGCGGTGTGGTCGAGCGGTGCCGGGCCGTGACGAGGTACACCTGCAGCGTCGCGGGCAGCACGATCACATCCACGCGCTCGATCGGGGCGAGCGGGATCCGAGCGGGATCGAGGTAGACCGAATCGCGACCCAGCGGCGCGATGGGGACGCCGTCCCAGTAGATCTCGAGCGATGCGGGCCCGCGCCCGCCGTACAGCACGATTTCCGCCTGGCCGTACCACCCGCCCCGGGCGACGTAGACACCGGGGATGTGGATGAGCAGATCGCTCAGCGTGCGGGTGCTCGATAACAGGATCGAGTCGACCGTGAACGTATAGCGGGCGCCCGCGGGGAGTGGACCGGGAGCAATCGCGGCCGGCATCGTGGGGAGCAGCATCGCGGCCGTGTCGGGTTTCGTCGTGTCGGCAGCCACGGTCGTGTCGCGCCTGGTCGAATCGACCTGGGCGGCCAGCGCCGCGGGCAGGCAGACCAGGGCGATCAGCCCCGCCCCCCCCCGAATCAGGTGCCGGCGCGTTTTAGCAGGAATTCCGTGAATAGCCGAACACCGATGGCCGTGGGGCCCTTCGCGTGGCTCGCGCCTTCCCCTTCGAGGTAGGCGGTCCCGGCGATGTCCAGATGGACCCAGGGGAAGCCGTCCACGAATTCGCGCAGGAACCACGCGCCGGCAATCGTGCCGGCCGCGCGCCCGCCGGAATTCTTGATGTCGGCAACGTCGGATTTCAGCAGGTCGCGATAGTCGTCCCACAGCGGCAACGGCCAGCAGCGCTCACCGGCGCGCTCACCCGCGTCCCGCACCTCGGCGAGCAGCGCCTCATCGTTGCCGAGCATGCCGATGGCGTGATGCCCGAGCGCGATGACGACCGCGCCGGTGAGCGTCGCGGCATCGATCGCCGCGGCCGGTTTGAAGCGCCGGGCGTACGAGAGCGCATCGCAGAGAATGAGGCGGCCTTCCGCGTCGGTGTTGATGATCTCGATCGTCTTGCCGAGATGGCTCTTCACGACATCGCCGGGTTTGATCGCCGTACCGGAAGGAAGATTCTCCGTCGCCGGAATCAGCCCCACCACGTTGATCTTCGGTTTCAGGCGCCCCAGCACCTCGAATGTGCCAAGCACCGCCGTGGCGCCGGACTTGTCGAACTTCATGTCCTCCATGTTCAGCGCGGGCTTGATCGAGATGCCGCCCGAATCGAACGTGACGCCTTTGCCGATCAACACCACGGGAGCACCCGATCCACCCGCGTACTCCATCACGATGAACCGCGGTTCTTCGGCACTCCCCTGCGCGACGGCCAGCAGGGCACCCATCCCTTCCTTCTTTATCTGCGCCTTGTCCAGGATGGTGACCTTGAAGCCGTGCGCCGCCGCCAGCTTCTTCGCCTGCTCGGCGAGGTAACTCGGGGTGGCCACGTTGCCCGGCTGCATCTGGAGGTTGCGGGTAAACAGGTATCCGGCCGCGACCGCGTCGCCGATGCGCCGCCCAGCGTCCGCTTCTTCCTTGTCCGCTGGTTCGACCACCAGCTCGAGGGACTCGACCTCGGGCTTCGGGTCCTCCGGCTGTTTCTTGAGCTCGGTGAATTGCCAGCCACCCTGCGCGGCCCCTTCGATCACCACCTGCGCCAGCTCGGCAGCGCCCAACCCGCCGCGCGCTTCCTTCGCGACCGCCAGTGCGAACGCCTTGGTCCCAAGGCTGCGCGCGCGCTTGGCCGCAATCGCCGCCGCCCGACGCACCGAGCTGCGCGTGACGTCGGCGGGTTTGCCGACGCCCACCAGCAGGATGCGCTGCGCTGTGCCGCCGCCGTAGACAAGCAGGGTCTCGTCCTTCTTTCCTTTATAGTCGCCGCTGGCGATGGGGCGCTCGAGGCTGGCATCGATCAGTGATGGTGAGCCCTGAGCCACGATCACATCCCAGCTCTTCGAACATCATCACGCCCGACAGGATCACGCTGCTCGGATTGACTTTGTCTTGTCCCGCGTACTTGGGAGCGGTCCCATGCGTGGCTTCGTACACCGCAAATCCGTCGCCTACATTGCCGCCCGGGGCGAGCCCCAGACCACCCACCTGGGCCGCGGCCGCGTCGGACAGGTAATCGCCGTTCAGGTTTGGCGCCGCGATCACCGAGTACTCGTCCGGACGCAGCACAAGCTGCTGGAACATCGCGTCGGCGATGCGGTCCTTGATCACGACCTTGCTCACGTCCTCTTTGCGCTTGGCGCCTTCCGCCTCCGTCACCGTCTGCTCGCTGAAGCGCTCCTTCGCGACCTCGTAACCCCAGTCGCGGAAGCCCCCTTCGGTGAACTTCATGATGTTGCCTTTGTGGACCAGCGTGACGGAGGGGCGCTTGCGTTTGATGGCGTATTGAATCGCCTTCACGACGAGCCGCTGGGAGCCGAATTTGGACATCGGTTTCACGCCGATGGCGCTGCCGTCGCGGATCTTCGCCCCAAAGCGACTGGTGAGGAACTCGATCACGGCGTCGGCTTCCGCGCTGCCGGCTTTGTATTCGATGCCCGCATACACGTCTTCGATATTCTCGCGAAAAATCACGACGTCGAGCTTGCGCGGTTCTTTCACGGGCGCCGACACGCCGGCGAAGTAGCGCACCGCTCTTCGGGCAGCCAGTTGCCGCTCTGATTGAATGCTTTTTCTCCCGCCAGGACCTCGCGCCAAACGATACTGCGCTTGCCGCCCGACGTGCGCGCGACAGCGGCGTCGAACACCTTGGACGCGCCCCGCCAAATGTCCGGGCCCGTGCCGTCACCTTCGATGAACGGGATGATGGGGTGGTCGGGCACGATCCAATGCGCGTCCCGAAAGTCGATTTTTGCACCGACGGCCCCGCCGCGGCGGCCTTCGACCTGTGTTGGCATGGCCCCCATCTTACCACAAAAAGGTGACTTGGCGGAACGGCTTAGGACGGTACGGGTAAAGGCAAAGTATGCGCCTATCTAACGCCAATATCATGCGCGCGCTGACCACCCTCGTGATCGGCGCTTGCAATACCGGCGCGCTTTTGACCGGCATCTCCGGGAACGGGGGTGGCGGCGGGGGGGGCGGGGGGGGCGGGGGGGGCAACACGCCTCCTGTGCTGTCCTTCTTCGTGCAACCCAATACGGCGAATGTCGGTCAGGCCATCTCGCCGCCGGTGGAGGTCCTCGCCCGCGATTCGCTCGGCAATCCCGATTCGGCGTTCACCGACCCGATCACGGTAAGCCTGGCGTCCAACTCCACGGGCGCGTCGCTGAGCGGCACGACGGCGAGGAGACCTGTAAACGGCATCGCGACCTTCGGGAGCATGGCCGTCAACAAGGCGGGGACCTACACGCTCCAGGCGAGCACGACCGGCGCGGTCACAGTGACGAGCTCGGCCTTTTCCATTACGACCGTTACGGAACCATAACGCTGGAAACCGGTCGGTTGGTAGGGGCGCAGCATGCTGCGCCCCTACTGTTTTTCTACGTTCTCACAACCGGTAGCCGGCCAACGTTCCGGGCGCCGTCCGCAGGAACAGCATTCCCGCAATATCGTCGACCGCATAGACGGGCTCGCGCTCTTTCCCCAGATCGACGCGCCCCCGCGGCTGCGCGTTGTCCTTGTCGATCTGCAGCAGCACGTTGCCGTTCCCGTCGGGTGCGCGTGTCAGCATGAACACCGAGGTCGGAGTCGCGAGCGATGCCTTGAAGCGCTTCGACGCCAACGCCGCCGCCTGGGTCGAGTATCCCTGGAGCTGTGCCCCGCCCTGGGTGTAGGCCGCCGCGAGCTGTCCCGTGATCCGTTTCGCGGTCGTGTCGGTCGCCTGTCGTGAGGCTTGCGCGAACGCGTCGCCGTACGCCGAGGCGGCGGCGCCGTAGAGACCGGCGCGGATGGAGTTGATCCGGTAGAGGGCGCGCAACAGGCCGGGGAGCTGCGGTGCGGGATAATAGGCCTGCTGCTTGATCTGCCCGTCTCGGCCAACGATGACGATGTTCTGTGGGGAGATCAACACGATCCCCGCTTGGCGGAGCTCGATCGTGGTCGGATCTTCGCCTCCCTGGAACTTTATCTCGGCGCCCAGCGCGCGATATGTGCCGTCCTGGCGATTCACGGCATAGAGGTGATGGTCTCGACCCGCGAATACATAGAGCGTCGATCCCTCGACGACGTGGAGCAGCCCCTCGCCCGCCGCCTTACCACCCTCGATCGCGTCCTTGAACTTCTGCTCGCCTCTCGCCAGGTCGATCACGTTCACTTCCCCGTTGGTCGCCGGGTCGGAGCGCGAGACGTACAACAAGCCCGCCGGCGTGAGCTCGGCGTAGTCGAGCTGCCCCTTGATCTTCACGTCCTTTTGGAGGCGGACTGTCGCGGTTGCGACGTCGAGCACATTCACGAACGTGCGCGACTCGGCATCCACCGCGAGCACCGCCGATCCACCGGTGATGATTGCATCGGTGACCGTGCCGCGCATGCGCAGTGGCTTCTCCGCGATCGTCGTCCCATCCGCGTAGCGCGCGATGTTGAGGCCGGTCTGCACCACACCGTTCACGATCCGCACGTTGCCCGTCGCTTCGTTCGCCGGCGGTGACTCGGGAAGGATGATGATGCCGCCCGGGTGCTGCACGATGTCGTGTACCCAGCCCTGGATCATCGCCGGCTTGGCCCACAGCGGCTGACCGTCGGCAAGCTTGTAGGCCATGAGACGATCGTCGAAGCCCACGTAGATGCGATCGGGTTTGTCGATTGACGGGAACAGCCGCACGTGCCTGGCGGGATTGCCGGCGCGCGCGGTCGGTAGCGTCGCCGACCAGCGCGTGGCGCCGGTGCGCGCATCGAGCCCACGCAGGCTCGTCAGCGTATTGACCACGATGACTTCAGGACCGGCCTGGAGCACCTCGAGCTGCGTGCCTTCAGATGCGAGCCGCACGAGGCCCTGCATCAAGCCGCCGAGGCCCCCGCGCTTGGGCCCGCTCTGCTGGAACAGTGACTCGCTCACCCAGCGCTGCTCCCCGGTCGCGAGGTCATAGAGCGCGACCACCGGCGGGCCGGAGGCGCGCCTGCCGTGCACGATGAGCGTGCCCGTCTGCGTCAGCACGCGGCGCGTCACGACCCGCGTCATGTTCAGGCGTCGCGAATCGAAGAGCACGGTGCCCGTCACCGGATCGAAGATCATCGAGAGCCCGGGCTTCGCCGCTTCCATCAGCAGTGATCCCTCGACCATGCGGACGCTGTCGACCGGCAGGCCGCCCAGCTCGGGCTTCTGCCAGGTGATCTGGCCCCGCTCGATGTCGACGCCGGCGAGGGCCCCGTCGGTCGAGACGAGGAGCGCGCCGGCGGGCGTGACTTGCTGCCAGCGGATGTCGCCGCTGAGCCGGACGGTCCATGCAGGAGCCGCCCCGACTACGGGTGCTTGGGCAGTGACGGCCTGCAACAGGACGAGGAGCGACGCGAGAGCCATGAAGCCTCCTGGAGGAGGCACCATATCCCCCCATGAGGCTCGGCCGCGCAAGTGTCTAGGGCACCGGCAAAGGGCGGCGAAAGCGAACCTCTAGGGTGCGCTGCGTTTCGATGCGAGGGCCCTGGCCGAAGCGATAGGTCGTGATGGCGGCGAGCGAGTCCTGCAACGCAATGCCGAGGGTAACGGTGCGAAAGCGCGTTCGGAATCTCACCTCGCGGACGTTCGTCAGGGCGGATCGCTCCGGTCGCGTCAGCGTGGTCTCGGTGAAGCGTAATCGATACGTGATCGAGTCGAGGTATGCCGCGCCCGCGATGTCGGCTGTGGGAATGCGCGTTGCCGGCTCGAAGTCAATGCGCACCAGCGTCTCTCCTCCCATCGTGTCTCGTCCCGCGAGCCGGAAGCAGTGATTCGCGACGAAGCTGGGGTTGCCCAGGTCCTCGAGAGCGGCGCTACGGATCAGGAGCACATCGTCGCCCCAGGGACCCCAGCCGCGCTCGACGACGCGGCCGACCGCATACGGGTGCTCGCGGTTGTCGCTGCTGGAGAGCCACATCCGCTTCGTCATTGGCCGTCCCGTGTCGCCGCGCTGATTCACGTAGCGCACGGTTTGCTCGAGCTGGTAACGGAACGGGTAGGAGTCGGCGAGCAGCTCGAAGCGGCGTGAGTTTTCGCACCAACGTAGTCGCTCTGTCTGCGCGGACGACGATTGGCGTGTCGAGTGGCGCGTAGCCGATCTGGCGGATGCTGAGCAGGTATGTGCCCGCCGGCATGCCGGTGACGCGGAACGCGCCAACGGAATCGGTAAAGCGCTTGGTGTTGCCGGGAACGAGCGTGACGGTACTGAAGCCGAGTGGCTGCGCGGTCTCAGCACTCACCACGACGCCGGAGATTATCTGAAGACTAAGGAGCAGGACACTCAAGTCGCTGTGGCGGTCGGGATGGAGATGCGCCCAGGATAGACGGCCGACTCATAGATGCCCGAGGAGAGAGTCGAACTCTCATGGGGTTGCCCCCGACGGATTTTGAGTCCGTTGCGTCTGCCATTCCGCCACTCGGGCGAGTTGCGGAATATAAAGCTAGGGCGCTAAGGGCGAGGCTCCAGCGGGATCTCGCTCCAGACCTCCGTGCGCGTGCCGGAGCCTACTGCCCCGCCGACCAACGTGCCGGCAGAACCCCCGATCGTGATTCCCAGGAGGACGCCGACGCCCGCGAACGAATCGCCCGAGTCCTGCGTGGAGGAGGCAAGCAATGCCCCGACCAGGCCCCCCACCACGAAGCCGATCAGCTGCCCCCCCAGAGCGTGGCCGTAGCTGCCGCGACTGACGGCCAGCGTGCCTAGGTCGCCAACGGCGAGCGGTTGAGGTGCCACGCCGGCATGGGATTGCAGGACGATCGTGTCTGTGGTCACCCGCACGACATCTCCTATGATTGGCGCGCCGCCGCGTGGTGCCGCGCGCACTCGCATCCCGGGCCAGGGACCGATCGCCTGCGCACCGAGCTGCGTATCCATCGCCTGAAGGAGACGGGGCGCGCGCTCGCGAGGCCACAGAGTGAGCAAGTCCCCAGGTTTAGTGACGACCCGGACCGCCGTGAGCGCTCCGGTGTCCCGTGCGATCCGGAGGCGAACGTACTCGCCATCGCCGAAGAGCCCCCGTGGTTTTTCCCCGATGACTACCACGATCAGGGTATCGGGCCGCGTGACCTCGGCCAGCCTCAAGCCCTGTTGCTGTATGGCCGTTTCGGCGATTGCGGCCAGCGTGTCCGATGATGCGGCATAGTGGGCAAGCTGGCCGTCATCGGGCGGAAGCGACCGCATCATCCCAACGGTGGCGCAGCCCGCCAGCGCGGGCAGCAAGGCGAGGGAGGACAGTTTCGGGAGTTGCATGCGCAGGTGCCTTGAGAGGGACGCCCGAACATTGCGCCTGCTCCATCAAGAACTCGTCAAGCGGCCGCGTCAGAAGCTCAGCTGCAGTTGGGCCACGACCGTCCCGCTCCGCTCCGCGCCGATCTGCCGGGACACGTAGTCGACCGTCAGCCGCACGTGACGATCCGTCGAGTCGAGGTTCGCCCCCGCCGTCGTGGCGATGTTGCGTGGCTCGGCCACGGCGGGCCGGCGCAGGTCTTCCTGCCGCAGCACGAGCTGGACGTGCGGCTCGACCCGGTAGGCGGCGATCACATACCAGCCGTAATCGTCCTTGCCGCCGGCAGCGCGGTGCTCGCCGATGTATTCCACGCGCGTGCTCGCTGGACCCGACGTAAACATTCCGTCGACGCCGTAGCGGGTGCTGTCGGAGCTATAGGCCGCGACGTTGGCGCCGATGTCCAGATGCTCGATCGGCCGGACCGTCACGCGGCCCACGGCCAGGAGCGTGGAGTCGGTGTTGCTCACGGCGTTGTCGCCCTCGCCGTTGAACGCGCCGGCCAGCACGCTCGCCGTCGATCCCACGGCGTAGGTCGCCATGACGCCGATGTCACGCTTGGGCGGCAACGACTCGGTGACCGCCGCACGATCCGCCATCTCGAGGGCGGACGGCTGCAGCAGGTATTCGCGGCTGAACGGCGTCTTGAATTGCCCGACCGTGAAGCCCCAGGCCGAGCTGGGCGTCCACCGGATGAACGCGTCGACGAGGCTGACGAGCGGGTCCCCGGGCGATGCGCCGCCCGTGCCGAAGTCGGCGCTCAAGCGATACGAGAAGTGGGTGGCTAAGCCGCCGTCCAGATAGACACGCGCTCGGTTCACCGTCGCGCTCAGGAGATGCCGTTGATACGTCTCGCGCAGCTGTAGAAACCCGCTGAGCTTGGGCGCGCGATCCTGCGCACCCAGCCGAGAAGTGGCGGCGAGACAGCACACGAGGACCAGTCCGGGTCTCTTGACCCTGCGCATAGAGATCTCGTACCAGCGGCGATTGGAGACGGCGCAATATAGTCACGTGGGCTGAGATGCTCGCACCGCGCCAAAAGTAACGGACGAATTTCGACGGCGCGTGACCCGAAATTCTGTGGCCGCAAAACGCTTACGGCCACTACGCCCGTTGTTGCCGCCACGCGACACCAATGCTGGTTGAGCTGACCACGCCTCGTCCCGGCATACACCTTGCCCAACCCTCGTCCGGCCGCACCGCCGAGGGTGCGACCGGAAGCTCTCGCAGGTCTGGCAACCATTTCCGTGCAAAAAGGAGAAGCGAATCATGCGTACGAGCACGTTCCTCGCCTTTGCGAGCGCCTTTCTCCTGACCGGCGCGTGTCGCGAGAATTCACGCCAGCCGCTCGCTCCCTCGTTTGCGTCTACGTCGTCCCTGCCCCACATCAACATCACCGAGCTGCCGTTACCTGTGAGCGTGAACGCGGCCCTCACGGTGACGAACTGCAGCAACAACCCCGGCCCGAACATCACGATCGATGGCCTGGCCGCGCTCGGCGGGTTCGGCGTGGAAATGAGCTTCAGCAATAACCTGAAGGGCACGCACGACACCACCTTCGACAAACAGGTGGACCTCGCGCTGCAACCCGCGGGGCAGTCGATCACTATCCCGAAGCAGCCGGTGCTCGGTGGTGTCGGCGGCAATCCGTTCATCTGGGTGCAGTTCGTGAACGCCGCCGGTAAGCCGACCAGCGACGAGATCTACCTCGGCCGGTGCGTCCAAGGCTCCCGGTACGGCTTCACCCATGCGGAGGTCACGACAGGCTCCGCGTTCGCCGAGTTCGGGATCACGGGCTGCCAGAATAGCCCGGGCCCGTTCATCAGCATAGACGCCAGCCTGGCGTACGAGGGTCTGGGCGCGCAAGTCATCTTCCGGAACAACGACAATCCGGTCGGGGGGCCGCATGACGCGGTCCGCAGCAAGACCCTCTCTCTCATCCCGCCGGGGCTGAGCTTCAAGTTCCCGAAGCAAGGAGTGCAAGGCGGCGTGGGCGGCAACCCGTGGATCTACGCGGGCTTCCTCGATGGCAGTGGGGCCAGGTTGGATGATCCGACCCTGCTGGGCCGCTGCGTGCAGATAAGCAAGGCGCTCAGCTAGCCCACCGCCGGCTGGGAAACAAACGGTAGGGGCGCAGCATGCTGCGCCCCTTTTTTCTTCCGGTTAAATCGGCCGGCGCCGCGGCGCCCGGCCTCCACGTCCCATCCCCTCACCTCTCCCCATCCCCCGCCCTTCCCGGCGCTCCATCCGCATCTCCGCGGCCCGCTGCATGAGGCGCGCGCGCATCTGCTGATAGCGCGCGCGTTGTACCGCCGTGAGATAGCCCGACATCTCCCGGTCTTCATCCTGCTCGATCTTGAGCATTTCGGCCCGGCCGGAGCGCATCCCATCCATCAGTTTGCTCACGCTGTCGGCGTTGGCCGCCACGCCCGGCTGCATCTGATCGTCCAGCGCCCGGTGCCGCTGCATTTGCTGCTGCATGACCTGGCGCCGCCGCGCGCTGAAACGCTCCTGGCTGGCACGCAGCTTCGTCGTCTGATCCTGCGTCAGCTTGCCCCCCCCCGCGCGAGCAGGACGGCAAGACTGAGGACCGCGAGTCTATTCATTCATCCCTCCGGGGAACGCAGCAACGTGCGCAGCTGCTGCGTGTCGAGTTCGTTGAGATCAGTGCCGCTCTCCGGCACGACCCCGCTGTCGCCGGCGACGATCGCATCGAACGACGTGAGGACCTCGCGCAGCTCGTCGGCCGAGAGATCGCTCAGATCGTCCGCGACCAGATGAGCATGTGCGGGGCTGACCCCGGAGCGATGCCCCGGGGTGAGCCGAGACGCGACCACCGCCCCGCCCACCACGATCACGACGCTGGCCGCGATCCGGACCCACGTCTGCTGGATCCAGATCGCCCGGCGCGCAGGCTGCTCGCGCAGCTGCTGCACGACCTTCCGCGCAGTCGCCTCGACGTCGAGCCGCTCCGCGGCATCCGCTCCCAGCCGCCGGGCCAGTTGGTTCAACCGGTCTTCATTCATCTTGCACAATCTCCTTCAGGCGTCGCACCGCGTGATGGTAATGCACCCGCGCTGCTCCAGACGTCGTCGCCAATGCCGCCGCGATCTCTTCGTATTCGAGGCCCTGCTGCGCCCGCAGCAGGAAGACTTCGCGCTGTAACCGCGGCAACTGCTGCAGTCCCGCCAGCAGCAACGCTTCCGCTTCACTGGCCTCGGCATGGGCATGAGGATCGCCCCGGCCGTCGCGAACTCCCTCGTCGAGCGGCATCACTTTCCGCCGCCCTGCCCTGCGCCCGAAATCCTTCAGCACATTGCCGCCGATCGTCAGCAGCCAGGTGCGAAACTGACACCGGCCGCGGAAGCGATGCACGCTGCGAAACGCGCGGATGAATGTCTCCTGCACCAGGTCGTCCACATCGGCTTCCGGTGCGCCCGCTCCCGCGAGAAAGCGCGCCAACGGCCGGGCGTGGCGCCCGACGAGCTCGGCCGCCGCCTGTTCATCCCCGGTTTGCCACGCGGCAATCAGCGCCGTGTCAGGGGGAGCCGTTTCGGTGCGCGCCAGAGGTTGCGCCATGTGCTCTGTTTGACGGTGGACGTGGAAAGTGGCCGAATATTAAGCCCTTGCCACTGTAGGACGCCGTAGATAGCTTCGGAATTCGAACGACTGTTCGAAACTCATGCGACCTTACGACGAGCGACTCGATCACCTCCTTGCCCGCGCCGCCCGAGTCTTCGCGGACAAGGGCTACCATCCCACCACGATGCGCGACCTGTCGGCCGCCAGCGGCATGTCGCTCGCGGGGATGTACTACTACGTCCGTGGCAAGGAGGACCTGCTCGCGCTGATCCAGGAGCGCTGCTTCGCCCAGGTCCTGGAGGGTGCCCGACAGGCCGTCGCCACCGCCACCGACCCGGAGGAGCGGCTTCAGGCTTTCATCCGGCATCACGTCGCGTTTTTTGCGGACCACATGGCCGAGATGAAGGTGCTGTCGCATGAGACTCCGCCACGCAGCGTCAGTGCCATCAAGCGGCGGTACGTGGATCTGCTCGAATCCATTCTCAAAGATGCCGCACCCGAACACAGTTTGGTGGATCGCAGTGCCGCCACATACATCCTGTTTGGCATGATGAACTGGATTTACAACTGGTACGACCCCGCCGGGGAAATCGATCCCGCGCGGCTGGCCGATCTCATGGCGAGCATTTTCCTCGGCGGCTTCGTCGAGACCCATTCGGAGGCTAAGTAATCATGGCAACGATGACCGAACCGCAGGTCAAGACACTCATCCAGTATCGCGTCGAGGACGGGCTCGCGATCATCGAGCTCGACGATCCGCCCGCGAATACGTACACCTTCGAAATGATGCACCAGCTCGACGAGGCGATTCTCAAGGCGCGCTTCGACGACGGCGTTCATGTGATCGTGATTCGCGGCCATGGCGAGAAGTTCTTTTCGGCCGGCGCGAATATCGCGATGCTCAACAAAGTCACGCCCCGCTTCAAATACTTTTTCTGCCTGCATGCCAACGAGACCTTGAACCGTCTGGAGCAGACCCCCAAGCTCACGATCGCCGCGCTCAACGGGCATACGGTGGGCGGCGGCCTCGAGATCGCGATGGCGTGCGATCTCCGCCTCGCCAAGGAGAACGCGGGCAAGATCGGCCTGCCCGAGGTGAACCTCGGCGTTCTGCCCGGCACCGGCGGCACACAGCGGCTGGCACGCATCGTCGGCAAGTCACTCGCGATCGAGTTGATGGTGAAAGGCGAAACATTCTCGTTCGATCGGGCGAAGGAGCTGGGGCTCGTGAACGAAATCTTCTCCGCTGACGCGTTCTGGGAGCAGGTGGTGCTGTACGCCAAGCAGTTCTGCCCGCCGCACAAAGCGTCCAAGGCCGTCGGCTTGATCAAGCGGTCGGTACAATCGGGCGCGGAGGTCCCCTTCGAAAGCGCCCTGGCGATCGAGCGCGAGCTGCAGCAGCAGCTGTTTCAGAGCGAGGACGCGAAGGAAGGGATTGCCGCCTACAACGAGAAGCGCGTGGCGGAGTTCAAGGGGAAGTGAAGACCGACCTCTTCATTAATAACGAATGGCGGCCGGCGGCGTCGGGGAAGCGCTTTCCCGTGGTCAACCCGGCGACGGAAGAGGTTATCGCCGACGTCGCGGCGGGAGACGCCGCGGACGTGGACAACGCAGTGCGCGCCGCGAAAGCCTGTTTTGAGTCGCAAACATGGCGGGAGATGTCAGCCAGAAAGAGGGGGAGAATCCTCTTTCGGGCTGCGGATTTGCTGGAAGCGCGCCTGGACGAGGTCGCACGGCTCGAGACGGCGCAGAACGGCAAGACGCTGTTCGAGTCGAAGATCGAAATCGGGATGACGATCAACACGCTGCGCTATTACGCGGGCTGGACGGACAAGATCGTCGGTGACACGCTCCCCGTGGACGGTCCGTTCTTTACTTACACGCTGCGCGAGCCAATCGGCGTCGTGGGGGCGATCGTCCCGTGGAATTTTCCGCTCAACATCGCCAGCTGGAAATTCGCGCCGGCCCTCGCCGCCGGATGCACGATCGTCCTGAAGCCGGCCTCCGAGACACCGCTGACCGCCCTGCTCTTCGCGGAGATCGCGCTCGAGGCCGGTGTGCCGGCGGGCGCCTTTAATGTCGTGTCCGGAGGAGGTTCAACCGCTGGAGCGGCTTTGGTGCGTCATCCCGACGTCGACAAGATTTCGTTTACGGGATCCACCGAAGTCGGCCGCCAAATCATGAAGCTGGCCGCCGAGACGAACAAGCGGCTGACGCTCGAGCTGGGCGGCAAGAGTCCCAACATCATCTTTGCGGATGCCGACTTGAAGGCCGCCGTGCGCGGCGCCCAGACCGGGATTTTCTACGGCAAGGGTGAAGTCTGCGCCGCCGGCTCACGGTTGCTGGTCGAGGAATCGGTGCACGCGCAGGTGATCGAGCAGCTGGCCGAAGGGGCGAAGAAGATGACGCCCGGTGATCCGCTCGACAAAAACACGCGACTCGGCGCGCTCGTCTCCAAGAAGCAGCAGGAGAGCGTGCTGTCCTATATCAAAAAGGGTCTGGACGAAGGGGCGACTCTGGTTGCTGGCGGCAGGGCGGCAAAACCCAACGGCAAGGGTTACTACGTGGAAGCCACGGTCTTCGACGGCGTGCAGCCGGAGATGACGATTGCGCGCGAGGAGATCTTCGGGCCCGTGCTGGCGGTGCTCACGTTCGACGATTTCGAGCAGGGCGTGCAGCTCGCGAATCACACGATCTACGGCTTGGCCGCCGGCATCTGGACCAGGGATCTCCAGAAGGCCCATCGCGCGGCAAAAGCGATTCGCGCCGGCACGGTGTGGATCAACTCGTACAACTTCTACGACTCCGGCGCGCCGTTCGGCGGCTTCAAAGCATCGGGATTCGGCCGAGATCTCGGGCGAGAGGCTCTGGACGGTTACCTCGAGACGAAAACCGTATGGGTTGGGCTATGACGGGAAACGGGAAACGGGAAACGGGATGCGAGATGCGGGATGCGTGATGCGTTTATTTCGGTCGCGCTGAGGACGCCCGTCGGAAAACACGGGGGCTCGCTGGCCGGCGTCCGTCCCGACGATCTTGCTGCCGTTCCAATCAAAGCGGTAGTCGAACGAGGCGGCGTCGATCCTAACACGATCGACGATGTCATCCTCGGGTGCGCGAACCAGGCCGGCGAAGACAATCGCAATGTCGCGCGGATGGCCTTGCTCCTTGCCGGATTGCCTGTCGAGGTACCCGGCCAGACCGTGAATCGGCTGTGCGGCTCGGGGCTCCAGGCCGCAGCCAGTGCCGCTCAGGCGATCAAGTCGGGCGAAGGCGAGACGTTTATCGCCGGCGGTGTCGAAAGCATGACACGCGCACCGTACGTCATGCTGAAATCCGGCGAGCCGTGGAGTCGTAAGGCGCCCGACACCGCGGACACGACGGTCGGTTGGCGCTTCGTGAACCCCCGCATGAAAAAGGAATGGACGATCTCCCTCGGCGAAACGGCGGAAGTCGTGGCTGAGCGCTACAAGATTACGCGTGCCGAACAGGACGCGTTCGCCGTGGAAAGCCAGCAGCGCGCCGAACGGGCGCTCAAGGAGTGTGTCTTCACCAACGAGCTCGTCCCTGTCTCCCTCCCCGACGGCTCCAGGCTCTTCTCGTCACAGCGAAAGCAAACAAGCCTCTGGCACGTATCGTCACGACTGCCGTGGCTGGTGTGGATCCCAGCTGCATGGGACTGGGGCCGATTCCTGCGACGAAGAAAGCACTCAAGCGCGCCGGGCTCACGATCGATCAAATCGATCTCGTCGAGCTGAACGAAGCATTCGCGGCGCAAGCGATCGCCTGCATCCGCGAGCTCAAGCTCGATCCTGAGAAGGTCAACATCTACGGTGGCGGCATCGCGCTCGGTCATCCGCTCGGTTGCACCGGCGCGAAGTTGTTGACGACGTTGGTTCACGCCTTAATCCGTACGAAGTCTTCTTACGGTTTATGCAGTATGTGCATCGGTGTCGGTCAGGGCATCGCCATGATTGTCGAGCGTGTCTGATGGCGGCCTACGAGCGGGTGCTGGTCGAGATCAAGGATCACGTCGGTACGGTCACTCTCAACCGTCCGGAGAAGCTCAACGCCTTCGACCCGGAGGGCTGTGAGGATCTGCTCGAAGCGCTGCGCATGCTGTCGGGTGCCGACGCGGTACGGGTCATCGTCGTGACTGGGGCCGGCCGCGCGTTTTGCGCGGGGGCGGACCTCGGCGTGCTGGGCACGCAAGGCGATCAGCTCGTCAAAGCCGGGAAAGACATCGCCCTCACGATCCGCAACGCCCCCAAGCCGGTGATCGCCTGCGTGAACGGCGCGGCGGCCGGTGGCGGCGCGAACCTCGCCCTCGCCTGCGACTACCGCCTCGCCTCGGATCAAGCGTCGATCGGGCAGGTATTTCACAAACTGGGGCTGGGGCCGGACTGGGGAGGCAGCTACTTCCTACCCCGCCTCACGGGCATCTCGAAGGCGCTCGAGCTGGTGTGGAGTGCGCGCATGGTTCCCGCCGCCGAAGCCGCGCAGCTCGGTCTGTTCGATCGCGTCGTGCCGCACGCCTCGCTCGCCGCCGAAACTACCGCGCTCGCCGCGCGCTGGGCGGGGATGGCACCGCTGGCCGTGCGCAAAGCGAAGGCGGCGCTCTACCGCTCGCAGCACAGCACGCTGGAGGAAATGCTCGACCTCGAAATCGCCGATCAAGCCGCGCTCTTCGCCACTCCGGAAGCCCGTCAACTCATAAGGAACCGCTGATGGTCCGCAAACTGGGCAATTTCGACGACTGGATCGACTACTTCCGCTACTGGCAGGATTCGATCGGTCTCCCGCAGGGCGACCTTCGCAAGTACGGGTTTGAAGCAAAGTTCGGTGAGCCCGAAGTCCCCCATATCGAGTTCGGGCATTACAAAGGCCAGCGCAAATGGCCGACCGTGATGCACATCCCCGATCAGCGCATCCGCGACGCGTTGCTCAACCTGATCGTCTATCAGGGCGACACGGAGTTCGCGTCGGTGGAGCAACAGCGCAACCTGCTGCAGCACGCGCCGTCGGACTACGACCTGCTCTCGCTGCAGCGCGTGATGACGGAAGAGATGCGGCACGGCTGGCAGATGTCCTACCTGCTCTGCACGCATTTCGGCGACGAGGGCAAACGCGAGGCCGCGAAGCTGCTCGAGCGGCGTGCCGACGAGGGGGAGCGGCTGCTGGGCTCGTTCAACGAAATCGTGGACAACTGGCTCGACTTCTTCACTTATACGCAGTTCATCGACCGCGACGGCAAGTTCCAGCTGAAGATGCTGTCGGTCTCGGCGTTCGATCCGCTGTCACGCTCGATGGGACCGATGCTCAAGGAAGAGTCCTACCACCTCGGCACCGGCAACAACGGCCTGCTGCGGATCGTGAAGGCGGACAAGATGCCGCCGGAGGTGATCCAACGCTTCTTCTATAAGTGGATTCCGACGGCGTTCGATCTCTTCGGGACCGACAATTCGTCGTCCGCACATTGGGCATATGTCTGGGGACTCAAGGGACGCTACGACGAGCGGGAGCACACCAACGGCGGGGTCGAGCCGGATAAGAGCAAATTGAACGAGCTCGCGCGAAATCTGTATCGCCAGGAGATCGTGAAACTGGTCGAGCGCCTCAACATGTTCATTGCCGAGCGCGAGCGGCAGCTCAAGGTCCCCGACCTCAAGTTCAACCGGCGCATCGGCATGTACGCGCATCAGAAGTTCACGGTAGACGGCCAGCCGATCGACGCCGCGAAGTACCCCGCGTATCTGGAGTCGGTGCTGCCGCGGCCCGAGGACGTGGCGATCGTCCACGACATCGAGAAAGAGCCGGACTGGATCGAGCCCAAGAAGGCCGACAGCCTGCAGCAGTGAAGCCCATGGTGATTGCCCACCGGGGCGCCTCCAGCATCGAGCTGGAGAACTCCCTGGCCGCGTTCCGCGCCGCCGCCGGCCAGGGAGCCGACGCCGTCGAGCTCGACGTCCATGCCACGATCGACGGCGAGCTCGTCGTCCATCATGACCCGGCCGTGATGGGATTGCCGATCGCGCAGGCGCGCGCGCGCGATCTGGCCGCGCTGCAACTCCCGAACGGTGAGCCGATTCCGAGCCTGGCGCAGGCGTTGGACGTGCTCGGCCAGCTCAAGGTCTTCGTCGAGGTCAAGGTGCTCGATCCGAAGTGGGACGACCGACTGCTCGCGACCCTCGACAGCGGCCCGAATCCCTCAGGCTACGCGATCCATAGCTTTGTGGTCCCCGTCGTGCGGCGGCTGGGCCAGAAGCGGCCGAGTATGCCGCGCGGAGTGCTGTCCGAAGTCGCCACCGGCAATCCGCAGCAGACCTTGGACGACGCAGCCGCGCAGACGCTGTGGCAGGAGCGGACGACGTTGGACGAACAGCTGGTGAAAACCGTGCACGGGTTGAAAGCGACGATCATCGCCTGGACTGTCGACAATCCCACCGACATGCAGCGGCTCGTGCGCTGGGGTGTCGATGGGATCTGCACCAATCAGCCTGAGCGCGCCCGCCTGGTCGTAGACGCTTCCCGGGCTGCATGAAACCGCTTCGCGTTGCCGTCATCGGTGCCGGCACGATGGGTCACGGCATTGCATATGTGGCTGCGCTTGCGGGTTGTGAGGTGCGGCTGACCGATGCCCGTGCCGACGCCCTGCCTCAGGCGTTGGACAGGATCGAGGCCCTGCTCGTGAGTGGCGTCAAACGGGGAAAGCTCGCCACGGACGATCACGCCGCGGTGCGCAAGCGGATTCTTGCAGAGTCCCAGATGCGCGTCGCAGTGAGCGATGCCGACCATCGGGCAGATCGCCGCGGCGATGACGCAGCCGGCGCGCCTCGTTGGCATGCATTTCTTCAATCCGGTTCACATCATGAAGCTGGTCGAGGTCGTGACCCATGGCCGTGACACCCGGGCGGCGGTGGACCGCGCCGTGGAGTTCGCGCGCCGGCTCGGCAAGGAGCCGATCGTCGTCCGCGATTCCCCCGGTTTCGCGTCCAGTCGGCTGGGGGTGGTCTTAGGACTCGAGGCGATGCGCATGCTCGAGCAGGATGTCGCCAGTGCAGAGGACATCGACAAGGCGATGGAGCTGGGCTACAACCATCCGATGGGGCCGCTCAAGCTGACTGATCTCGTCGGGCTCGACGTGCGGCTTGCCATCGCGGAGTACCTGCACGCGACGCTCGGCAAGCCGCAGTACGAGCCCCCCAGGATCCTCCGGGAGAAGGTGAAGCAGGGCGAGTTGGGGAAGAAAACCGGAAAGGGGTTCTACACCTGGGGTCGCTGACGCCAGTACACCGCCTTCCAGTGTGTCGCGAAGTATCCGACCGCCGCTCCGAGCGGGACTGAGTAGACCGCGATGCGTTTCGTGGTCGACCAGAAGCCGTGGCAGTCGCTCCCGGGCCCAGGGGGCGCGTCGCAGAAGGGGCGAATGGCGAACTGCGTTGCGGCGGTCAACAGGATCGCCCCGACGAATCCACCGGCTGCTCCATACAAGACGTTCCAGGCGTTGCGCGACTCCGCCGTGTCGATGCGCGTGATGTCAGCCCAATCGATGGTGCGTGCCGATCTCGGACCGATGCCGGCGATCCATCCCTTGCGCTCGACGACGACGGCCTCAAATGCACGATACTCGATGAGCGTGCCGGCGACATTCACTGTGCCCAGCCGGGAACGGGGGCGTCCGATGGACAGCGTGGGAACGGTCGCCGCGGCGATGACGTGGACGCGAACTTTCTGTCCGGGGGAGAGATCGGGAATGGGGTCGAAGCCGGCGTGAAAGCCTTGCGTGGCTACCGCGGTCGCGATCAGCGGAAAGATGAGCATGGGCTCCGAGTCTAGTACCCGGCCGGCCGCGCCGGGGTCACCATCCGGTTATCGCATCACCGACGTGCATATCCATATCCAGCCGTGGCGTGACCTGAAGCCCAAGGTTCAAGAGGCGATGCGGAAGGGCAAGGAGGACCATTGGGATTTCCTGATCTCGCTGATGGACGATCCCAACGCGCTGCTCGAGGTGATGGACCGCTCGGGCGTGTGGCGAATCGGCCTCGTCAACTATCCCAGCCCCGACATCATGGGATTCGACGATTCGACCAACGCATTCGCCGCAAAGTACGCCAGGGCGAATCCCGAGCGCTTGATCCCCTACGGCGGCGTGCACGCGCGGTACACCCGCGACGCCGCGGGCGACGTCGATCGGTTGATCGATCAGGGAATCCGGTTGCTCAAGGTCCATCCCCCTCATCAGGCATTCCCCGCCAACGCCTACACCGACGGTCTGACCGCGCTCGGCGAGATTTACCGGCGGTGCGAAGCGCGCGGCCTCCCGGTGATGATCCACACCGGTACGTCGATCTTTCCCGGTGCGCGCTCGAAGTACGGCAATCCGCTGGAGCTCGATGACGTCGCGATCGATTTTCCCGACTTGCAGCTGGTGATGGCGCACGGCGGCCGGCCGCTCTACATGGAAGAAGCGTTTTTCATCCTGAGACGTCATAGTCAAGTCAGACTCGATGTCTCGGGCATTCCGCCGTCCAAGCTGCTGGAGTACTTTCCCCGCCTGACCGAGATCGTGGATCGCGTCCTGTGGGGCACCGACTGGCCCAGCCCGGGTGTCAAGGATCTGCGCCAAAACATCGATCAATTCCTGTCCCTGCCGCTCGCTGCAGCGCAGCAGCGGGCCATCCTCGAGACCAACGCGCTCGCTCTGTTTCCGACGGAGTCAGACTCGCATGCATAGCCTTCTCTTCGTGGCTCTTCTGGCGCAATCCGGAGCGATCCCCTTCGAGCAGTTCACGCTGCCGAACGGTCTGCACGTCATTTATTCGGAGGACCACTCGACGCCGATCGTGTCGGTCGACGTCTGGTACGAGGTCGGCTCGCGCAACGAGCATCCGGGCCACTCCGGGTTCGCGCACCTGTTCGAGCACATGATGTTCCAGGGGTCGGCGCACATCAAAAAGGCCGAGCACAACCAGCTGATCGAGCGCGCGGGCGGCGACTTCAACGGCAGCACCGCCGAGGACCGCACCAACTATTGGGAAACGGTCCCGTCGAACCGCCTCAACCTCGCGCTCTGGGCCGAAGCGGACCGGATGCGCTCGCTCGCCATCACGGAAGAGAACTTCGAGAACCAGCGCCAGGCCGTGAAAGAAGAGCGCCGGCTGCGGGTTGACAACCAACCGTACCAGACCGCGTTCACCGACGGGTTGACCTGGCCGTTCGACAGCACGACGTGCTTCCCCTACGCGCACACCGTCATCGGCTCGATGGCCGATCTCGACGCCGCGAAGCTGCCCGACGTGCAGGCGTTCTTCGATACGTACTACGCGCCCAACAATGCGACGCTCGTCGTGGTCGGCGACTTCGTCCCCGGGCAGCTGCGCACGCTCGTCAATCAGTATTTCGCGGGCGTGCCGAGTCATCCGGCCCCCGAGGCTCCGCGTTGCGAGCCGTCGGCGGGGGGGGCTCCGGCGCGGCATGAGGTGCACGACGCGCATGCCAACCTCGACGCGGTGCTGCGCATCTATCGCGTGCCGGAGCATCGCAGCGCCGACACGCCGGCGCTCGAAGTGCTCAACATCATCGTCGGGCAGGGGGAGAGCTCGCGCCTCAACGTCGCCGTGGTGCGGCGTGAAAAGGCGGCCGTGGCGACCGGCGCGATCCTCAATCCGTTCGGATCGCGCAACGGTCCGGGAGTCTGGGTGGCGTACGGCATCGTGAACCAGGGCGTCTCGGCGGACCGCATGGACAGCCTCATTACCGTACAGCTCGACAGCATCCGGACCTACGGCATCTCCGCCGCCGAGCTCGACAAAGCGAAGAATGCGTTGCGGGCGGGATTCATCGGCAACCGGGAGACGACGTTGGGCAAGGCCGAAGAGCTGCACCACTATCGCACGTTTCACAACTCCGTCGACGAGATCAACACCGATCTCGACAAGCTGCTCGCGGTCACGAGTGATGACGTGAAACGCGTCGCGGGCAGGTACCTCGAACCGGGCAACCTCACACTGTTGATCGTGCGGGCGGGGGCGGGACCGGCGAGTGGAGGTGGACGATGAACCGCCAGAATCTTGGAACGATGGAACGATGGAAAGGGGTGCTGGTCCTTCTTTCCATCATTCCAACGTTCCCACTTTCCGCCCAGGAGCCGTTTCCAACCCGGCCACCGAGCGCCGCTCGGCTCCGGCCCGTGCGCTTCCCGCCGTTCCAGGATGTCGCGCTCCCCAATGGCATGACGTTGCCAGCGCCGACCAGATCGCGGCGGAAATCGAAGGGGTGGGCGGGACGATCGGGGCGAGTGCCGGCGACGACTTCCTCACCATCTCCACCGACGGGCTGAGCGATCACGCCGAGCTGGCCTTTGCCCTGCTCGGCGACGTCAGCCGGCGGTCGACGTTCTCCGCCCAGGAGCTGGAGCTGGCGCGGACCCGGTTCCTCTCGTCGCTCGAGGTCGAGCTGTCGCAACCGGACAACGTCGCCGCGCGCGCGTTCCAGAAGGAGATCTACGGCCGCAATCCGTACGGCCGGAACACGAGTGTCGCGGCGTACAAGGCCGTTACGCGCAATGACATCGTGGCGTTCGCCGCACGGCGCATCCGGCCGGGCGGCTCGTTGCTGGTCGTGGCCGGCGACATCACGCTGCCGCGTGCGCGCGAGCTCGCGGCCAGCGCATTCGGCTCGTGGCGTGGCGGAGCCGCTGCGACGCCGCCGGCTCCCGCCGCTCCAGCCAAACGCGCGACCGACATTCTCCTGGCGAACCGGCCCGGCTCGGTGCAATCGAACATCGTCATCGGGAACACGACGTTCCTGCCGACCGACACCGGCTACTACGCGGCGCGCATCGCCGCCCACGTCCTGGGAGGCGGCTCGGACTCGCGCCTGTTCATGATTTTGCGCGAGCAGAAGAGCTGGACGTACGGCTCCTATGCCTCGCTGCGCCGCACCCGCGGCATCGGTTACTGGGAGGCGACGTTCGAGGGGCGCACCGAAGTCACCGACAGCGCGTTGACGGAGCTGTTGCATCAGATCGATCGTGTGCGGACCGAAACGATTCCCGACAGCGAGCTGGTCGCGGCCAAGGGGTTCCTGGTGGGCTCCTTCCCGCTGACGATCGAAACGCCTCGCCAGATCGCCGGCGTCGTCACGACCGCCCGGCTGCTCGATCTTGGCTTCGACTATCTGCAGCGCTATCGCGATCGCCTGGCGGGCGTGAGCGGCACGCGGGCGCGCGCCGCCGCGCAACGGGTGTTTCGCCGCAACGCGCTGACGATCGTCGTCGTCGGCGACGCCAAGTCGCTGTACGACAAGCTGAAGGCGATTGCGCCGGTCCGCCTGGTGGATATCGAGGGCCGGCCGCTCGATCCGGCCGAGCTCAACCCCACCGGCGGTCCGGTCTCGTTCGACCGCAGCCAGATCGTGACGCGCAGCGACAGCTTCCAGGCGCTGGTCCAGGGCACGGTGTATGGCGGACAACTCTCGAAGGTCGATGTCGCCGGGGATTCGATCGTGTATACCGAAGCAACGACGATCGGCCCATTCCAACAGCGATCGACCGTCGTATTGAACGCCGATCTCACGATGCGGCGCACCAATCAGACCGGCATGGTTCAAGGACAGCAGACCGAAATCCATTTGACGTACGCCGATGGCCGCGTCAAAGGGACCGCGATGGCGCCGCAGCCCACTGGCGCGCCGAAACCGATCACGGTGGACACCACCGCCCCCCCGGGCACGATCGACGATAACGCGCTGGGGGTGTTGCTCGCCGCGCTGCCGCTCGATGCAGGAAAGACATTCAACCTGAACGTCTTCTCGTCGGGCGAAGGGGCGTCCAAGGTCGTCACCGTGAAAGTCGCGGGCGTCGAGAATGTCACGGTGCCGGCGGGAACGTTTCCGGCCTATCGCCTCGAGCTGTCGGGTATGCAGCTGCCGGTGGTCATGCACGTCACCCAGCAGGCGCCGCGGCGGCTGGTGCGCATCGCGCCGACGGGCGCGCCGCTGGTGTTCGAACTCGTCAAATAGGGAGATCTGACCATGCGTCATCTGTCGGTCGGGTTGGGCCTGATCTTGCTCGTGGCGGGTTGTGCATCGGGTGCGGCGCGGACCGCTGGCAATACAGCGAGTCCCCAGAATGCACCGCCCGCGGTCAAACCCTCCACAACCTCCACCGCCCTTCAGGACACCGTCGGATTGGGTCCCCAATATCCCTCCACCTACCAGCGCCACCCCAACCCTCCCGTGCTGATCCGCAACGCGACGATCATGACGGCGACGGGCCAGGAGATTCAGGGTGGCTCGATTCTGTTTCGCGACGGCCGGATCGTCGCCGTCGGGACGAACGTCGAGGCGCCGAGCGATGCGACAGTCGTAGACGGCAAGGGCAAATGGGTGACGCCCGGCGTGATCGATACGCACTCGCACCTCGGCGTGTACGCCGCTCCGGGCACGTTCGGGGAGTCGGACGGCAACGAGGCGACGAACCCCGTCACTGCCGAGGTTTGGGCCGAACACTCATTCTGGCCGCAGGATCCGCAGATCCCACTGGCGATCGGCGGCGGGGTGACGACGATTCAGGCGCTTCCCGGCTCGGCGAATCTGATCGGTGGGCGCAGCGCGGTCTTGAAGCTGATCCCGGCCCGCTCGGTGCAGGAGATGAAGTTTCCCGGTGCGCACTACGGGTTGAAGATGGCCTGCGGCGAGAACCCCAAGCGCGTCTACGGCCAACGCGGCGGCCCCTCGACACGCATGGGCAACATGGCCGGTTATCGCGCCGCCTTCATTCAGGCGCAGGTGTACCGGCGGCGCTGGGACAAGTGGAACAAGGACCACGAGGGCGATCCCCCGGAGCGCAATCTCCGCAACGAGTCGCTTGCGGAGGTGCTGCGCGGCAACATCTACGTGCAGAATCACTGCTACCGCGCCGACGAGATGATGCAGATGCTCGATCTCGCGCACGAGTTCGGCTTCAAGATCCGCTCGTTCCATCACGCGGTGGAGGCGTACAAGATCGCGGACGTGCTCGCGCGCGAAGGCGTCGCGTCGTCCATCTGGTCGGACTGGTGGGGCTTCAAGGAAGAAGCGATGGACGGGATCTACGAGAACGGCGCGCTTCTCCAGCAGGCAGGCGCGCGGGTCGTCATCCACTCCGACGATGCCAGCGGGATCCAGCGGCTCAATCAGGAGGCCGCGAAGGCGATGTATCACGGCAGGCGCGCCGGCATCCCGGTGACGCGCGAGCAGGCGGTGCGCTGGTTCACGGCGAACCCCGCCTGGGTGCTCGGCATCGATTCGCTGGTCGGGACGCTCGAGCCGGGCAAGATGGCGGACGTCGTGCTCTGGTCCGCCGATCCCCTGTCGGTCTACGCGCGCGCCATCCAGGTCTACAACGATGGCTGGCTGGTCTACGACCGGAACGACCCGGCGCATCAACCCAAAACGGACTTCACGCTGGGTCAGGGAGAGCACCCATGATCGCCTTCTTGCTGGCTCAGACGATCGCGATCACCGGGGGTACGGTGTATCCGGTCTCGGGACCGAAGCTCGAGAACGCGACCGTCGTGATCCAGGACGGCCGCATCGCGGCGGTCGGGACGAACGTCGCCGTCCCAGCGGGGGCGACGCGCATCGACGCGTCGGGCAAGTGGGTGACGCCGGGCTTCATCGACGGCGCCGGCCAGATGGGACTGCGCGAAATCAGCGCGGTGCAGAACACGAACGAAGCCACGCTGCGTGGCAACGACGTCGCCGCGTCATTCAACGTCCTCGAAGGGATCAATCCGGCGTCGACGTTGATCGCCGTGAACCGGATGGAGGGGATCACCTCGACCGTTGCGGTGCCGAACGGCAGCCTCATCTGGGGCCAGGCGGTGATGATCGACCTGAACGGTGAGTCGATCGAGGCGATGCGCGTGAAGTCGCCGGCGGCGATGGTCGCCGACCTGAGCGAAGGAGCCAAGGACGCGGGGGGCGGCTCGCGCGCGGGCGTGGCACAGCGGCTGCGGCGCGTGCTGAACGACGCGCGCGAATACGCGACGCGCCGGGCCGACTACCGTCGGGCTCAGATCCAGACGCTGTCGGCCAGTGCCCCGGATCTC
>QHUQ01000206.1 GCA_003221985.1 Gemmatimonadota bacterium | reverse complement strand
GGCGGACTCGGTCGGCCGGGATTTCCAACGACAGCATGGCCGTGCGCTCACCCCAGCCCGGCCTGCACTTGCCACAGACCGCGCGCGTGCTGACCGCCGTCAAACCCCGTACGAGCGGAACAGGCAGGCTCGAATCACTCCGGAAGGGCGCCGAGGAAGACGGGCGGCTGGGGATCTGCAACACGCTGTCGCCGTTCGCAGTCGATACGGTCGTGATCGCGCTCAACAACCGTCCCGCGATTTTGCGGCTGCGCTATCGTGGCGGCGGAACGATCACGCTCGTCGCCGATCCCGGCTGGTTCACGAACCAGGTCTGGCGCGACAGCGACGTTCCCAGCGTCGCACTGCCGCTGCTCACGCCGCGTCGCGAGCGTCCCGGCCGGGTGGCGTGGGATGAATACCATCAGGGATTTGGGTTCGGGCAACAGACCTCGTTTGCAGGCCGCACGTGGAGCTGGCTGCGCAGCTCCCCTGCCGGGTGGGCGATCCTCCAGTTGATTGCCGTCGCCCTCGTCTGGCTGGCCATGACCGCCGTGCGCTTTGGCCCTGCCCGCTCGGTGATCGAACGGCGGCGCCGCTCGCCGCTCGAGCACCTGGAGGCGTTGGGGGCGGGACTCGAGAGCGCCGCCGATGCGGATACCGCCGTCCGTCGGCTGGCGCTGGGACTGCGGCGCCGCCTGAGCCGCACCGGGTATCTGGCCGACGGCAACGTGGTGCCGTGGGTCGAGGGACTCGAGCTGGCAATGCGCGGCCCCGAAGGCCGTGCCGCCGTGCGTCGTTTACATCAGCTGCTCACCGTACGCGATCGCGACGACCGAGCTGGTCGCGTGCTTCATGCCGCTCAAGCCGTGGAGGACGTGTGGGAGGAACTACGCCCGCGCACGACGCGCAGCGCATCGTAGAGGCCCTGCGCCGCGTGGTGCTGGGACAGGAAGCTGCCACCCGCGAGGTGCTCGTGTGCCTGCTCGCGCGCGGCCACATCCTGCTCGAAGGGGTCCCCGGGACGGCGAAGACATTGCTCGTCCGCACCCTCGGCCTCGCGCTCGACGTGCGCTTTGTGCGGATTCAGTTCACGCCCGACCTCATGCCGGCCGACATCACCGGCATCACGCTCCTCACCGGCATGCAGCAGTTTACCTTCCGGCCCGGACCCGTCTTTGCCGACCTCGTGCTAGCCGACGAGATCAATCGCGCGCCCGCCAAGACACAGGCGGCGTTGCTCGAGGCGATGCAGGAGCGCACCGTCACGGTCGACGGCCAGAGTCATCCCCTGTCCGCCACGTTCACCGTGTTCGCGACGCAGAATCCGATCGAGTTCGAGGGCACCTATCCGCTGCCCGAAGCCGAGCTCGACCGCTTCATGGCGAAGGTGCAGGTCGGCTATCCGTCCGCCGCCGTGGAGCAGGGAATCCTCACGCGCTACGTCGAAGGCTTCGAAGCCGACCGCACCGGCACCTATGGCGTGACGCCCGTGGTCGATGCCGAGGGGCTGGAGCAGCTTCGCCATGCCGTGGACGCGGTGCGCGTCGAGCCGCGCATCACCGGCTACATCACCGCGATCGTGCGGGCGACGCGCGAGGCCGCGTCGCTCACGCTGGGCGCGAGCCCGCGCGCCGGCGTGGCGCTGTTCAAGGCCGCGCGCGCGGCCGCCCTGCTGGACGGCCGCGACTACGTCGTTCCTGACGACGTCAAGCTGCTCGCGCCCGCGGTCCTGCGGCACCGCGTCAACGTCGCGCCGGAGCTCGAGCTCGAGGGTGTCACCGCCGATCAAGCGCTCAAAGCGATTCTCGACCGCACGGAGGCGCCGACCGCTTGAACCTGCTGCCGGTGCTCGCGGTCGGCGCCGTCATCGCCGCCTTCCTCGGGCTGTGGCTCGTGCTCGGCACCGTGGCCGGCATTCTCTGGACGCCGCGCGCCCTGCTGATCGCCGGGCTGCTGTCGCTGTTCGGCCTCGCCCAATTCTGGACGTCGTGGGGCCTCGATGTCATGCTCGTCGCCGACATCGCCCTGGTCGTCCTGATTTGGCTCGATGCTACGCTGGCGCAAACGGTCGTCGTTGCCCGCGAGCCGCTGCCCGCGTTGTCCGTCGGGCACACCGGCGAGGTCACCTATCGCTGGACCAACCCGTCACGCCGCCGCGCGCGGTTGCGCGTGCGGGAGGTGCGCCCCGACATCCTCGGCGGGTCGCAGCCACCCCGGCCCGTGCGCATTCCCCCCCGCGCGGCGACCCGCGAGGTGGTGCCGGTCGTTCCCTTGCGGCGGGGGCGCGAGGGCGCCGGCACCGGCGGCTTCGTGCTCGATAGTCTGGGTCCCCTGGGTCTGGGGCGGCATCGCTTTCGGCTGCCGCTGCCGTGGGACGTGGTCGTCTATCCACCGCTCGTATCGGTGCGGCTGCGTGCGTCGGTCGCAGAAGCGCTGCGGCGGCGCGACGTCGGGACGAAGCAGATCCGTCAGCTGGGAGAAGGACGGTTGTTCGAGTCGCTGCGCGAATGGGTGCCGGGCGACGACCTGCGTCACATCGACTGGAAGGCGACGGCACGCCGTGCGAAGGTGATCACGCGCCAGTACGAAGCCGAGCGGCGCCAACAGGTGCTGCTGGTGCTCGATACGGGAAGGCTCATGACCGCCGACGTGGCGGCCGGCGTGGCGCGGCTCGATTTCGCGGTCCAGGCGGCGCTGGAGTTGGCCTATGCCGCGGCGCAGCACGACGACAACGTCGGCATCATGACGTTCGCCGACGGCGTCCAGCATTTCGTCGCGCCGGAGCGGGGACGCAGCGGCGTGCGGCGCGTGCTCGATGTGCTGGCGGAGGTGCAACCCAAACTCGTCGAGCCCGATTATCCCGGGGCGTTCCGGTATCTCGCCGCGCGCAACCGCAAGCGCGCGCTGACGGTGCTGTTCACCGACGTGATCGATCGCTTTGCATCGGATGCGCTCGTGGCGAACGTCGCGACGTTACGCCCGCGTCACCTGCCGCTCGCGGTCACGCTGCGCAATTCCGAGCTCGACGCCGCCGCCACACAGCGGCCCGCCACGGCGCGCGATGCCTTTCGCAAGGCCGCCGCCGAGGAGCTGCTGCATGCGCGCGAGGAAGCGCTGGGACACATGCGGCGCGCGGGGGTGCTGGTGATCGACGTCACACCGGAGCGCGCGGCGCAGGCGGTGGTCGTGAAATATCTCGACTTGAAGCGCCGGGGCACGCTGTAGTCACTGTCTGGCCCGACCATCCCGCGTATAGTATGTTCGTCCCTCAAGTCACGGATTGGACCGGATGCGCAGGTTAGACCGAGCCATACCTGTGGTCGCGCTCGCAGCGGCGCTCGCCGCCGTTACCTGTGCGTTTCCCACCGACAAAAGCAACGATGTCTTCGTCACCGTCCAGCCGGACTCAGGCAAGCAAGTGGTCCTGGCGGGGCAGAAGCTTGGCCTCCATGGGTACCTGTGGCAACGCGCGGGCGCGGACTCGGTCGAGATCAAGAATGCGGTGTTCCAATGGGCGGTCGACGTGGACTCACTGGCAATCGTCAAGAATGAGGGGTTCGGCGGCGCCGAAGTCACGGGAATCAAGTCGGGGAACGTCACCGTCAGCGCCCGCGCCGTGGCATTCGAGAAATCCCAGACGGCCTACGTGCCGTTGCGCGTCTCCAGGCCGCTGGAAATCGACAGTGTCCGGCCCAGCCTGGTGCGCTTTGGCGACACCATCACGGTCTATGGCGTCGGCGTCGATTCGATTTTCATCGCGTTTCTCGATAACACGACCCAGTTCGACTATCCGCTGCCCGGGTTGATTGCCACCCGCACCCGCGACTCCACCGGCTTCTCGACGGCAACGTTCTGGGTGACACCGGTGGCGCATTCCGCGCCTGTCTCATTCATCGGTCCCGGTGTGTTCGGCAACGCACCCGATACGACGCACATCCTGCCGTTCGATTTGCTCGAGCCGAACGAGACCGCGCCGCGCAACATCAATCTCGAGGCGCCGCCGCGCTTCCCCGCGGTTCCCGAGATCAAATTCCTGAATCCCGCGCTCGCCTTCGAACCGCTCAAGCGTGACGAGCTCGGGGTCGATTGGTATCGTTTCTTCCAGACGACGCCGCGCGATCTCACACTCATTCTGACCGCGCCCGACGTTCGAGGCACGTTTTCAACCTTTCTCTCCGATTCGCTCGTGTCCGTGCCGGGTAGCGGCGGCACACCGGCCCAGTACTTCATCGGCGCTAGTGCCTGGACGATCGGACCTGCGTCACACGCCTGCAAAGGCGAGGCATTCGAGCCGGCCGAGGTGCAGCCCGAATCGACAGTGGTCGCACTGCGCGGGATGCCGGCTGGACGGCTGCACGCCCTGGCCTTGTACTCGCAACCGGGTCGGTACGGCCTCGCGGTGTTCGAGGGGTACATCGCCGACCCGCGGGTCGGCCGCGATGCGCACGAGGAAGACGATTTTTGCGACGCCGCCGATGCCCGCGGGTTGGCGGTTACGCTGCCCGCCGGTGCGTTCCGTGACACGCTCACCATCGACAACGCCCACGACATCGACTGGATCCGCTTTCGCGTGACGGGTGCTTTCGGGCAGCTCGTCACCGCGAAAATCGCGGCGCTGCCAGGGTCCGCCACATCGGGATCCAGTGACGTAGACCTCTATTTGTTGACAGTTCCAGATGGCGGCGCGAGCAGCACGCTCGACCAGAAGGCAGCCTCCACCGACACAGGCTCGACGGAATCGATCACCGCGTTGCTAGGGCAGGGCGACTATTACCTCGTCGCGGTCGACTATCTCGGCGCACCCGTCGCGTACGACCTCTGCATCAACACGAGCGGCTGCTCCGGCTTCCCCGTTGCGCCGATCAGCTCGCCCAAGAAGGCGCTCTGGTCGATTCGCGCCGCCGGCCCGGCTGTGCACCCATGACTGGTGCCGCTGGATCCATGATGGAATGCCTCAAGTGCCACACGCCACTGCCGGACGGCAGCAAGTTCTGCTACGCCTGCGGCGCGGACGTGACCGGAGGCGGCACGCTCGGCGCAGGGACAAGCGGCACCGAAGCATTGATGGTGCGGCTGCAGCGCCTGGTCGAAGGGAAGTACAAAGTCGAGCGCCTGCTCGGCAAAGGCGGCATGGGCGCCGTTTTTCTGGCGCATGACCTGACGCTCGAGCGCGAAGTCGCGATCAAGGTCCTGCCGCCCGACATCTCGATGGACGAGCACATCGTCAAGCGTTTCCAGCAGGAAGCGAAGACGTCGGCGAAGCTCGATCACACCAACATCATCCCGATTTACCGCGTCGAGAGCGAAGGCGGGCTCAACTACTTCGTCATGAAGTACATCGCGGGGACGTCGCTCGAGGACGTGCTCGATCAGAAGCCGCTCCCCCCGCTCACCATCGATTACATCCAGCGCGTGTTGTGGGAAGCGGCCTGCGCCCTCGGCCACGCCCATCAACGCGGCGTCGTGCACCGCGACGTGAAGCCCGCCAACATCATGTTCGACCATGACGGCCGCGTGATGCTGACCGACTTCGGCATCTCCAAGGCGTTGCAGGCAGCGACGGGCTTCACCGGCACGGGGATGATCATCGGAACGCCGCACTATATGGCGCCCGAGCAGGCCAAGGGCGCCACCGTCGACGGCCGAGCCGACCAATACTCGCTCGGCGTCGTCGCGTATCGCATGATGACCGCCGAGCTGCCGTATACCGGCGACTCGGTCCACACAATCCTCTATAAGCACATCTTCGAGGAGATCCCGAGCGCCCGCGCCAAGCGCGGCGATGCGCCCGAGTTCCTGACGCGAGCGATCTCCCGCGCGCTCTCCAAGGAGCCGGCCCAGCGCTTCGACACGATGGAAGACTTCGCCACCGCGGTGTGGCCCGAACAGCCGGTGACTGCCCCGAAGGCTGGAGCGAGCAAGAGCCAGCGCCGGCCGCCGCAGCGGCCGCAGCGCACCGCCTCGGCCGATGCACCGACGGAAGTGACCAGCGCACCGACGACGCCGATCCCGCGCGCGGGGATGAAGATGCCCATGGCAAAGAAGAAGCGGTCGGGTGTCGGCATCCTGGTGGGCGCGATCGTGGTCGTCGCGGCGGGCGTCGGTGGCTATCTGACTCTGGGCAAGAAGAGCGCAGCTCCTTCGCCACCCCCGGCCTCGGCAGCTGTGGTCCCAGGTGAAACGCAACGCGTTGTAACGCAGCCACCGCCACCACCACCCGCGAGGCGTCCCCCACCTGCTCCTCCAGCCGCGGCGGAACAGGGCTTCATCACGGTGAATTCGATTCCTCCCGGCGAGGTATTCATCGACGGCCGCGATGTGGGGCCGACGCCGGTCGTCGAGTTTACGGTGACCCCGGGGCGTCACTCGATTCGTGTGGAGCGCGCCGGTTACAAGACACGCAGCGAGACCGTGGATGTCCCGCCCAACGGGCCCGTCCGCAAAAACTGGGTGCTCGATCCGGAAGGATGATCTGATGCGCGTCCGCGTGCTGCTCGTCCTTGCGTTGGCGTTCCTGCCGGCTCTCAGCGCGGCACAGACGGTTCAGAACGCCACGCTGCGACGCGCGCAGCAGGCATTGAACAATCTCGATTTTCGCCAGGCCTTGAGCGCGGGGCAGGCGGCGCTGCGCGAGCGACTCACCGGTTACGAGCGGGCGCGGGCGTACGAGCTGCTCGGCTTCACCTACAGCGGCATGGATTCGATCCTGCGAGCGGTCGACGCGTTCAAGCAGGTGATCCTGCTCGAGCCGGAGCGCGACCTCGATCCGACCCGCACGTCGCCGAAGGCGCTGAGCGCGTTCCAGGTCGCCCTCACCCAGGTGCTGGTCATCCGGCAGCTGCACGTCGACAGTGTCTCGTTCGTTGGTGGGCAAGGCGTGGTCGCGGTGCGCTACACCGTGACGCAGCCCGCCCGTGTCGTCACGCGTGTCCTCGGTCCGCAAACCTCGCTCAGGATCGATTCGACCGTGGCGAGCGGGCAGGTGAACATTCGCTGGCCCGCGCGGCTGGCGAGCGGCGATCCGGTCGCGGCCGGCGACTACAACATCGTCGTGGAAGCGACGGTGGGACAGAACAACTTTTCGACGTCGCAGGCGATCCGCATCACCCATGGCGCGGTCGATACCCTGCCGCACCTCACCAGCCTGCCGGGCTACACCTATCTGCCGGAGACGGAGGTGCCGCCCAAGAGCTGGAAGCCCATGGGGCTGGCGCTCGTCTACACCGGTATCGCACTGGCAGGAACGTCCGCCTTTTCCAGCGGCGATCTCGGAAAGACGTCGTTACGGGAAGGAAGCATGATCGGTGGCGGCGTGATACTCGCGGGATTCATCATGACGCTGCGCAAGCCGGCGCCGCAGGCGGCCCGCGGCAACGTTCTCTATAACCAACTGCTGCGCGAGCAGATCTCCCGCCGCAACACGGAGATTGCGCAGGAGAATACGCGCCGCCGCCAACAGGTGGCGCTGAGCGTGGTGCCGTTGGCGCGGCCTGGAGGTGGGCGATGAGAGCGGAACGTTGGAAGGTTCGACGGTTGGAAGGTTGGACGGTGGCCACGGCTGTGCTGTGTCTTTCCAACATTCCAACATTCCAACTTTCCGCCCAGCATTTCAGTATCGGCCCTCAAATCGCTTTCGGTGATTATCGCGAGGTGTCCGCCGACCTGCACTATCGCGGCTCCGGCATCGCCGGCAGCGCCACGCTCCAGTGGAAGAAGTTCTCGGCCGACGTCGTGCTCTCGAAGCTGAAGTACAAGCCCAGCAACGATGGCACGGCGACGAAAGAGTTCGACGCATCGGAAGTGGACGTGCGGCTGCGGTATTACATCACCGGGCCGGTGAGCGGTGAGCTCGGCTTCATGAACCGCAAGGCGGATCCGGAATTCGAAGCGCAGTCGGTCGGGGCCGTGACGGCCGGCGCGCAGATGGCGTACCTGTTGGGGCCTGGCGTCCGCATGGCGTTGAGCGGCGGCCTGATGTTCGGCTCGAAATACTCGGGCGGGGGATCGACGTCG
>QHUQ01000287.1 GCA_003221985.1 Gemmatimonadota bacterium | reverse complement strand
CGTTTCGCTATCACGATCCCGGCAGCCTCGCCGTGATCGGGCGAGGTTATGCGGTGATGGACGCCGGCCGCCTGCGGCTCAGTGGCTTCCCGGCCTGGGTCATCTGGGCCACGATCCACATCACGTATCTCACGCTGTTCAGCAACCGGCTCCTGGTGCTCGTCCAGTGGGCGTGGACTTATTTCACGCGCCAGCACGGGACGCGCCTCATCGTCAAGGCCGCCGGATCGCCGGGGGCGTCTCGAGACAGATAACCTCCCGATCAGCGAGCCGAGGTTGTCGTGATCGGGGCCCGCGTCGAGCCCGCGCTCTGCTTCCTCAGGAAGGTCGCCACCCCGCCGGGATCGCGCTGCTTCATGGCCGTGACTCGGCCGTTCGAGACCTCGAACTCGACGATCGTGTCCGAGAACTCCTTGAGCCGGAACTGGTGGGGCCGCCAGGGCTGGAGCGCCTGGAAGGGAGCGGCGGGGAATTCGATGCCGAAGGTTCCGTCCTGGCGCAGCACCACGCGAAGCTTGCCTCCGGTCGGGGTCTCGTAGTCGCCCGCGTACTGCCGGAGCGTGGCGAGCGCCGTGAGTGCCTCCGGCACCCGGCGCGTGAACGTGACCTCGGCCTCGTCGAGCGACGTCGTCACGTTGTCGATCTCCCCTTGCGGATTGGTAGCGAAGTTGAGCGACCACTTGCCGTCCTGCTCGTCGTCGGGCGAATCGAAGCGATCGTAGTGATAGTGCCCGAGCGGCAGGCGGATCTTGTGAAAGGCCATGAGCAGGCTGTCCCCTCGGGGGGAGATCGTGATCACGCCGTACGCGGGGTGCTCGTACTCCCCGACGTATTCCGGCAGCGGGTGGGACGGTTGCGTCCCAGCAATGCGGTCGCCGCCCGCCTGGGCGCGCGCCTGCTTGCCCGCCTCCTTGCCCTTCTTCCGGATGGCGAGCATGCGCTCGCTCCACGGCGTCGGGTCGAGACCCAGCAGCCGCTCGTAGACCCTGTAGCTCACCACGTTGTAGAGCGGCTGCGCGTGATCGCCGATCACGAACACCAGCACGCCGATGCTGTCCTGCGGCATGATCGAGACCTGAGAGTGAAAGCCGTTGATGTCGCCGCCGTGATACGCGAGCAGGTGCCCGCGATAGGACGCGATCCAGCGACCCATTCCGTACGCGGAGTTCAGGAGCTCTCCCCAGCCGCGGCTCTCGAGCGTGGCGTTGGGCATCGAGATCGAGGGCGCCAGCGTCTCGCGGATCACGCGCGCCGGGATGGCCTGCTTGCCGTCGATCGTGCCGCCGTTCATGAGCGCGATCACCCAGCGCGACATGTCGACCAGATTCGAGTTGATGGCGCCCGCCGGACCGATTCCCGCCGCTTCTTCGTAATACGGAATGCGATAGATCTCGTCGGAATCGCGGCGCTCGGTGTAGGGCACGCCATGGTCGGGCTGCTTCGTCATGTCGGCGATCGAGAACACCGTGCTGGTCATCCCGAGCGGCTGGAGCAGCCGCTCCCGCACGAACTGCTCCCAGCTCTTGCCGGAGAGGAGCTCGATCACATGGCCCGCACCCATGTACATCATGTTGTTGTAGAGGAATTTCGTACGGATCGGCTGGGTCGGCTCGAGGTACTTGAGGCGCTCGAACAGCTCGGGGCGCGTGAACTCGGACTTGTACCAGATCAGGTCGTGCCGCGTGATGCCGGTGCGATGGGAGAGCATGTCGCGGATCGATACCGCGCGGTTGAGCTCGTCGTCGTGGAACTCGATGCTGGGCACGAACTGCCGGATCGGCGGGTCCCAGTCGAGCTTGCCTTCCTCGACCAGCAGGCCCGCGGCCACGGCCGTGAACAGCTTCGTGTTCGAGGCGATGGGTACGACCGTGTGCTCGGTGAACGGCAGCTTGCGACCGTAGTCGCGGTATCCGTAGCCCCTGGCGAACACGAGCTGGTGCTTCGACGGTCCACGTGAACCGTATGGGGTGCCGGAGGTTGGGGAGTCTCGTCGGATTCTCCGCGTCGTAGGTGGATTCGCCTGGGGCATGGACGCCTCGACCGCGCCAAGGATCGGGAAAGGCGTGTGACCCAAGCTAGGGGGCGCCGGGGCGCTCGGCAAGAGGCGGCGGGGAATCGTTTTCCCAGCGCGGATCCACACCCGACGAGCGCGGTCATCTCACGGCCGATAGGAAAGGCTAGCTCAATACTCCGAGCACGACGCCGCCGGGGAGAACCAGATACCACATCGGCGACCCGCGCTTGGTTCGCGACAGCAACCAGAAGTAGACGAACGCGGGGGCGAACGAGATGAGCCCCCCCATGAGCACCGCGGGGAGCGGCATGCTCATCATCAGGTTGAACAAGACACCTACGGCCGCGTAGGTGGCCGCGCAGATCGAGGGCTTCTCGGTGACGACGAGAAGCTGGACCAGTCCATAGAGAATGAGGATGCGAACCACGACCAGCGGTAACATCGGAGGCTCCGCGCGAGGGCTTCGGGATCTGATCGATCTCGATCGGGGGCCGTGAGCGCCCTGGATGGTCGCGAGTCTAAGCCGGCCGGGCAACCGGCACCACGATGATCGTGCGCTCGGTCGGCCGGCAGGACTCCGAGTAAGCTGTGCCGATGCGGAGCCCCGTGACGCCATGAAGCTTCATCTCCTGGATGGCACCTACGAGCTCTTCCGCGCCTACTACGGCGTAGATCCGTCGCGCGCCCCCGACGGGCGTGAGGTCGGAGCCGTCGGGGGCCTGGTCGGAACGACGCTCTCGCTCCTGCGCGAGCCCGACGTCACCCACCTGGCCGTGGCCACCGACCACGTGATCCGGAGCTTCCGCAACGACCTCTGGCCTGGCTACAAGACCGAGGAGGGCGTTCCGGAGGACCTGCTCGCCCAGTTTCCACTGGCCGAGCGCGCGCTCGAGGCGATCGGCGTCGTGGTCTGGCCGATGATCGAGCTCGAGGCGGACGACGCGCTGGCGAAGTTCGGGGTCTCGCCTGCCTCGATTCCCGACTGGCTCGCCCTGGTCGGGGACGCGGCGGACGGCTACCCCGGCCTTCCGGGCTGGGGGGCCAAGACCGCCTCGGCCGTGCTGGCGCGCTGGGAGCATCTGGAAGCGATCCCGGCCGACCCGCTCGCGTGGGAGGTCAAGGTCCGCGGGTCGGATCGCCTCGCCGCTACGCTCCGCGAGCGGATGAAGGAAGCGCTGCTCTTTCGCCGGCTCGCGACACTCCGGCGCGACGCGCCGCTCCCCGAGACGCTCGAGGACCTGCGGTGGCGGGGCGTTCCGCGGGAGCGCTGGCTCGCGCTCTGCGAGGAGCTCGGCTTCGAGCGCACCCGGGATCGGCCGCACCGCTGGGCTTGAGCTGCGGATTGCTTTCGACCATGGCGCGTGGGAACGTAGCCCTGCGATGCTCGAGTCGATCCGGTCATTCTTCGCTCGCCATTCCAGCCTTCCGCAATCTAGGCCGGACGAGGAATCGGAGGCTAAGCGCTTGCGTGTCGCCGCCTGCGCGCTCCTGCTCGAGCTGGCACACGCCGACGATGAGTTCGCTCCAGAGGAGCGTACCCACATCGAAGAGGCACTGGCGCGCCTTTTCGATCTGCCGGCCGAGACTGCGCGCGAGCTGATGGCTGTGGCCGAGGAGGCGCGCTCCAAGGCGACCGACTTGTTCCAGTTCGCTTCCCTCATCAACGCTAACTACGACGAGGGCCAACGCATGGTGCTCACCGAAGTGCTGTGGCGAGTCGTCTATGCGGACAGCAAGCTCTCTCAGCACGAAGACTATCTGATGAGAAAACTCGCGAACCTGCTGGATCTCCGACCCGGATACCTGAGCGAGGCACGGAAGCGCGTAGCCGGCGACGCGCGAAGCTAGGCCGACCGCCGTGATCACGATCCAGCCGATTGGGACCATCCACAGCCCATTCACGGAGACCGCGCAGATCCCAAAGGGGCCGGGAGCTCAGCACGACGCCGAGGGAGTCCTCGAGATCGATCCCGCGCTCGAGACAGGGCTCACCGACATCGAGGGCTTCTCGCACCTCTTCGTCCTGTGGGTGTTCGATCGATCGGTCGGGTACGATCTGATGGCGAGGCCGCCGATCGACGACCGGGAGCACGGAGTCTTCGCGACGCGCTCGCC
>QHUQ01000053.1 GCA_003221985.1 Gemmatimonadota bacterium | reverse complement strand
GGTGCGGTCGACACGGGCCTGCCTTGGTACTATGCCAACCTCCAGATTCGGAGCGACCGCTGGCCCGGGCCGTGAGCGAGTACGCAACGAAACCTGGTATCTCGCGCGGATGCACGACGGCCGCAGCAGGTCGTCGTGCACCCGCGGTGAGCACATATAAAGGAAAGGCTCTCCTATGACGTTCAAGCACAAGTTGTCTTGTCGCCTGGCGCTGCTCAGGAATGTGGTGCTGCTCGGCGCGGTCTGCGCCGCAGCGGCGTGTGACCTGCGGCAGCTGCTCGGGCTGTTGGCCTCCGTTGCGTCGGTGGCGGTCGCGCCGGCGACGGCGAGTGTACCAGTGGGACAGACGGTGCAGTTCACGGCGACGCCCAAAGACTCGATTGGCAATGCCCTGATCGCGCGGGTGGTGACGTGGGCGAGCAGTGCACCGGCGGTCGCGTCAGTGGATATCAACGGCATGGTGACGGGCGTAGCGGCCGGTCCGGCCACGATCACCGCGACGAGCGAAGGGAAGAACGGCACCGCGACGGTCAGCGTCACCGCCGTTGCCCCGCCTCCACCGCCGCCGCCGCCGCCGCCGCCGCCTCCACCGCCGCCGCCGCCGCCGCCGCCGCCGCCGCCGCCACCACCACCGCCGCCGCCGCCGCCGCCGCCGCCGCCGCCGCCGCCGCCGCCGCCCCCACCGCCGCCGGGCAGCGTGCTGTTACAAGAGGGCTTCGACAACGCCAGCCTCGACACACGGGGTTGGTACGACGGCCGTACATCGGCGATCTCGACGACCGAGTTCCACAGCGGCCCGGGCTCGATCGAAGGCCGCTTCGTGGCAGGCGCGCAAACCTCGACCACGAGCACCAAGCGACACCTGTTCACGCCGACCGCCAGCGTATACGTGAGCTACTGGGTCAAGTACAGCACGAACTGGATCGGCTCAGGGAAGGCGTACCACCCGCACGAATTCGTCATCCTGAGCGACATGGAAGGCGACTGGGATGGGCTATCCAACAACTACCTGACGGCGTACATCGAGCAGATCTATAACAACGGCGGCCGGCCCCAACTCGCCTTGCAGGACGGCAAGAACGTCAATCTCAGTTTGGGGACGCCGCCGAACAACCTCGTCGGCGTGACGGAAGATCGTTCAGTCAGCGGTTGCAACGGCCACGCCGAAACGTCTGGTGTGGACGTGTGGACCTGCTTCAACATGCCCCCGTGGTACAGCGCCAAGGAGTACCATGCGGCGGCCGTCGCCTTCCAGCCCAATCCCGGGCCGGGCTACAAGAGTGACTGGAACCATGTCGAGGCGTACTTCCAGATGAACTCCATCGTCGGGGGCATCGGGCAGACGAACGGGATCGTGCGCTATTGGTTCAACGGTGTCCTCGTCATCGACCGCACCAATGTGCTGTTACGCACGGGTGCGCATCCGACGCTCCAGTTCAAGCAGATCGTGCTTTCGCCTTACATCGGCGATGGGTCGCCTGTAGACCAGACCGTGTGGTACGATGATCTCATTGTTGCCACCACGAGGCCGTAACTATGACGTTCACCTTCAAGCTGTCGATGCGATTGGCGCTCATCAGGGCGGCGCTGGTCCCGGTGGCCGCCGCGGCGTTCGTCGCGTGCGAGCTGCCGGGCAGGCGCGTCACTGATCCTAACCCCAACAACGTTGTGGTGCAGGTTTTCACTTCACCGGACAGAATTACCCTCGACCCCTACGAGACACAACAGTTCCTGGCCTTTGGTCGCACGCAGGCGGGCGACAGCGTCCCCGTCGCAGTGCGCTGGAGTGCTTCGGGCGGGACCATCACGACCGGCGGTCTGTACACCGCCGACACGAGCTTCGGCACCTTTCAGGTCACGGCCACGGCGACCACTTCCGCCGTCACGTCGAGCTCGACGGTGCGGAACCGTGGCTCGTTGACACAGGTGTTTGTCACGCCCGCCGCCGCGTCCGTAGCGGGCGGAGGCAAGCAGCAGTTCGCGGCGTACGGAAGGAAGAGGAACGGTGACAGCGTCGCAGTGAACGTATCGTACGCCGCCACCGGAGGTATCATCTCGGCAGCCGGCCTGTACTCGGCCGGCCAGAGCGCCGGCAGGTACCAGGTCATCGCGGTGAGCAACCCGGCGGCGTTGGCCGACACTGCCGCCGTCACGATCAGCGTTCTGCCCGTGACGTCGGTGGCGGTAACGCCAGTGACGGCAAGCGAGCCGGTGGGGCAGACGGTGTCGCTCACGGCCACGCCTGAGGATGCGAATGGCAATGCTCTGAGTGGGCGTGTGGTGACATGGGTGAGCAGTGCTGCCGCGGTGGCCACGGTGGACGGCAACGGGCAGGTGACCGGTGTGACCGCCGGGCTGGCGCTGATCACGGCTACCAGCGAAGGGCAGAGCGGGACGGCGCTGATCACGGTGACCGCGCCGGTGGTTGTGACCGATCCTGGGCAGGTGACTGATCTCGCGGTCGCGAACGTGACGGACACTTCAGTGACGCTCTCCTTTCTCCAAGTAGACGATGGCACCGGTCAACCAGCGAGCTACATCGTCAAGTACGGGGTGGGCACGCTCGCGTGGAGCGCGGGACTCGCGGTGACGCGCGGCACGTGTGTGACGCCGGTCGTCGGCACCGCGATCGGTACGACCAGCAGCTGTACCGTGTTGGGCTTGTCGCCCGCGACGGCCTACCAGTTCGGGAGCGTCGCCTTCCGTGGTGATGTGAACACGAACGCCGTGTTCGGCCCCCTCTCGAACCTGGCAAGCGGGACGACCGCCGTTCCCCCCCCCGGCACCGGCGGAGTGCTGTTCGAGAGCGATTGGAGCACGGCGCTGGGAAACGATCCCGTGAGCGCGCTGCGGGATGGCGGCCGCTGGTCGTGGGAGGCTGATTGGGGCGGCGGGAAGATCATGAGCGTAGTGACCGGTGGTCCCGACGGTCACAACGCCCTGCGCGTCGTGCAGCGCGGAGGCAGCTTCGCCGCGTTCATCGGGAAGAACAACGCCTTGCCGGCCTCGCAGGATTTCTACGTCCGCTACTACATGCGGAACGATGACACCTCCCCCTCCGGCGACCACGTGGTTGTGCCGGACTACCAGAGCTACGCCAATCTGACCTACATGCGGAAGTACAGCAGTAGTGCCGGCTGGCGCTTCGTCATCAGCATGTACGGTTGCTCGTTCATCTATCCGATCAGCCACATCGGTCCGGCAGTGGAGCTCGCGCACGGAGTGTGGTACCGCATCGAGTACTATGTCCACTTCGTGAATCCCACGCAGATCCAGGTCCATGTGCGCGTGTACGATGCGGCCGGCACGCAGATTCTAGGCGACGCCGACTTCCGGCAAGAAGACTACGGGAATCAGGTCTGGAATGGGCGCAGTGACTGGACGCTCGCGTCCCTCTACGCCACCGGGTTCAGCTACTGCGTCAATCCTGTTGCCCTCACGATGTTCGCGGTGGGGAACAACGGGAACGGCGGTGCGGTCGACACGGGCCTGCCTTGGTACTATGCCAACCTCCAGATTCGGAGCGACCGCTGGCCCGGGCCGTGACCGCGTAGGGGAGGAGAGCCTTGGCCTGCTCCCGCCCGATGATGTCACTGGCGGGCGGGAGCAGGTGGTAGTCGAAGGAGTTGTACAGTCGATCGGGTCCTCTGTACGCCTGGAGCGGGCGCAGGTTGTCGGCGAACAGCCAGCCGGTTTCCAGCGCGAGTACGCGGAGAGTGTCGTACAGCGCTCGTTCCTCCCGCAGGCCGCTCTCGTACGTGATCGGCAGCCGGGCGATGGTGCGGAGCAGTGCACTGTCCACGGGTTGCTGCTGTGTCAACTCGTAGGAGGGCAGTGGGCTGAGCAGCAAAACCATACCGGGATTCTGGTGGCGAATCAGCTGTAACAGGGCGCGAACCCGCCGGATCGATTCGGCGCGGCTCTCGGGAAACCGATGGAAGAAGAGCTGTTGATTGAGCATCTGCGCGGAGAACGCGGCGGGATAGCCGAGACTGGGTTCCGACGACTTGCGCATGTCGTTCATGTAGGCCGCTACGGTGGCGAGCCCTTTGCCTTGCTCGGCCGCGACCGCGCGCAGCTGCTGAACGCGCTCGATGAATCCCTGCACTCCCGTCCGCTTGGCGAGCGAGCGAAGCGCAAAGAGGACGCGGCTGCGCCGCCGCTCTCCCGGCGCATCGTACAGGTACCACACCGGCGGGGCGATCGCATATCCGCTGTCGCTACGAACGAAGTGCGGGCGGTCGTCTACGCGGAGCATGTCGTAGAAGTCGTTCCCCGTATACAAGTTGAGTACGAACACGTGGGGGTGGTACTTCAGCAGGGCCTTCTTGAACACGAGATAGTCCTGGAGCGGCGAATAGCGGCCAGCCCCATACGCCAGCACAACGGCCCGCCGGCCGCTTGCGTTCAGGGTCTTCTCGAGCACGCCCGCGTGGGTCTCGTCGTTGGGCGCGCACAGGTCAGTTTGTGAGTCCCCCGTCACGCCGATGAGATAGCTCTGGCTGTCGGCCAACAGCTCCGCAGCCCTGTGGGTGGTGCGGACGCCGTCTTCGTTACGGGTGTACGTGTAGGTCGTGCCTGTCGTGTAGTCGACGCAGCGATCTTCGTGCATGGAGCCCGTCGCCGGCGATGCGACCCAGCCGACGTCCGGCACGCCGTACTCGTACGTGGGTGGAAACACGCCGGCAACGATGCACGCGACATCGATGGCGAGCAGCGTGGCCAGCACGATGCCGCCGTATTGCGCGGTAATCAGTGACAGTTGTTTGATGCGGGCAGCGCCGAGCACGTGAGCACCAGGATCATGCGGTGCCAGGGGTGGCAGGATGTGTGCCGTCCTGCCGTTCGAAGCCGTCGACATCGTGTGTAGCATCGTCGCAACGAGTCGGTGGTACCGTATTCACTACGGAACGGCAGTGGTCACGCTGGAGTACCGTGGCGCGAGTGCACGACGTTTGCAGGGGAGGTGCGGTCATGGTTGTGCACCGTCGGTCCGTATGGCGGTGGCGAAGTTCGACACTGCTGGGTTTCGCCGCCGCTCTCGTCCGTCTGACGGGCTGTCTCGCCGTAGTGGACGCGCGTGATCCCAATGTGGTCTTCGAGAGCGATTGGAGCACCGACACCGGTACGTCGCGGCGGGCGGTGACGGACGGCGGGCGTTGGAAGGATTATTGGGAGTTCAACAACGGTGCCCCGGTCCAACTGCTGTCGGTCGTCGCCGGCGGGCCCGGCGGTCGCAACGCCCTGCGCGTCTTACAACGCGGACCGTCCTACGCCGCGTTCGTGCAGCGCAGCAACATTCTGGCACCCTCGAAGGACTATTACGTGCGCTACTACATGCGCAACGATGACACGTCCTGGTCCGGCGACCACGTCGTCACCCCCGACTTCCAAAACTACGGCAATCTGACCTACATGCGGAAAACGGGCAGTGCCGCCGGGTGGCGGTTCGTCATCAGCATGTACGGCTGTCCGTCGAGCGTTTACCCCCTGATTCATTTAGGTCCCTCCATGATGCTGGCGCATGGCGTGTGGTATCGCTTCGAGTACCACGTGGACTTCGTGGACCCGGCGCATATCCAGGTCCATGTGCGGGTGTACGACGCCGCGGGCGTGCAGATTCTCGGTGATGCCGACTTCCGGCAGTCAGATTACGGCAACGCCGTCTGGAACGGCCGCAGCGACTGGACCCTCGCGTCTCTGTATGCTGCCGGGCATAGCTTCTGCGTCAACCCGGTCGCGCTCACGAAGTTCGCGATGGGTAACAACGGGCAGAAGGACGCCGTCGACACGCGCCTCGCTTGGTACTACGCCGGTCTTCAGATTCGCACCGACTGGTGGCCGGGCCGATGACGGATGACTAGAGGGCCGTCACCGCCTCAAGCTCTGGGTGGGCGGGCCGCGCGAGCAAGTCGTACGCCGAGCGGATTTGCGCGCCCACACGCTGCCAGCTGTAGGTCTCGATCGCCGTCCGTCGGCCGTTGTGCTCGAGACGAGCGCGGAGGTCTGCGTCGCGCAGCACCTGCAGGACGGCGTCGGCGATGGCCTGCGGTGTGTCACGGATGAGGATGTTCTCTCCATCCGTCGTGTCGAGACCCTCACAGCCGATCGACGTGGACACGACCGCCTTCCCTGCTGCCCACGCATCCAGGATCTTGAGGCGCGTCCCCCCGCCGATGCGAATCGGCACGACGCAACAGCGCGCCGCCGACAACGCAGGCCGGACGTCGGCTACGTAGCCGAGGGCGCTCACGCCAGGCTCGGCGTCGTAGCGCGCCAGGTCCGCCGCCGTGCCACGACCGATCAGCCGTAAGGACGTTGCGGGGTCTGCGGCGCGGATCTTGGGCCAGATCGCCTGCACCAAGAACTCCACTGCGTCCCGGTTTGGATAGCTGTAGGTCCCTCCCACGAAGACGACCTGTCCGGCGATAGACTCGGTGCCGTTCGGCTGGAAGTACTCGGTGTCCGTGCCGTTCGGTATCACCACCGTAGCGGCGCCCGGGGCCAGGGCACGCAGCCTCTCGCCGTCAACCTCGGACATCACGACGTTGAGCGCGAGCTTCGAGGACAGTTCTCGTTCCACTCGCTCCACACGCGCGGCCTGAAGCAGCAGGTAATGTCGCAGCACGGTCTGATCGAGATGTTGCGCCTGCAGCCGAAGCAGCTCGGACTCGATGTTGTGGTGGGTGCAGGCGATCGGCACCTGCGGCAACTCGGGCAGCCAGCGATGTAAATCGAGGCTGTCCAAGTGCACGAGGTTCGGCGTCCGCGTTCGGAGCACGGCGCGGAGCCGGTCCGCGAAAGAGCGGCTGTGGTACTCATAGTAGGTGTAGGCGCGGCCGCTGATGAGGCTGCGCAGGTGGTCCCAGATTTTGCGTGGCGTCGAGTGCTCCTGAGGTATTGGCGTCGGCTCGGCGACGGATGCGACCGCGTTCCGCAACGCGTCGCGGGCCGCCTCCCGTGCGCCGCGATCGGGCTGGTGGCACACGCGGGAGAACGCCACCAGATCGACGTCATACTCGAGCTGGAGTTGCCTCAGGATGTGGAACGTGCGACTGGCCACGCCGCTGTGCGGTGGGTAGGGGAGGCAGTGGGCGAGAAACAGGAGCCGCGGACGAGCAGCCATCAGGCGTGCACTCGCCAGCCCGGGGCGCGGTACGCGGGCCGCGGGCTCCGAAGGTCGTCGGCGCTCGCGACCTTCCGCAGGCCAACCGCAAACGCCGCGAGCGTATACAGCATGTTCGAGTAGGCCAACGACAGGAAGAAAGCACCGACCACGAACCCGACCAGCGCCGCCATGAGAGTCTGTGCAAGGCGCGACACGTCGCGAGCGGGCGGATCGGCAGCGAGCGCGCGTCGCGCAACGCGCCGAAGCGACATGAACACGCTCGCGAGCAAGGCCATGAAGAGCAGCAAACCCGGGATGCCAAGCTCGGCACCCACTTGAATGAAGCTGTTGTGGGGCGCCTGCCAACGCACGCCGACGCCATGCTCCCGTAGCCTGGCCTTTGGTGCGATCGTGCCCTCGGCCACGCGGAAGTTTCCCACTCCGACGCCGAGGGCGGGGTAGTCGGTCATGTAGCCGAGGCCGCGCTCCCAGAGCTTCAGGCGGCCCTCATCTGACGTCACGTTGTAGTCCCGATGAGGGTTGAGGATCGTCTGCATCTGCGCCCAGTATCGGTCGCTCGCGGTCGTGAACACGACTGCGAGGACCACTCCGAGTCCCACCAGCCGCGATCGTGCGGGGATGGTGGTGAATGCCAGCAGGACGAAGGTCGCGAATGCGACGAAGGCGAGAAAGCCTCCCCGAGAACCCGAGCGCAACAGTGCCACCGCCAGCACTACCAGGCCCAGCGCGGCGAGTACCCGCACCCAGGCGCGGCGCTGCGCGAGCACGAAGTACAGCCCAAACGGCATGGCGCTGACGATCAACGTCGCAAGATCGTTCGAGTCGTAGTAGTAGAGATCGCCGAGGCGCCAACTCTCGGGGCCGTCGCCGCCGAGCGGGAACCGTGCCAGCACCACGCCCGCGTACAGAACTGTCACGCCAAAGTACACGAGGACCAATCGCTCGACATCACGAACGCTTCGGACGCTGCCAGCGACCACGAGGCACATCACCACGATCGTGGCGAAGTCCGTCCAGGATCGGAAGGCGAGCCCCTGGTACAGCGCGCCGGGGACGGACAGGGCGCTCCACACCAGCAGGGCGAGCAGGCGGGTCATTGTGCAACGCCACGCATACCAGCAACAGATCCCAACCGGGGGGCCTCACCTCTCCGGCTGGCGCGTCAAGCCAAGACGCGGTCGGTGAGATGCGATTGAGCATGCGTCCACTGTGGTGCAAGACTGGAGCCAAAGTCGAGAGGCAGGTAATCGGCCCGCCGCAGGGCGGGTGTTGCGTCGACGCCATGCTCCGCGGTCCGCATGTTGCATTGGGGGAGGGCCGGATCATGCGCATTTTGATCACCGATGGAAACGAGCGCGGTGCGCTCGCGGCCGCTCGGTCCCTGGTACGAGCCGGACACGCCGTATGCGTGGCCGCCCCCACGCGGGTGTCCCTGGCGGGCGTGTCGCGCGGCGTCCGGCCACGTCGTCTCACGACCGATCCGCTCACGGACCCGGCAGCCTACGCGGCGGAGGTAGGCCGCATTGCCCAGCAGGAGGGGAGCGAGCTGCTGCTGCCGATGACCGACCCGGCGGTGGAGGCGGTGCTGGAGCACGCGGCCACGCTGCCCGCGGGGGTCGCCCTGCCGTTCCCCGATCTCGCGACGTACCGCGCCGCCTCGGACAAGGCGCACGTACTCGAGCTCGCTCGGGCGTGCGGGTTTGGCGTGCCCGACACGCGATTCATTGCCACGCCCCGAGATGTGCCTGAGGCCGTGTCCGACGCCTGCTTTCCGGCCATCGTCAAGCCACACCGCTCGGTGGTCGCGGTCGGGCGTAGCCGGCGCAAAGTGGCGGTGACGCCGGTGGCGGACTCGGGCGCGTGCCACCGGGCGTTGGCTGCGCTCCCCGCGTCGGCGTTCCCGGTTTTGCTCCAGCAGCGGATCGCCGGCATCGGCGAGGGCTTTTTCGCGCTGCGTTGGGGGGGACGGGCCGTCGCCATGTTCGCCCATCGCCGCCTCCGCGAGAAACCGCCCGCCGGCGGTGTCAGCGTCTACCGCGAGAGTATCGCGCTCCAGGATGGGCTGGTCGGAGCCGGACTGCGCTTGCTCGAGGCGCTCGACTGGCGAGGCGTGGCGATGATCGAGTGCAAACGGGAGCCGGCGACGGGGCGCCACGTCATCATGGAGGTGAACGGCCGGTTCTGGGGTTCCCTCCAGTTGGCCATCGACGCCGGGGTGGACTTTCCGTCCTTGCTCGTCCGCTGCGCAGCGGGAGAGACGGTGCCCGAATGCCGCCAGTACCGTGAGGGCATCCGGAGTCGCTGGTGGTGGGGGGATGTGGACCACCTGTATTTGCGTTTCAGGCGCTCGCGAGCCGAGCTGCAGCTGGACAATGGCGCGGGCTCGCGCCTCCAGGCGCTGCTCGACTTCCTGCGCATCCACCCCGGGCGCGACCGTGCAGAAGTCTGGCGCTGGCGTGATCCCGCGCCGTTTGTCGTCGAAACGCTGCAATGGCTGAGAATCGTGAGCGCGGGGGCGAGTTCTCGCTGAGGCGTTGCCGGGTCGCTCAGTCTCCGACGGTGCGCTCGATGTACAGCCGGTGCCACGTCGAGAAGGAGAGGAGCCCCCAGAGAATGCGCTCCCGGTTGTGTCGCCCCGTCATGTGCTCGCGAAGCAGCTGCTCGATCATCGACGGATCGAAATAGCCGAGGCGGCGCTGCCGTGCGGGGGACAGCTCATCCTGGACCATTTCCCGCAGTTCGTTGCGCAGCCACGCCGAGGTGGGACCGACGAACCCGCGCTTGGGGGCGCCGAAGTGAGCCGCCGGAAGCCGGGGGCGCATCGCCCGCTTCAGCAGCCGCTTATTGCGCCACCATCCGATCTTCAGGTGGTACGGAAGGGGGAAGACGCGAGCGGCGAGTTCGTGATCCACGAAGGGCACCCGGATTTCCAGCGAGTGGGCCATCGCAAGGCGGTCGCTCAGCGCCAGGATGTCGTCGGGGAGGTACGTCTTGTAGTCGAGGTACATCCCCGCCGAGAGACCGGGGGGACACACTTCCTCTGCACACAGTGACCGGAATCGGTCCCGCGCGGCCTGTCCCGTGATCGTCGCCTGGAGGTCCGGCGTATAGAGCCCTTCGCGCTCTCCCTCGGCGAGCCGACTCATGAAGCTCAGGAACCGGTCGGCGAGGTCGCCGTTGCCCGATCGTAGGAATCGCTTCACACGATCTACGCCGAGCGTGGCGGCGCGTGGCTCCGGCAGTAGGTGGGCTGCGGTGCTCGCGAGCCGTCGCAACCCGGCCGGCAGCTTCCGGTACACCTCAGCGAGTGGAAGTCCGATGTGGCGCGGGTACCCGCCGAACAGCTCGTCCCCGCCGATGCCGGTGAGCGCGACCTTGTACTCCCGGCCGACGGCCTGCGAGAGCAGCCACGTCGGAATGGCCGAGTCGTCGGCGTGGGGCTCGTCGAGCGCCCACACGATCGGCTCGAAGATGTGGCGGATGTCCGGCTGGATGTCGACCACCGTCAGGTCGATCGCGTAACGGCGGGCGAGCTGGCGTGCGAGCCCCGTTTCGTCGGCGCCGTCCTGCCCGGATCCCCCGTAGCGTGCCGTGAACGCGTGTGGTCGCTCCCCGGCCAGCGACATACTCGCTACGACGCTAGAGGAATCCAGGCCCCCGCTCAAAAACACAGCGACGGGGACGTCACTGACGAGGTGCGTCGCGACCGACTCGTCCACCCATTCCCGGATCCGCGCCTCGGGGGCGGCGGGGCGCGGCGCGAGCTCGCGCGGCAGGTGCCAGTATTGCCGCACGACGCTTTCTCCCGTGGCGCTCCAGGCCAGTGTGTGGCCCGGTTCCAGCTTCCGCACGTCCTGGAATGGGGATGCTGGGGCGGGGATGTACCCCAGTTGCACGAACATGTCCAGCGCTTCCCAGTCGAGTGCGCGGGACGTCAACCCCGCGGCGTGGAGCGCCTTCAGCTCGGAAGCGAAGGCGATGCCCCAGGGTGCCGTGACCACATACAATGGCTTGATGCCGAAGCGGTCGCGGGCCAGCAGCAGCGTGCGCTGCGTGCCATCCCAGATGGCAAACGCGAACATTCCTCGGAGCTGCGTGACGCACTCCGGCCCGAGCTCCTCGTAGAGGTGGAGCACCGTCTCCGTATCGCCCTGGGACCGGAGGACGTGGCCGCGCGCGATGAGGCCACGGCGCAGCTCGCGATAGTTGTAGATCTCGCCGTTGAAGACGATGACCTTGGAGCCGTCTTCGTTGAATATCGGCTGTTGCCCGCCGCTCAAGTCGATGATGCTCAGTCGTCGCATCCCCAAGCCGACCGGGCCTTGCACGTGGAGGCCCTCTTCGTCCGGGCCCCGGTGTTGCAGCGTGGCGCACAAGCGCTGCAGCAGCGCTCGGGAGACCGGACGGTCGGGATCTCGGTGGATGACGCCGGCGATTCCGCACATGGCAAGTGCCGACGGCATAAGCCGTGCTAGTGATCCAACTGGGCGCGCCGCCCGCGACGCGCTCGGGACACGTCCGTAGCGCCCGCGCAACACCTGCTGGCGCGGCGCTTCAGTGCGCCGCGCAGGTGGCGCGCCACGCATCAAGGAGTGAGTCATGATCAAGGACGCACCGGTCATACTGCTGGAGTTCAACGAGCTGACACCGGCGTTGGTGGACCGGTTCATGCGGGCCGGGCACCTGCCCAATTTCGATCGGTTCTATCGGGAGTCCCGGGTCTTCACCACTGATGCCGAGGAGACGCAAGACAAGCTCAATCCCTGGATCCAGTGGGTGACGGTCCATAGCGGCCTGTCGTTCGCCGAGCACGGCGTGTTTCACCTCGGCGATGGGCATAAGCTGAAACGCAAGTGCGTCTGGGATCTCTTGTCGGACGCCGGCCTGCCGGTCTGGGTGTGCGGCAGCATGAATCCCAGATTCGACACGCCGTTGAACGGCTATCTCCTCCCGGATCCGTGGACGACAACCATCGCTCCCTATCCCGACGAGCTGTTGCCGTACTTCCGTTTTGTGCAGCACAACGTGCAAGAGCACACGAACGATCATGCCCCGCTGGCACCTGCGGAACATGCCAAGTTTGTTGCGTTCATGGTCCGGCACGGCCTCTCGGCGCGGACCGTGACCTCCATCGCGCGACAACTGATGCGCGAGCGGCTCGCCGGGAAGCGCTGGAAGCGGGCGGTGCTGCTCGACCAACTGCAGTGGGATGTGTTCCGGTACTACTACCGCAAGCTACGGCCGGCGTTTGCGACGTTCTTCTTGAACAGCACGGCGCACCTCCAGCACAAATACTGGCGCCACATGGAGCCGGAGCATTTCAAGATCGTGCCCAGCCCCGCGGAGCAGGCCGAGTATGAGAGCGCGATTCTGTTCGGCTACCAGCAGATGGACAAGTTGCTCGGCGAGTTCATGGCGCTCGCGGGGAGGAGCACTACCCTGATTCTGTGCACGGCGCTGAGCCAGCAGCCGTGTCTGACGTACGAAGATCAGGGCGGCAAGACCTTCTATCGGCCGCGCGACTTCACAGACGTGTTGAACCTTGCGGGCGTGCGCGCCGCGTGCCGCGTTGCGCCCGTCATGTCGGAGCAGTTTCAGCTGCTGTTCGAGAATGAGCAGGATGCGCAACAGGCCGAATCCCAGCTGGAAGCGCTGCGCGTGGACGACACGCCCGCCATGCTGGTGAGTCGCGACGGAACGGCGCTGTTCAGCGGGTGCAAGATCTTCCGGTCCCTTCCGTCGGACGCAGTACTGCGCGCGGGCTCGGGGCGCGCTGCACCTTTCTTCGATGTCTTCTATCAGTCGGACGGGCTCAAGAGCGGGATGCACCATCCCGACGGCTTCCTGTGGATTCGCAAGCCGCAACACGAGCACCGCGTGAGCTCGGAGAAAGTGCCGCTGCGGTCGGTCGCGCCCACGGTACTCGAGATGTTTGGCGTGGCCCCTCCGACCTATATGACCGCACCGTCCCTCTCGTGAGCGCGGCACCCGTCGCGTTGCGCGGCGACGCAGGGACCTCCAGTGTCACCCGAACATCCCTGCGGGACGCGCTCGCCCTCGGGCCTGCGGCGTGGGACGCAGTGCACGCGCAGAGCGTCGCCGCTTCTCCGTTCGGCGGCTGGGCGTGGCATCGCGCCTGGGCGGATTCGGCTGATCCGGCGGAGGTGGAAGCGAGCGAAGCCCTGGTGCTCCGCGGCTCGGACGGTTCCCTCCAAGCCGTACTCCCGGTCGTGCAGCGACAAGTGCGGTTCCGGCGGACGCCGGTGCAGGCGCTGACGTGGGCGATCGGCGATACCGGCTGCCCCGACCATCTCGACGTTCTTGCCCTGCCAGGTGCCGACGTGGAGTCGCTCGCGCCCACACTGGAAGCGATGCCGTGGCAGCTCCTGATCCTGAGCAACCTGGCCCCGGATGCTGGGGCGGCACGCCGCCTGGCCGAAGCGCTCGCCGGTCGCGGTCATGCGGTGCGGCGCCAGGCCCTCTGGGGCTGCCCATACCTCGAGCTGTGCGACGATTGGGAGAGGTATCTCGGCACTCTCACGCCCACGCGCCGCCAGACGTTGCGCCGCAAGGAGCGACACTTGCGACGTCACTACACGGTGACGATCACGGATCATGACGGAGGGGGGGGGGGGACCCACGTCGACGAGGGCCTGAGTTGTCTGATGACGCTGCACGAACGTCGCTGGGCGAGTGGAGGGGAAGCGGGTGCGTTTCGGAACCCCGCCGTGCAGCGACTCCACCGCCGCTTCGCCGCCGAGTTGGCCGCGCGGCAGCAACTGTGGCTGGCCACGCTCGACCTCGATGGCGAGCCGGCCGCGGCGTGGTACGGTTTCACCAGTCGCGACACGGTGTACTTCTACCAGAGTGGCCGCGATCCACGCTGGGAGCGCGAGAGCGTCGGCCTGGTGCTGATGGGTGCGATGATCCGGCGCGCGATCGAGCGCGGCTACCGCCGCTTCGATTTCCTGCGTGGGGACGACGCCTACAAGCGTGACTGGACCGAGACCCGGCGCATGACCGAGGAGCTCACGATCTTCCGCCCGGGTTGGCGTGGGCGGTGGCTCCGCGCGCTGGATGGTGCGGCAACACTCCGGGCTCGGCTGTATGCGTAACGGCAGCGTCCTTCTCATCGTGTCGATCGACACCGAGGAGGACAACTGGAACCGCAGCCGGCACGATGTGACGGTTGAGAACATCCGGGAGCTCCGGACCCAGGCGGCCGTGTTCGATCGTTGGGGTGTTCGGCCGACGTATTTTACGACTTATCAGGTCGCGACCGATCCGGAGGCGGCGGACGTGATGCGGGAGGTGACGGACGGGGGCCGCGCGGAGATCGGTGCGCACTTACATCCCTGGAACACACCTCCGCTGTCCGAGGCGTTCGAGCCGCGCAATTCCATGCTGAAGAACCTGCCGGCCGAGCTGCAGCGGGCCAAGCTGGAGCGCCTCACGGCGGTCTTGGAGGAAACGTTCGGTCGCCCGCCTGTCGCGTTTCGTGCCGGGCGCTATGGTCTGGGGCGCGATACCGTGGCCGCCCTGCTGCGCTGCGGCTACCGCGTCGACTCGAGTGTCAGCCCGTTCATCAGTCTCGAGACGGTCGACGACGGTCCGACGTTCGTCGGCGCCCCGATCGTACCGTATCGGCTAGCGCCGGATCGCGACGTGCGCGAGCCCGCCCCCAACGGGCCGGTGCTCGAGATTCCGCTCTCCTACGGATTCAACCGCGGGCCATTCAGCTTCTGGGATCCCACGCGTCGCATGCTCGAAGCCACGCCGTTTCGCTGGTTTCACCTGGCCGGCATCGCTGCCCGGGCGGGCCTGCTCAAGCGCGTGTCCCTCAGTCCGGAGTACCAAGCAGTCGGTGACATGTTGACCCTGTCGCGCCGGTTGCTCGAGCACGGAGTTCGTCACCTACAGCTGTCCTGGCACAGTCCGAGCCTCAAGCCCGGCCTCAGTCCCTTCGCCGCCACGGCGGCGGATGTCGCCCGGCTGTACGCCTGCGTCGAGGGCTACCTCAACGGCCTGTCACGACTGATGCCATTGACGTTCGTCACAACGAGCGAGGCGGCCGCGGTCCTGGGGTGACGCGCCTGCCGCTCCTGTCGTGCCCGTGCAACACCCGCTGGGGCAGTCGCGCTACCTAGCGATGGCACAGCCCGTGCGTTGCCTGCAGCGCTAGCGAGCACCGCTCACGCAGCAGTCCATCACCACCGGAGACTGCAATCCGTGTTCAAGAACGTCGGCAGCAGCTGGCTTGTGACGGTGGTGACTGTGGTCGCCGTTTACTTCGTCACGCCGTTCACCATCCACAAACTCGGCGACGACGCCTACGGGACGTGGATTCTCATCAATTCGATCACCGGGTACCTGGGTCTGCTGGTCTTGGGTGTGCCGATGGCCTCGGTGCGGTACTTCGCGCAGCATGTGGCGAAGGGGGACGTGGCCAAGCTGAACGAGGCAATCGGCAGCTGCACGGCGCTGTATCTGCTGCTGGGTGCGATCAGCCTCGTCGTGGGGGTGGGCCTGTACGTGTTTTTTGCGGACACCTACCACATCCCAGCTACCCTGCACGGCGACGCCCGGTGGGCCTTCGCCGTGACGGTGCTGTTCGTGTCCGTCGGGTTCGTCGCGCTCCTCCCCAACGGCGTCCTGGCGGCCCATGACGAGTTCGTCCCGCGCAACATCATCCGGCTGTGGGGCGTGCTGCTGCGTCTCGTCCTCACGTTCGGGCTGCTGGCGTTGCACGCCTCGATCACGGCCATGGCCCTCGTGCAACTGGCCTGCATGGTGTTCGATTTCGTCCTGTGCTGGTTGCTGGTGCGGCGGCGTCACCCGACTACGCGGATGCGCTTGGCGGATTTCAATTGGGGGATGACCCGCGCCATCTTCGGCTTCAGTCTTTACGTCCTGGTGTTGAACGCCGGCGCCCGGCTCTCGTTCGAGACGGATTCGATCGTGATCGGGGCGTTCATGAATGTCGGCGATATTCCGTATTTCACCGTCGCCAACAGCTTCATCATCTATCTCATGGAGTTCTTGATCGCGATCGCAGCGGTCGTGATGCCGACCGCCACCCGGCTGCAGGCGCAGGGGAAGAGCGGCGAACTGCGCGAGATCTTTCTCAAGTGGTCCAAGATCGCGCTGTCCCTGACCCTTGCCGCCGGGCTCTTCCTCATCGTTCTCGGGCCGAGATTCATCGCGTGGTGGGTCGATCCGACCTTCGAGCGGCCGGCGGGCGCGGTGCTGCAGATCCTCATGGTCTCGTATCTCATCTTCCTGCCGGTACGTGGCGTGGCGCTCCCGATTCTGATGGGGTTGGGCAAGGCGGGCCTGCCGACGATCGGGTTTCTCGTCGCCGGCGTCGTCAACCTAGGCTTGAGCGTCCTGTTCGTGCGACCGCTCGGGTTGGCGGGGGTCGCACTCGGTACCGCCATTCCGAACGTGCTGTTCGCCGCTGCCGTGTTCCTGCAAGCGTGCCACGAGCTGGACGTCTCGGTGATGCAGTTCCTCCGCTACGTCGTGCCGCGCGCGGTGCTGGGGGCGTTGCCCGTCCTGGCGCTGCTTCTGTGGTTCAAGCTCAGCCTCGACGTTCGTGGCTTCGTCGCGCTGGCTGTCGCGGGCCTGGCCATGACGCTCGTGTTCGCCGTGACGTGGGTGTGGTTCGTGTATCGGAACGACCCCTACCTCGACCTGCGGGCCTTGCTGCCGCGGCTCCGCGCCCGGGTGCGCGTATGACGTCCTGGATGGTGGCCGCCGCGCTGGCGCTGCCGGTGCTCCTCGTCGTCGCCGAGCTGGGGTGCCGCCGCTGGACGCGCCGCCGTACGCGTTACGCCGTGTGGCCTCCGGGGCTGCGGCTCGAGGTGAGACAGGACCCTCGAGTCTTTCCGGAGGTGGAGCCGCGCGTGCGCTTCCACGTCAACGCCGACGGCGAGCGCGGCGGCGAGGTGCGCGGCGACGAAGCGGGGCTGTACCGGATTCTCGTGGCCGGCGGCAGCTCGGTCGAGTGCTTCGCGCTGGACCAGCCCACGAGCTGGCCCGGCGCGCTCGAGCGGCTCCTCAACGCGCCGGAGATGCGCGATGCCTTGGGGGCGAGGGGCAAGTCTGTTCGCCGGGTGCACGTCGGCAATATCGGCCATTCGGGCGTCGGCGCGGCGGATCTCGATCTCATTTTCGAGCGCGTGCTGCCCCAGTACGGCCACCTCGACGTGATTGTCATCATGGTCGGTGCGAGCACGGTGTACCACTGGCTGGAGGATGGGGCGCCGCCGTCGTCGCCTCCCTCCGTGGTGTCAGAGTCGCTGCTGTTCGCCAGTCACCCCGGGCAACCGTTTGCCTGGATGCCCCGCGGGTGGGCGCTAACAGAGCTGGCCCGGCGCCTGCGCCGGTTGTGGCTGCATCCGGTGGACGTGAAGGAGCACGCCGGGGCCTGGCTCGTCGACGGACGGAAGATGCGCCGTGAGGCGGCGGAGATTCGCACGACCGCGCCGGACCCGAGTACCGTACTGGCTCACTTCGAGCACCATTTTCGGCGGCTGCTGCGCCGGGCGCTGGCGCATGCCGATCGCGTGCTCGTCGTGCGGCAGCCGTGGTTCGAGAAGGACTACACACCCGAAGAAGCGGGGCGCTTTTGGCACGGCGGCGTCGGGAGGCCTTGGAAGGAGCGGGTCAACGTCTATTTCAGCCTGGAGCTCATCAACCAGCTGCTCGGGCTCATCGATAGTCGCGCCGCTGACGTGGCCGAGGCGCTCCGCGTCCCGCACCTCAATTTACGGGATCTGCTGAGCCAGGGCCTGCACCATTACTACGACCACGACCACTTCACGCCCGACGGCGCCGCGGTCGCTGCACGGGCGATCGCAAACGCGCTGGCGCGAACGGGAGACGCTGCCTACGGCGTCGAGCCGTCCTTCAGCGTCACCAGCGTCACCTGCAGCTCGTCGATGCCACCGACCAGATAGGCCACGAACCGCTCGCAGAACGTGGGGTGCCGGTCGAGCACCCATTGCACGACGGCGGCCCACCAGTTGTACACGCGGCGGTAGCTGGGCTCGAGAAAATAACGCAGCCGAATCGCCGCGACGCGGAATCGTGCCTGCGTGTAGTACGAATAGATATTCGAACCGAAGTAGTCGAACGATTCCGACGTAAAGCACCGCACGTGTGTCGGATCCTTCCAGGCGTAGGGGCCCGTGTAGTGCGGAACCCGGATGAGCACTTTCGCGCCCGGCTTTGTGATGCGCCACACCTCCTCCAGCATCTGGATCGCGTCGGGCATGTGCTCCAGGACGTGATTGAGATGCACTTCATCCGCGCAGCTCGTCGCGAAGGGGTAGGGCCGGCGCGTGAGATCGTGGACGACGTCGACGCCCGGCAGAGGCCGGACATCGGTTCCGGTGGCCCCGGCGACTTTGCGCTGCCCGCATCCGAGATCGAGGATGACCGGCACGTTGGTCTCAGACACGCGCCTGCGTGGGGCGGTGCGGGACGGGCGGGGCGGGCGGGGCGGGTCCAGATGGGACGTGTGTCCCAACCGGCGCGGGCATCGAGGCCGCGAGGCTGCCCGATCGGGAAGGGAACAGCCGGTCCCGCAGCATCAGCGCGGGTCCCTCGACGGCGCGCGCCATCAGAACGCCCAAAACGATGCTGGCGATCGTGTAGACCGCCATGTCGAGTCCCCACGCCAGCGTCGCGGAATGCAAGTCGAGCGTGCGGTGTCGCCGCAGGGCCTCCATTAGCCATCCGACCACGGGGATGTGCCACAGGTAGATCGAATAGGAATCGTACCCGAGGGCGGCCAGCGCGCGCGCGACCGGCTGCGGCAGCGGCAGGGGTCGCGTGAACGACAGGATCAGCACGCCCGCAAAGCCCCAGTCGAGGAAGGTCAAACCCAGCGTGGCGAGAAAACGGGACTGGCCCAGCGGCCACACGAACGGCGGCACAAGCAGCAGCGCGCTGCAGGCCGCGATCAGTGCGCGACGGCGCTCGAGGAACGCCAACAATGGCGCGCGGCGAAAGTGGTACAGGTAGCCGAGCAGCACACCCCAAGCAATCGCATCGAGGCGCAGGTGGGTCGGGAAGAAGCTGCGCCGGTCGGAATAGGGATAGCTGACCGCCGTGTAGATCCGCAGGCTGAGGGCCAGCACCGCGACGCAGCCGACGACATACACCAGCGACCGGAACGGATCCTCCCGTGAACCTCGCCGCACCATGACCAAGAACGCCACGGCCAGCAGCAGGTAGAAGTGCTCTTCAACGGCGAGCGACCACGTCGGGCCCCAGACGGGAGGGAGATAGTTCTGGAGGTAGACCGCCTCGGTCAGCACCCGCAGCAGGAAGCCGTCGGGGAGGTGGGAGTGGTAGGCGGTGCCGACGACCGTGGCGGCGAGCATGACGTAGAACGCCGGATAAATCTTGAAGCCGCGCCGGATCAGAAATCGTCCGACGCGGAGCGCGTGATACTTCTGATACTCAGTGAAGAGCAACCCGGAAATGAGGAACCCGCTCAGCACAAAAAACAGATCGATCGCAATCCAGCCGACCTGATGCCAAACCGTGGCGACCGCCCGGACCGCCGCCGCCGCGTCGGGCGCCGGCAGCTGCATGTGGCGCCCGAGGACCAGAATGACCGCTACGCCCCGCAGCAGGTCCAGCTGCTGCACGCGCGCCAAGCTACAACCTCCACCACGCAAGCGCGCCGAAGACCTGGCGCAGGCGTGATCGCTCGACCACGCCGAGCAGCGTCGCGATGAGGTGCGCCGCTGGCGCGGAGGACGGAGGGGCGACCGCGGGCAGGTCCACCGCCCGCGTGCCCAGGCTGCCCACGAGCTCGCGCGCCGCGCGCAACAGTCCGCGCTGCATCGGCGCCGCAATGATGCGGCAGCGGCCCTGGTTGCTGAGGGCGCGGACAGCGGCCGAGCAGCCCGACGGGGCAAACGCAACGTCTGCCGCTGCCAGCATCGGCACGTCGCGATCAGAATCGCCGATCGCGGCGACGGGTTGGTTCGCGCACCCCAGATAGTCGCGTGCCGCCGTGAGCCCACGGCCCTTATCGACGCCCCGCGCGAGCACGATCACGTCGACGGAGCTCGGGCTGACCACGAGGCGATCGAGACCCGCCTCCTGCAGCACTCCCTCTACCTGGCCGCGGGGTGGCGGGACCGTGCGCTCGTGCGCGATGCGGTAGGCGCGCACCGCGTAGTGATAGGCCGGATCGACGAAACTGCCCGGGAGGCGCGCGAGCGCCGCGCGACAGCGCGCGAGCTGCTCGGCGGCGTGGTCGTCGACCAGCGGGACCTCCCGGTGTGCTACGGCATCGACGAAGACGCTGCCGAGCTCCGCGACCCCGCCGGGCAGGGCGTAGTCGCGGCAGTAACTGCGGACATCCTCTATGCTGCGCCCGGTATGCACGATTACTGAGAAACCGTGCGCGCGCAGCAACGCCAGCGCGGCCAGCCCGCTCGTCGACGTATGCGTGAAGCCGAGCGCCTCTGCGTCGAACACGCCATCGAGGTCGAGGCAGAAGAGACGCTTCGACCACGTGACCGCCGCCGGCGCCGGGATGCAGCTCGCCGCGAACCGACTCAGCTGCGAGGTCAGCCAGCTGCGAGCCGCCAGGTAGCGCGCGTTCCACTCGTGCCGGGCTGCACAGACATCCTGGGAGGCTCGGTGGAGCGCGTCCTCCATCACCATCACGCCTATCAGGAGTTTGTACGGGAGGACCCGGTCCACGACGTTGCCATCGCCGGTCTCGCGCACGTAGCGCTGCATCAGCTGCCGCTCCCGTTCGGGAGACAGGCCGAAGGCGAACGTGGCGCCGGCCAGATCGTACGCCGGGTCGACCACGTTCAACTCCGTCTTGCCGAAACTGTGGTGCTCGAAGTCCGTCTTGAACGTCCCCGCCGCAGTCGCCACCCACTCGTCGGGTCTGATGCGACCGTCGATCAGAGTCGGCACGGGACTCACGAGCTGCTTCATGCGCTGACGCAGCGTCGGGATCTTGGCGCGGCCGATGTAAAGGCCGTAGGGGCGCTTGAGCAGATGGACCAGCTCGCTCCAGCCGGTACGCCCGTATGCGGGATTCTCGAGACACGGATCTTCCGCCAAGCGGAGGCGCTGGGCCCGCGCGGCCACATACGAGGCGATGGTGTCGACGGAAACGTCGGGAGCGGGTCGCGCGTCGTCGGCCGCCAGCTCCCCCACCCACTCGGTGAACAGCAGGCCGTGGCGCAGCCCGATGACCCGCGGCACCCGCCCCGCGAGTCGCGTCCCCGCGATGTAGGCGTGGTAACTCAGCCAGCCCCAGCCCACGCCCTTGGCGATGACGTACGTGCTGGTTGGGCGGCTGTGCGGATGGATGTCCCGCACTTCGAACACCCGCTTCAGGCGAACGTGGAAGCCGTCCCGGTGATGTGCGCGCAGACGGATGTTGAGCGCCTCGACTTTAGCGTTCTCGGGAATCCGTGCGTTCGCCCCACAATACTCGCGCAGTAGCGGCGCGATCGCGGCGGGGTCGAGCAACCTTGCCTTGTGGTAGTCCGCCGGATCGAGGGTGACTAAGCGAATGCCGGGGAGCGTCCAGTCGACGTTCGCCGGGCTCCGCGGAGCGGCCACGGTGACGCGGTCGGCGGCGACCCCCGCGCGCGCCAGGATGGCCAGCGTGCGCCTGAATGTGTCGCCGGAGTTAGGCGGCTCGTCCACAATCACGACCTGAGCGCCGCTCCGTGCCAGTCGCCGTACCTGGCGACGCTCCCTCGGTGACAGCACCTGCTTCGGGCGGATCGTCATCCACGACACCGCCGCACCACCGCCATGGCCCAGGTACGCCTTGAGCAGCGGCGCGAAGTAGGCTCCCGCAGTGCGCACGCCGACGACGACCCTGGGTTGTGTCGGCGTCTCCCCCCCATCGGACGATGCGACCCGGCGCGCGAGCGCCGCGACATCGTGGTGCGTCAGGTCTTGATTGCGAAATGCGGCCGGAAGCGACATCCGGCGGCGCAACAGCCGCACCCGGAGCCGCTTCCGTGTCAGCGGTCGCAAGTCAGCAGCGAGCTCGTTCCACGCCCGATCGCCGGGCTCCGCTTCGGACACCAGCAGGTCACAGGCTGCGTCCAGGCCCCGCGCCCACTTCTGCCGCCAGCGCGCGACCGAGCGGTCGACCACAGCGCCACGGAGCGCCTGCCCGCCCACCAGCAGCCGCTCGGCGACCTTCACGGCCCACCGCAGTCTGGGAAAATGAGTGGCGATCGGGGACAGGTCGGCGAGCGAACGGCAGAGGTAGTCGTCCACGGTGCAGGCGATGGCACAGGCGTACAGGTACAGGTTGATCCTAGACTCCGCGCGCTGCCAGGGGGCGCGCAACGTCGGCGCCGCGTCCAACTCATCGTTCAAGCGCCGGAACAACTGTTGAAGCGAGAGGATCGGATTCAGACACCAGTCGTACCGGTCGTAGAACGACGCTTCGTCGCGAGCGGCGGGCGGCGAATCGGCTTGCAGGGTGAGGGGCGAGCGAATGCGTTCCACGATGGATGCGATCTCCCCGAATCGGTACCCGGTCGAGCACCGCAAGTCACATTCCGCGAGCCATAGAGTGTGGCGTCGGCGCAGCGGTGTAGGGTGCGACGCAGAGGTGCCCGTGCCGATCTCCCGGGCATTCAACGTGCAGTGGCATGGGGGAAACCATGGAGCAGCGGGCATGATCGTCGGCATTGGGATCGACATCGTCGACCCGGAGCGGCTGTCACGCGTCTTGGACAGCATCCCGGAGCGAGTCTTCACCGCGCGCGAGCTCGCGGCGTGCGCGGACCGCGTTGACCGGTTGGACGCTCTGGCGGCCCGGTTCGCCGCCAAGGAAGCCTGTCTCAAGGCGTTGGGCACGGGTCTGTTCGAAGGTGCCCTCCGGCAGGTTGAGATCGTAGCCGGGGCGGGCGGGACGCCCCAGCTACGCGTGTCAGGCGCGCTCGCTCAGCGAGCGTTCGAGCAGCGAGTGCGTAAAGCGCACGTCAGCCTTACCCACGAACGGGGCGTCGCCGCGGCGGTGGTCATCCTCGAGGGCACGAGAACGGCGGCGTCTTCCCGATCGGCTCGCCGCCCGGGCCGCGCGGCCTGGAGGCTGGCCACGGTCTCGAGCGACACATGGTGATCATGCACGTGGTCGCGCCCGCCGAGTTCGGCGGGCTCGAGCGCGTGGTGCAAATGCTGGCGAGTGGGCTCCGGGGCCTGGGCCACGAGGTCCACATGGTGTCAGTAGCGGCGGGCTCGGGAGCAGGCGCGGCGTTCCTGGCACCTCTCGCGGAGGCGGGTGTGCACACCCACACGCTCGATGTCCCTGGTCGGTCCTACCGACGTGAGCGCGACGCAATTGCCGCCCTATGCCGTCGCGTGTGCCCCGATGTCGTTCACACTCATGGCTACCGGCCTGACGTGCTCGACGCGGGAGTGGCGCGGCGCCTCGGCATTCCCGTCGTCACGACGGTGCACGGCTTCACCGGCGGTGGGTGGAAGAACCGGGCCTACGAGTGGCTGCAACGCCGCGCCTTCCGCCGCTTCGACGCGGTCGTGGCTGTGTCCCGACCGCTCTGCGACCGGTTGGCGCGCTCCGGAGTTCCTCGCCCCCGGATCCACACTGTGCCCAACGCCTGGCGACGGATGTCGGCGCCCCTCGACCGCGTGGCGGCGCGCCGTGCCCTGGGCATCCCACGAGACGACTTTGTGGTCGGTTGGGTGGGCCGGCTGAGCCACGAGAAAGGCCCGGACGTGCTGCTCGACGCCATACCACATCTCCGCGATGTCTCGCTCGGGGTTTCGGTGGTCGGCACGGGCGCGCAGCGGGCAGCGCTGCAGGCGCGCGCGCGAGACCTTGGTCTCAACGGGCGCGTCCGCTGGCACGGTGCGGTCCCGGATGCGGACCGGTTGTTCCCGGCCTTCGACGTCTTCGTGCTGAGCTCGCGCACCGAGGGCACGCCTGTCGTGTTGTTCGAGGCGATGGCCGCCAACGTTCCCATCGTGACGACCGGTGTCGGCGGCGTGCCTGATGTCGTCTCGCCGGCGGAGGCCGCCCTCGTGCGGTCCGAGGACCCCGTCGCTCTTGCAGCCGAGATCCGCGGGGTGCATGCGGACCGGGAGGCGGCGGCGCGGCGCGCCCGGGCGGCGCACGCTCGACTGGAGCGCGACTTCGGCGTAGCGCCTTGGCTCGATCGCTACGAGGCCATCTACCAGCTGGTCAGTCACGGCGTTGTCGCGCCAGCCTCGGTGTGATGCTCCTGTCCCGCGTCGTAGTCGCGTTGGCCGTCGGCCTCTGCGTCTACACCTTTCTCGGCTATCCCGCGATCCTGATGCTGGTGAGCCGACTTGGGCGCGGGCGCCGCAAGACGCCGCCACGCTCGACCGTTCCCCGGATCAGCATCGTGCTGCCCGTCTACAACGAGGCCGCAGTCATCGCGGCCACGCTCGAACGGATTCTCGCCGTCGATTATCCGGCAGACCGGCGGCAGATCCTCGTTGTCTCGGATGCGTCGACCGATGGGACCGACGAGATCGTCGCGCACTTTGCCGATCGCGGCGTCGAGTTGCTCCGGCTGCCGCGGCGCCAGGGCAAGACCGCGGCGGAGAACGCTGCCCGCCGGCATCTCACCGGTGAGATCATCGTCAACACGGACGCCTCGGTGCGCATTCATCCGGCGGCCGTCCAGCGCCTCGTTGCTGAGTTCGCCGATGCCTCCGTCGGCGTGGCGTCTGCGCGCGACGTGAGTGTGACGAATCTCGAGGAGCAGGCGACCAGCGGGGAGGGAGCGTACGTCGGGTACGAGATGTGGATCCGCGACCTAGAGACGGCGGTGGGCGGGATTGTCGGCGCCTCCGGCTGTTTGTACGCGATCGGCGCGGAGCTGCACATGGGCCGAGTGCCCGAGGGCCTCAGCCGGGACTTTGCCGCGGCGCTCACGGCCCGCGAGCACGGCTTGCGAGCGGTGTCGGTTCCCGAGGCGAAGTGTTACGTGCCACGCAGCGCGTCGCTCCGCCAGGAGTACCGGCGGAAGGTCCGGACGATGACCCGCGGTCTCGCCACGCTGGGGCACAAGCGCGCCCTGCTCAATCCGTTCCGCTATGGTGCGTTTGCCTGGATGCTGTTCAGCCACAAAGTCTGCCGCTGGCTCGTGCCGTGGGCGCTGCTGTCGCTCCTCGCCGCCCTTGGCGCGCTGGCGCCGACTGCGACGTGGGCATTCGCACTGCTTGCGTTGCTTGGTGTCACCGTGGTGCTCGCGGGGATCGCCTGGGTGTGGCCGGAGGGGAGGCTGACGCCGCGCTTGCTCGCGCTCCCCGGCTACGTTGTCGCCGGGAACGTCGCGGTTCTGCATGCCTGGCTGCGGGTGGTGGCTGGCCGGCCCGCGCCGGTGTGGGAGCCGACGCGCCGCGGCCCGGTGCCCTCCAGCTAGCTTCGCGCCGGGCCGCCGTTGCGGTGCTTGGCGGCGACGTAGCGCGCGATGTCCGCCAGGGTTCCCAGGTTTTGCTCCGTGATGTCCTCGTCCGCGACGACCACGCCGAATTCACTGCGGAGGAAGCCGATGAGCTCCATCACGCCCATGGAGTCGATCACGCCTCGCTGGAGCAGCCGATCCCTGTCCGCCAGGGCGAACCCGGGCCGCATATAAAGGAAGGTGTCGTGCACGTAGGCCCGCGTGCGCGCCAGGATGTCGGGTTCGTCCATACGAGGTTCCGTCTCCGATGAGTGCACGGTCAACTCAGCGCCGGCAGGCCGTCTTCCACCAGCGCTACGTCAGGGACCGGGAGCGCCGCCGCCGTCTGCACCGGCTCGCGGTCGATGAACTGCCGGTGCCACAGCTCCGCGGACACGATAGCCACCAGGGCTTGGTTCTCGCGGAACCCGGTGGCGACACCCGCCCGACACCGCCGCACGAGTCCGGCCACGGCCTCCGGCTGGAACAACCCGGAATTCGCCAGGCGGCGTTCATCCAATAGATCCTGCACGTACTCGGCGGGTTCAGGGCTGAAGAAGGCCGGGATGTCGGGCGCCCGGTATGGCTGCTTCGGGCGACGCAGCACAGGCGCGGGGACCACATCCCGCGCCCAGCGGCGCAAGATCGCCTTTTCTTTCAAGCCGCGGAGCTTGCTACCCGTGGGTAGGCGCGCCGCGAATTCGAACACGCGATGATCGAGGAACGGGTAGCGGCCCTCGACACCGTGCGCCAGGGACATGCGGTCGCCTTGGGCGCTCAGCAAATACGGGGACAGCAGAGTCACCATCTCGAGGTATGCGGCGCGGTTGAGCGGCGACCAGGTCGAGAACGCAGGCGGCAGGCTCGCCCGCAGGTCATCCAGGGGATCGGTCTCGGCGAGCGTCGCCACCAGGTCTGCTGAATAGAAGTCCTTGATCCGCGACGTGAGCAGAAACCGCGGCAGATGCGAGAACAGGGGATCGTCGGGCGCCCCGGCCTCAAGAAACGAGCGCCGCCAGAAGTCGCCGCGGCGGCCGCGCGGGTCGAGGTAGGGGTAGAGCCGGTCGAAGAGCCGCGGCCGGGAGCGCGATTGCGGCTGGCGCAGGCAAAACAGCCGCAGCGCCGTCTCCTTGAAAAGATCGTACCCGAGGAACAGCTCGTCCGAACCCTCACCCGTGAGCACCACTTTGATGTCCCGCTCGCGCGTGAGTTTTGCGAGCAGGTACATGGGAGCCGGGGCGGTGCGCACCAGCGGCGATTCGGCGTGCCAGACGACGTCCGGAAAGACGGCGGCCACGTCACCGAGTCCGATTGCGCGCACGAAATGATGACTGTCCAGCTGTTCGGCCACGAGCAGCTGGAACTCGCGTTCGTCGAGCTGCGGATCGTCGAACGTGACGGAGAACGTGCGCAGCGGGAACGGCGACTCCCGCGCGGCGAGCGCGCAGCTGATGGACGAATCGAGCCCGCCGCTCAGATACCCACCGACTGGAACGTCCGAGCGCAGGCGCAGCGCGACGCTACTCTCGAGCAGACTGTCGAGGGCCGGGATCGCGTCGGGAGTTTCCTCCCCCGCCTCCGGGTACTCCAGCTCGTAGTAGCGGCCGTGGCGCAGAGCCCCGTCACGCCAGACAGCGAAGCAACCCGGTTGGATGGCGTGCACGCCCCGGAACACCGTCCACGGGGGGCGGGCGGCCCAGAAAGTGAAGACCTGATCGAGCCCCACGGGATCGAGCGCGGGCTCGACCTCGCCGCTCGCGAACAGCGCCTTGGCCTCTGAGGCGAACACCAAATCCCCGTGCGCGATGCTGTAGAAGAGCGGCCGGACGCCGAACCGATCTCGCGCGAGGAGCACCGATTCCGCGCGGCGATCGTAAATCGCGAACGCAAACTGCCCGTTCAAGCGCGCCAGCATCTCCGTGCCCCACTGCTCGTACGCATGGACGAGCACTTCCGTATCGCTGCGGGTGCGGAAGCGATGGCCGGCGGCCACCAGTTCGGCCCGCAGCTCGAGGTAGTTGTAGACCTCGCCGTTGTAGACGACGAGCACGGAGCCGTCCTCATTCCCAAGGGGCTGCCCCCCCCCGGCGACGTCGATGATGCTGAGGCGCACGTGAGCCAGGCCGACCCGTGGGCCGGCGTAGCGCCCGCAGCCGTCCGGGCCGCGATGCCGCAACGCCGCCGCCATGCGGTCCAGCGCCTCGACCGCCACGCCGCGCGGTTCGCGGCGCGCCACGCCGGCGAGCCCGCACATCAGGTCGTCTCCTGCCAGCGAGCGGCGCCCGTGCGACGTCGCCGACGCTCGATCTGAGCCGAGACTTCGGGGACGGGCTCGACCAGCAGCGGCGGGAGATGCAGGTAGCGCGTCGTCGCGCGCTTCTGATCGATGTCTCGCACCGCCCGCGCGGCTTCGTCCGGGGTCCGTCCGAGCTCCGCAGCGACGGCCGCGGGATCGCGGCCGAGGTTGTGCGCGAACAGGACCAGGTCGAGCGTGGCGGCCGGAAGGGCGAAGTAGAACTCTTCCTGCGTCTGCGGCAGGGAATAGGTGTCGGTAGTCGGCGGCCGCGACCGGATTGCCGCCGGCACGCCCAGAAACTCCGCGAGCGCGTACACCTGGGACTTGTACAGGTGGGCGATGGGCTTCACGTCCGCCAGCCCGTCTCCACCTTTCACAAAGAACCCCTGGTCGTACTCCAGGCGGTTGGGTGTGCCCACGACGGCGTAGTGGAGCCGGTCGGCGTGGAAGTACTCCAGCATCGTCCGAACGCGCTGTTTGAAGTTGGTCGCCGCGACGATCTCCCGGTATTCAGCCGCGGGCAGCCGCACGTGGCGAACGTCGCCGTCCGGAAGCTCCACCGCCAAGGACGACACGTTGAGGCGGTCGGAGTCGAGCCGGCCGCCCGACAATACGACCTTGCACCGCCACTCATCCCGGAACTCCGGCATCGCCCGGCGAATCGCGGCATTCCGCCGCGCGTAGCACCCCAGGGCCGCCAGCGTCGGTGTGATGTCCTCGACGGCGTATGCGATTCCGAGCGAGTCCGCCCAGCGTGCGGCGAGGTCCAGACTCTGGTGATCGGACTCCCGCTCCGGCATCAGCAGCCCGAACACGTGGGTCGCGCCCACGGCGCGCACGGCCAGGGCTGCGCACACAGAGCTGTCGATGCCGCCGCTCATCCCCACCACCAGCCCACGCCGGTTCAACAGCTCACCGACCTGCTGGCGCAGCGTCGCGACGATCTGCTCGGTGGCTGCCGCCTCATTGAGTTGCAGTTCGTTCGCCAGACTCACGTTGGCCCCCGAGTGGCTCGTCCGCAGCCTTGCATGCAAGGATGGCGCCGTGGAGCGACGCGCTGGGAACGCGCTGCGCGGCGTCACCTGCTGCGCGCGCGCAACACCGGGCGTCCCGAACGCTCCCCCTCAATGTGGCACAGGTGATGCGATGGGTGGAGCACTGTGACGCACAACGTGGCCAACCTGCTCTGGGCGACCGCCGCAGCCGCTCCAGAGCGGCCCGCGCTGATTGAGCCAGGGCAAACGACGGATTACCGATCCCTCCAGCGCCGCGCCGCAGCGATCGCGATGGGGTTGCGGGACGCCGGGATACAAGCCCACGACCGCGTCGGGATCTTCCTTGACGGGGGCGCTGACGCCGTCGCGGCGTTCTTCGGGGTCGCCGCCGCCGGCGGCATCGCGGTCGTGATCAACGAATCGCTGCGCCCGCGCCAGGTCGAGCACATCGTGGACGGTGCGGGCGCGGCCGCGCTGATCACGTCCGACGACCTCACCGCCCGGCAACCGCGTCCCATCGAGACGCCGGGCCGCGTGTTCTCGGTTCGGGACTTCGACGCGGAGGGGATGTTCGAACCCGTCCCGCGGGTCGGGATGGACCCCGTCCAGATCGTCTTCACCTCAGGATCGACCGGTCTCCCCCGGGGAGTCACGGTCACACACGGCAATCTCCTGGCGGCGGCGCAAACCGTGATCGGGTACCTCGGCATCATCGCCAGCGACCGGATTGCGAGCGTGCTCCCCTTCAGCTTCGTATACGGGCTGAGCCAGGTGCTGTGCGCGGTCGGCAGTGGAGCGGCGCTGGTGATGGAACGGTCCCCGCTGGCCACGCAGCTCGTCGCCAACCTGCGGGCGCAGCGGATCACTGTCCTGGCCGCCGTGCCGCCGCTGTGGCAGCAGCTGCTCAACGTCGCGTCGTTTCGCGACGAACCGCTCGCCACGCTGCGGATCGCGACGAATGCCGGCGGCCACCTCCCGGTGACGGTGGTCCGTGCACTGCGGCAGGCCCAACCGCAGGCGCGACTCTTCCTCATGTACGGTCTGACGGAGGTGTTGCGGAGCACTTTTCTCCCCCCGGAGGAGGTGGACCGCCGGCCGGACTCGATCGGCCGGGCGATCCCTGGGGCCGAAGTGCTCGTGCTGCGCGACGATCTCACCGCCTGTGCCCCCGGGGAGGTAGGAGAGTTGGTGCATCGGGGGCCGACGGTGGCGCTCGGCTACTGGAGTGACCCCGAGGCCACGGCCCGCACGTTTCGTCCACATCCGCTGCGACCCGCGGGGTCGCCGGACACGGAGCGGGTCGTGTTCTCCGGGGACCTGGTGCGACGCGATGCCGAGGGCTGGCTCTATTTCGTCGGGCGCCGTGATCGAATGATCAAGACGCTGGGCTACCGCGTGAGTCCGGACGAGATCGCCACGGTGTTGTACGGTTCGGGCGAGGTCGCCGAGTGCATCATCACGTCCGAGCCTGACGACGCGCGGGGGGAGCGCATCGTCGCGTTTGTGGTCCTGGCCGGCGGGGGATCGCTCGAGCGATTGACGCTGTACGCCCGTCTGGAGCTCCCCCGGCACATGCAACCCGCGAGGTTCGAAACGCGGGACGCGCTGCCACGGTTGCCCAACGGCAAGCACGACGTCGCCGCGTTGCGGGGAGAGCCGAAGCCCGTCTGATGGACCGCATTCGAGCGTTTCGCCGGGACGACATTCCACAGGTCCTGGGGCTCTTTCGAACGGCATTTCTCGAGGGCGGGAAAAGCGTCCCCGCCGGGCTCGACACCTATTTCGAGCGGGTGTTTTTCGAGAGCCCGTGGTATGACGAGGACCTGCCGTCGTACGTGCACCTCGATGCCGGCGGGTCCATCATCGCTTTCGTCGGCGTCCAGCCGAGGCCGCTGGTCCTGCGGGGGCGGCGCCTCCGCGCTGCGGTCGCTACGAAACTGATGGCGTCGCCCGCGGCGGACCCCCTGGCGGCCGTGCGGCTGCTCAGCCGCGCGTTTGCCGGGCCGCAGGATGTCCTGCTGTCCGACTTGAGCACTGACGCCGGGCGCCGCATTTGGGAGGGATTGGGGGGCGCGACGGCACTGCTCTTCAGCCTGCAGTGGCAGCGGCCGGTGCGGCCGGCGCGACATTCGCTCGCGTGGCTCCACGCGCGGGGCGTGCCCGGTGTGATTACGCACTGTCTCCGGCCGTTGGGCTCGGTCGCCGACGCGCTGGTGGCGCGATGGGGGCCTGCGGAGTTGCGTTCTGCGCGCAACGGCTACACGGCCGACGACCTCACCGCGAACCTGCTGGCGGCGCGCATGGGCGAGCTCTGTGGCGATCGCGCGTTGCGTCCGGAATACGACGAGCGGTCGCTGCGCTGGTTGCTGAGCGTGGCGCAGCAGAGCCAGCCGGACCGCGTGCTGCGACGGCGCGTCGTGCGCGATTCGCGTGGTGAGGTCGTTGGGTGGTTTCTCTATTTTCTTGCGCCCGGGGGCGAGAGCGAGGTCGTCCAGCTCGTGGCGAGAAAGGGCACCGCGGACGCGGTGTTTCACGCGCTGCTCGACGACGCCTGGAAGGGTGGGACGGTCATGCTGTCCGGCCGCCTGGAGCCGCGTATGGTGCGCGAGATGTCGTCACAGCACTGCTACTTCAGGCAGGTGGGGCACTGGACCCTGGCGCATGCCAAACAGCCCGACGTGCTGGAAGCGATCCTGAGTGGCAACGCCTTCCTGAGTCGCTTGGAGGGCGAGTGGTGAGCTGAGCGTGGTGCACCAGCGCAGCGACCGCGGGACTCGGAGTGCTGCACACGAGCGCTGCGGCACGGGCGCAACGTTTCCTAATGCGTTGTGGCGCAAGCGAATAGATGATGACGGTGGTGGCATCACGCTTGCCTTCGTGAAGAGTCGGCCCTCGGGCCACCAACACTCACGGAGGCGAGCTCATGTTCAAATTCAGAAACCTGGCGATGCTGACGGC
>QHUQ01000205.1 GCA_003221985.1 Gemmatimonadota bacterium | reverse complement strand
TCCGATCCACAGGATCGGCAGGGCGACCACGAAGCCCGCGATCGGCCCAGCGGCACCGACGTCGAGCAGCTGCCGCCGGTCGTTGACGATCGTCCTCAGGCGGATGAAGGCTCCGAACGTCCCGATTGCCCAGGGCGCCGGAGGTCCCGGAATAAAGTACGGTGGCGAGACGTTGAGCTGATAGCGCCGCGCCGTGAGGTAGTGGCCCAGCTCGTGGCAGAGCAGGATAGCCACTAACGGCAGCGAAAACGACAGACCGAGTGGAAAGGCACCGAGCAAGGCGTCCGGCCGCCAATCCCTGGGATCTGAAGGCAGGGCACCCGCGACGACGGCTCCGGATAGCGTCGTCGTGATCAGGACCCCCACGAACAGCAGCGCGTGCGTCGTCCACGCCTCGCGCGCTTTATGCGTGGGACGCGTGAGCACGAGATGGCGTCCGTCAGTCTCGTTCGACCAGTAGTACGTCCCTGGCCACTGCTGGAGAGCGGCGGAGAGCTCGGCGGAGGGTGGGGACCCGGCGTGAGCCGGATCTACAAGTGCGTCAACAACTTCGCGGTCGTGGAGGGGTGTGGTCCGCCACGCGAGTAGAAACCTTGTGAGGCTCACGTCCGCGTACTATACTTGAGCGTTCGCACACCGCCATAACTCCAAGTTTCCATTATCAACGAGACCACTCCCCAACCCCGGGTTTTCCCCGCCGTAGCGCAAACGGAGCTGAAGCACACGTGGATATCGCCGAACTAAAGAGGAAGTCCGTCGCGGAACTACACGCGATGGCCGAGAGCCTGAACATCACCAACTACTCCGGGCTCCGCAAGCAGGATCTCATTTTCCGCATCGAGCAGTCGCTGCTCGACACTGACACGGTGCTCCGTGGCGAGGGCGTGCTCGAAATTCTCCCGGAAGGCTACGGGTTCCTCCGCAGCCCCGACTGGAATTATCTGTACGGCCCCGACGACATCTACGTCTCGCCCAGCCAGATCAAGCGTTTCGATCTGCGCACCGGCGACACGATCATGGGCCAGGTGCGGCCGCCGAAGGAGGGCGAGCGGTACCTCGCGCTCTTGAAAGTCGAGGTCGTCAACGGCGAAGAGCCGGAGAAGGCGAAGCATCGCGTCGCCTTCGACAACCTGCGCCCCCGCTATCCCGAGCAGCAGCTCAAGCTCGAGCGGAAAGACGCTGATCTGTCGATGCGCGTGATGGACATCCTGTCACCGATCGGCAAGGGACAACGCGGCCTGATCGTGTCGCCGCCCAAGGCCGGTAAGACCATCCTGATGCAGAAGCTGGCGAACTCCATCATCGAGAATCATCCGGAGGTCTATCTCATCGTGCTGCTCATCGACGAGCGGCCCGAAGAGGTGACCGACATGGAGGAGAACGTCAAAGGGCCGAACGTGGAGGTGGTGTCGTCGACTTTTGACGAGCCGGCGGACCGCCACGTGCAGGTCGCGGACATGGTGATCGAAAAGGCGAAACGGCTGGTGGAGCACGGCAAGGACGTCGTGATTCTGCTCGACTCGATCACACGCCTGGGCCGGGCCCATAACGTCGTGGTGCCGCACTCGGGGAAGATCCTCTCCGGCGGTGTGGACGCGAACGCCCTGCAGAAACCGAAGCGCTTCTTCGGCGCCGCGCGCAACATCGAAGGCGGCGGGTCGCTCACGATTCTGGCGACCGCGCTGATCGACACCGGTTCGCGCATGGACGAGGTGATTTTCGAGGAGTTCAAGGGCACCGGTAACTCCGAAGTCATTCTCGACCGGCGCATCGCCGAGCGGCGTACGTTCCCGGCGATCGACGTGCAGCGCAGCAGCACGCGGAAGGAAGAGCTGCTGCTCAGCAAGGAAGAGCTGAACAAGGTCTACCTGCTCCGCAACTTCCTGTCCGACATGCCGCCCGTCGAGGCGATCGAGTTCCTGCTCGAGCGGCTCAAGCGCACCAAGACCAACGCAGAGTTCTTCCAGACCATGTCACAAGGGTGAAGAAAGTGGGAATGTTGGAAGGTTGGAAGGTATGAACGGTCCAACCGTCCAACGTTCCAACTTTCCATCTCGAGGTCGTCTCTTAGCCGTAGACTGGGGCCAACGCCGAATTGGTCTCGCGCTCTCGGACGAAACCCAGACACTCGCCCAGCCTCTCGCCACTCTCACGCGCCGCGCCGGAAAACGCTTGATGATATCAAGCGTCGGGTGGGGGGGGGCGGGGGGGGCGGGGGGGGCGGTGACCTGGAGGTGCGCATGTGGGATGAGCGGATGACCACGGCCCGGGTCCTGGCGGCGGTGCGTGAAATGGGCGGCACGACACGCGGCCGAAAGGAAGACGTGGACGCGATGGCCGCCGCATTGCTGTTGCAGCACTACCTCGACACGCAGAAGGGCACGGCGCAGTGACGAATCGTGCGTCGTGCGTCGTGCGTCGTGCGTGGGTGTTGGCCTTCGCAATCGCGTGCGGGTCGGAGCAGCCGCAAGGCTATCAGTCAGTGGCTGACAATATCATCGTGATCATTCCGCGCGGCGCCACCTATTACCAGGCGCTCGATTCACTCGAAGCGCGTGGCGTGATCGAGAGCCGCGACTGGTTCAGCCTGTATGCGCGTCTCCGCGGGCTCCCCTCCAACTTGAAGAGCGGCGTCTACATGTTCACGCCCGATGAGAGTTGGAATAGCGTCGTCAGTACGCTGAAAAAAGGGCGCGGGCTCGAGGCGCGCTTCACCGTGCTCGAAGGGATGATGGGATTCGAGGTCGGCGAACGCGCCCGCTCCTGGCTCGGGGTGCCGCGCGACTCCTTCGCCGCCGCGATGCGCGATACGTCCCTGGAGCGCGAGCTCGGCATCCGGCCGAGCCCCGCCGGGGTCGAGGGCTACATGTACCCGACGACCTACGTCGTCCCCATGCGCATGCGCGCCCGCGATCTCGTCAAGCTGATGACGCACGAGTTCATCGCGCGCTGGCAGCCGGAGTGGGACGCCCGGCTCGCCGAGCTGCACATGACGCGACACCAGATCGTCACCCTCGCCTCGATCATCGAAGCAGAAGTGCGATACACCCCCGACCGGCCGTACGTCTCCGCGGTCTATCACAACCGGCTGAAGCGGGGGATGGCACTGCAGGCCGATCCGACCGTCGTCTACGCGCACGGCCGCCGGCTGCGTCGTGTGTGGGAGAGACAGCTGCAAATCCACTCCCCTTATAACACGTACCTGAATCCGGGACTGCCGCCGGGCCCGATCAATCAGCCCAGTGACTCGAGTCTGATCGCGGCACTGTACCCTGCGCAGACCGGCTACCTCTATTTCGTGGCCCAACCCGATGGGAAGCACATATTCTCAGCCTCGTACGCCGATCATCTGGCCGCGATCAAACGCGTGCGGCAACGTCCACCGCCCGTGCAGCGGCCTCCGGGTCCGCCGCGCCCAGCACGGCGCCAATGACCGCGACGCCGGCGGCACCGGCGCGCATGACGGACGACGCATTCGGCGCCGTGATGCCCCCGATCCCGATGACCGGGACACCCTCAGGCGCGCGCCGGGCCAGCGCTGCGAAGCCCTCGGGACCGAGCGGCGGCCCAGCGTCGCGCTTCGTGGGTGTTGCAAAGCAGGGACCGACGCTCCAGTAATCGGCAGGAAGGGCGGCCGCGCGCTCGGCCTCCTCGGCCGTGCCGACGGAGATGCCGAGCAGGAAGCCGGCGCGAACGTGCCGGCGCAGCGCCGCGAGCGGGACGTCGTCCCAACCGAGGTGCGCGCCCGCGGCGCCGGCGGCGAGGGCGATGTCGGCGCGATCATTGACGAGTACGGGAACCGGAAGGGCCGCAACCAGTGCGCGGGTCAAGTCCAGAACTTCGTCCGGTGAGCCATCTTTCCAGCGGACCTGAATCATCGTGGCGCCGCCCTGGGCGGCGGCGCGGCAAACACCGACGGCATCCCGCCCTGCGAGCAGGACGGGATCGGTGATCACCATCAAGCGCATCTGATCGGCTAGTGCCATGACGAAAATCCTGCGTGGACTGCGTGGGGCGACCACGGCGTCCGCTAATACGAGCGACGCGATACTCGAAGCGACGGAAGAGCTGCTCTCCGCCCTGCGGGACGCCAATGGCTTCGCGCCCGAAGACGTGGAGAGCGCGATCTTCACGTCGTCACCCGACCTCACCGCCGAGTATCCCGCCCGCGCCGCCCGCAGGCTCGGCTGGAGGGACGTGCCGCTGCTCGGCACCGCGGAAGTCGCCGTTCCCAGCGGGCTGCGGCGCTGCATCCGGGTGTTGCTGCATTTCTACACGGCCAAGCCGCAGCAAGCGCTGAAACATATCTACCTGCGTGAAGCCGCGAAGCTACGTCCGGACCGATGACGGTCAAAGTCACCGCGCGCGGGGCTGAACGCTGGAAGCAGGGCCATCCGTGGATCTACCGCAGCGATGTCGCCGAAGAGCCCGATAAGACACCAGGCATCGTCCAGGCCTTCGATCGTAAAGGCAAGTTTCTCGGACAGGCGCTCTACTCCCCGAAATCCGAGATCCGGTTGCGTCTCCTCTCCCGTGGCAACGAGCGAATTGACGACTTTTGGTGGAGCGACCGCATCCTGGTGGCGGCGCGCCGTCGCAATGGAATCACGGCAACCGCATGGCGCGTTGTTCATGCCGAAGGAGATGCGCTCCCGTCGCTCGTGATCGATAAGTACGGTCCGTTCGTGGTGGCACAGCTGTTATCGGCCGGGTTGGAATCAGTGCGCAGGGACGTTCTGGAGGCCATCAAGTACGCCCTCGAGCCAGAAGGCATCCTGCTCCGCAACGATTCCGCGGTTCGTCGTCATGAAGGGTTGGCATCCGAGGTGGTCCTGGCCCACGGCCAGGTTCCGCAGGTGGTGGAGATCGTCGAAGATGGAGTCAAGTACCTCGCGGCTCCGTGGTCCGGCCAGAAAACCGGCGCCTTTCTCGATCAGCGCGAGAACCGGAACCTCATCGGACACCAGACGAAGACCGGCGGCCGTGCGCTCGACCTCTTCACCTATCACGGCTCGTTTGCACTGCATCTCGCCCGCAACGCGAAAGAAGTGCTCGCGGTCGATCAGAGCGCCGAGGCTTTGGCGCGCGGCGCCGAGAACGCCAAGCTCAACGGGATCAGCAACATCAAGTGGATGGAGGCGAACGCCTTCGATCTGCTCCGGGAGCTCGAACGGCGGCGCGAGCAGTTCGACACGATCGTGCTCGACCCGCCCGCGTTCGCCAAAACCAAGGCCAACCTCGAGCGCGCCGTCGCCGGCTACAAGGAAATCAACCTCCGGGCGATGAAGATTCTGGCGCCCGGAGGTATGCTGTTTACTTCGTCATGCTCCTACCACGTAAACCGCGACGTATTCAACGCGATGCTGGCGGATGCGGCGCGCGACTCGGGGCGACGGATCCAGTTCGTGGCTGCTACCGGTGCATCCTCCGATCACCCCGAGCTGCTCAACGTGCCGGAGACGGGATACCTGAAAGGGATGCTGCTGCGCGCAATAGGTTGATTCTGTATTCCGCGCCCTTACAGGGCGCACACAATGCCGAGCCCGGGCTCTTAGCCCGGGTACACCTACGATCTCCCCTGTTCTCGCTTCCATAAAACGTACGACTGCACGATCGGCACCACCGCGATGACGACGATCGCCGGGATAAACAGCGGCAGGAAGGCGCCTTGCGGCAGGAACGCGCAGGCGGCGATAACCAATCCCCCCAGGACCATGAGCCATCCGCCGGTGCGATGGGTCTTTCGCCAGACGGTGTCGCTCGAGAGCGTCCACGGGGTGCGAATCCCGAGGAACCAGTTCGGCTCCACGCGCGTGAGGTAATTCCCGAGGAACACGAACAGCAGGCCGACGCCCAGCGGCATCAGGCGAACGACCTTGACCGAGAACCCGAGACCCGCGGCGATGGTCAGCGCCTGGGCGACGAGCAGGAACACGATCAGCGCGTGGGCGATGAGCCAGTAACTGCGCAGGAACTTGGGGTAATTCTCCCGCCGCGGATCCACTTTCGGCAGCACGTTGAACAGGACCGTCATGACGACCATGATGATCGGGGCGAACGCGAGCGCCGACAGCCGGCTCGAGAACCCGTCGGGCGTGCCGTTGAAGCGAAAGTGCGTGGGCATTGTCGGCGGCAACCGCGGATACGCCCACACCGCCATGGCGACGGCCACCGCGGCCATCACGAGACCAAACCAGCGGCTACGCATGCTTCTCTCCTTCCCCACCAAAGCGGGTCATGAAGTAGCGCACGACCTCTTGAAAGACGGTCGTGTTCAGCCGGTAGCGGATGAACTGCCCTTCGCGCTCGGTGGCGACGAGGTCGGCCGCCTTGAGCACGCCGAGATGGTGCGACACCGAGGCGAACGCGATCGGGAACTGCTCCGCGATCTCGCCCGCGGTGAGATCCTTGGCGGTCAGCAGCTCGAGGATCTTGCGCCGCGTCGGGTCGGCCAGAGCGCGAAACAGCGAATCATGCATGGCAGAGATATTTATACAAGTATCTAAATATGTCAAGGAAAGTTGACTAAATCGGCCCCCATCACAAGCTTGCACACCATGCCTGAACCGGGTAATGCCCTGGACCGGTCCCGCGCCGTACGTCGCGTACTCGGCGGACTCCTCATCGCCAACATCGCTGTCGTGATCGCTAAAACGTCGATCGGCATGCTGGCCGGCTCGCTCGCCGTCCTGGGTGACGCGGTGCACTCCTCCGTGGACGCGGTCTACAACGTGCTGGGCCTCGTCGTGGTGCGCGTCGCATCACGCGAGCCCGACGAAGAGCACCCCTACGGACACGGCAAGTTCGAAACGCTCGGCGCGCTCGCCATCGTCGTCTTCCTTTCGATCACCTGCTTTGAGCTGGTCCGCAGCGCCATCGGCCGTCTCGTGTCGGGCGGGCATACGGTGCGGATGAGCGACGCCGGCCTCGCCCTGCTGCTCGCGACGCTCGCCACGAACATCCTCGTCGCCTGGTACGAAAACCGCCGGGGGCACGAGCTCTCCAGCGAGCTGCTCATCGCCGACGCGGCGCACACGCGTACCGATGTCTTCATCACGATCGGCGTCCTGATCGGCGTGCTGTTTTCGCGTCAAGGGGAGGGGGGGGGCCATACCTGGGTGGATCCGGTCGTCGCCATCGCCGTGGCGCTGCTGATCGTGCGGGTGGCCTACCAAATCCTGAAACGCGTCGTGCCGGTGCTCGTCGACGAGCGCGCGATCCCCGAGCCGACGATTCGCCAATCGGCGCAGGCCGTCGCGGGCGTGAAGAGTGCTTACGGGATCCGCTCGCGCGGCGGCAACACGGGCGTGCGCTACGCGGAAGTCACGATCGCCGTCGACTCCTCGGCCAACGTCGCCGCCGCGCACGCCATCGCCGATGCCGTCGAAGCGCGACTGAAGAACGACCTGGAGCTGGAAGAAGTGACGGTGCACGTCGAGCCATGCTGACCTCCCTGCCCTTTGAGCACGCCCGGAAAGCCACCGGAATGCCCCCAGTCCGGCGGCTGCCGCGCTCGCTCAAGCAGGAGTATCAGGAGTTCATCCTGCAGCGGCTCGAGGAGTACAAGAACACCGTCCCACGGGCGGAGCTGCTGCAGATCGGCGACGAAGCGGTCCGGGAGCTGCAGGCGAGCGCTCAGGATCAGTATCTGCTCACGGAAGTGCTGCTGCTCGAGCATGTCGATCGCATCATCGCCCGACGTCTGCGACTTCCTTCATTTCCGCGCTGGCGCCAGAAGCACCGCGCACTGCGGGAAGCGCAGCGTGAACCGACGCATTGGGGATTCGACCGCGGGCACCCCGTCGTCCCGTGGGCCGCGCGGGTCGAGCCGGGCGACGTCGTCGTCGTGCTCGGCTCCGCGGCACTCGCGGAAGCGTTGTTTCTCGCGGCGCACGATGCCGAGGTATTTCTGCTGGATCAGGATTTGGGTGCCGTCGAGGCAGCCGAGGGACGCGCCGTCACCGAACAGCTTGCCGGGGCATTCCAGGCGCTGGTCATCAACTTCGGGAGCTGGTTCCCCGATCTCTCACCGTCGCTCGTCGCGATCGCGCCCGCCGCGCTCGGCCAGCTCGGCGCCAAAGAGCGCGCGTCATTGATTGCCGACCTGCAAGTGCGGACGCCGTCGGGCGGGGTGCACGTGGTGCTGCCTCCCGAGGCCCCGAGCCGAGGGATCATTCCCCTCGCCCCCGAGGCGCTCCAGACGCTGTATCGGGGATGGCAGGTCCAGAACGGCCGCCGTTCCAAGCGTTCGGGCTTCACCGCGATCAAGCCGCCGCGTCAGGTCGACACGGCAGGGCCGGCGTTGAACGTGTCGGACTGACGACTCACGACTCGGTGGAAAACCGTAACTCGTTGTAGGGCGGTACGTTGTACGCAAGCGCGCCTGGCAAGGTGATTGCGTTACAACGTAGCGACATATAACCCGTAACGGTGCGCCATGACGAGCCTTCCGCTGATGATCGACGACGAACCGATGGGCATCATTCTGCGAGCCGGCCGGCAGGTGCTGCGGCCCGCCAAGATTTGGGCGTACTGCTGGTTCCTGGATGAGGGTGAAGACGGCGATCATACGCACCGGCACCTCCCGGTGGATCCGAAGGTCTAGCAGCACCTCCTCTAAGCAGTCTTGCCACTGACATTCGGCGGCCTATTTATCAGGCATGCCGAGTCTCAAAGTCGACGGCCGTTCCCTCGAGGCTGCCGAAGGCCAAACGATCCTCGACGCCGCCCGGGCGTCGGGCATCGAGATTCCCACGCTCTGCTGGTATCCCACGCTGCCGATCGTCGGCAACTGCCGCATCTGCCTCGTCTCCGTCGAAGGACAAGCCAAGCTGATTCCGGCGTGCGCGACGAAGGTCGCCGACGGCATGGTCGTCACCACGCAGTCGCATGCCGCGGTGGAAAACCGCAAGGGCGTCCTGCGCCTGCTGGCGGAGCGCTATCCCGCCGATCACCTGCGAAACGGCGGCCGGGACAATCCGCGCAACGAGTTCGAGCGCTACCTGGTGCAGTACGACGTCGTGCCGACGGCGGTCGTCGAGCGCGATCTGCCGCTGCGCTCGGGCGACGAGCGTCCGGGCGATCCGATGATCCGCCACGATATGTCCACATGCATCCTGTGCACGCGCTGCGTGCGCGCCTGCGAGGACATCCAAGTCGTCGGTGTGCTGGATGTGGGGTACCGCGGCGAGCACGCCGAGATCATCGTCGGCGCCGACGGCGACCCCGACAAGGCGGGATGCACCTGGTGCGGCGAATGCGTCCGCGTCTGCCCGACCGGCGCGATCTTCGAAGTGATGCCGCGGCAACGCTTCGCGCCCGACCAGATCCGCCATCCGGAAAGGATCGTGCGCTCCGTTTGTCCGTACTGCGGCGTCGGCTGCCAGGTCGATCTGCACGTTGCCGATAACAAAGTCATCCGCGTCACCTCTCCCGACATCGAGCTGAACACCCCGAATCAGGGATCCACCTGCGTGAAGGGCCGCTTCGGCTATGACTTCCCGCAACATCGGGATCGGCTGACGAAGCCCTTGATCAGGAAGGGGTGGAGAAGGGAAAGCGGCCGCTGGATCTGGAAGGGCCTGCACGGCGCCGAGCGGAGAGCCGGTCCGTGGCGCACGATCGAGAATGAAGGCAAGAGCAGCAAGCCCGGGACCCCGCCCCGCGCCACCGGCAAGAGCGTGCGTGAGCTGCCGCTGCTCGAACGGCTCGACATGGACATCCGCGATCGGGTCGCGACCCCCGGGGACTGGTACTCCCCGTTCCGCGAAGGCACGTGGGAGGAAGCGCTCGAGCTGACGTCGCAGGAGCTGCTGCGAATCAAGGCGGCCCGCGGGCCCGACGCGCTGGCCTGCTTCTCGTCGGCCAAGTGCTCGAACGAAGAGAATTATCTGATGATGCGCATGTTTCGCGGCGCGCTGGGCACGAACAACGTGGACCACTGCACCCGGCTGTGCCATTCGACGTCGGTCGCGGCGATGCAGCGCGCGATCAACACCGCGGCCGCCTCCGGCTCCATGCGCGAGATCGAGCAGGCGTGCGACGTCATCTTCATCGCCGGCGCCAACACGACCGAGTCGCACCCGGTGTTCGGCGCCGCGCTGAAGCGGGCGCACGAGAAGCGCGCGACCCTCATCGTCGCCGATCCGCGCCGCACCGAGCTGGCGGGGCGCGCCGACGTTCACCTGCAAATGCAACCCGGCACCGACGTCGCCCTCTACTCCGCGATGCTGAATCACATCCTGTCGCTGGGCCTCGAGAACAAGGCATTCATCGCCGAACGAACCCATGATTTCGAGAAGGTGCGCGCGGCGGTGCAGCCATACACCGCGGCAAAGGCATGATCGGGCGGTGGGGCGCGGCGATGCTGCCGGTGCGCGGCCAGAACAACGTCCAGGGCGCGTCCGACGTCGGCGCCATTCCGTTCGTCTACACCGACTATCAGCCCGTTGGCGACCAGAAAGTCCGGGCGCGTTTCGCCGCGACCTGGGGGGTTCCGGCCGATGCGCTGTCGCTCAAGAGCGGCCTGATGGTCACCGAGGTCGTCAAGCCCGAGAGCGGTGTGCGTGGGATGTACATCATGGGTGAGAACCCGGTCCTCTCCGACCCCGACATCGCACACGCCGAGCATTGGTTTCAGGAGCTCGAGTTTCTGGCCGTGCAGGACCTCTTCCTGACGGAAACCGCGCGCTACGCCGATGTGGTGTTACCCGGGGCCAGCTTCGCCGAAAAGTCGGGCACATTCGTCAACACCGAGCGACGCATTCAGCTGACACACAAGGCGGTCGACTCCCCCGGCGAGGCGCGCGGCGATCTCGAGATCCTGATGGACCTCAGCAACCGGCTGGGGCTGCCGACGACGTTCCGCGACGCTGAAGACGTGATGCGCGAGATCGCGCGAGTGACCCCCAGCTGGGCGGGCGTCACCTACGAGCGGCTCGAAGGCGGGGGGCTGCAGTATCCCGTTCCAACCAAGGACCATCCGGGCACCGCGTTCCTCTTTGACAGGGCGTTCCCGACCGGGGACGGCCGCGCCACGTTCGTGGCGGTCGAGTACACCGATCCCGTCGAGCTGCCGGACGACGAGTATCCGTTCGTCATGAATACCGGCCGTCAGCTCTACCACTGGCACACCGGCACCATGACGCGCCGCGCCAGCGGCCTCGATGCCCGCGAGCCGACCGCCATCGTCGAGATCCATCCCGAGGACGCGAAGCAGTTGCACGTGCGCGAGGGCGAGCTGGTGCGGCTCACGTCGCGGCGCAACTCGATGGTCACCGCCGCGCGGATCAGCGATCGCGTCGCGCGCGGGCAGGTGTTCGTGCCGTTTCACTTCCGCGAGGCCGCTGCCAATCTCCTCACCAATCCCGTGCTCGATCCCTACGCCAAGATGGCCGAGCTGAAGGTCTGCGCGGTGAGAATCGAGCGCGCTTGAATCTCGGTCTCACGGGAAGAGTAGCGCTCGTCTGCGGTGGCACCCGCGGCATCGGCCGTGCGGTCGCGAACTTGCTCACCGCGGAAGGCGCGCAGGTCGCGGTCAACGGCCGCGATCCCAAGACGGCGCCCTTCCCCGCGGACGTGACGATTCCTGCCGAGGCTGAGAAACTGGTGCAGGACGTCGCAAAGCAGTTCGGCCGCCTCGACGTGCTGTTCTGCAATGCCGGCGGTCCCCCCGCGGCTCCGTTCAAGGACCAGCCGGCGGATGCCTGGCGCAAGGCGATCGAGCTGAACCTCGCTGTCGGACGAGGTCGCGAAAGACGGCATCACCGTCAACAGCATCTGCCCCGGGTTCATCGCCACCGAGCGGATTGAAGAGCTGACCAAAGCCCGGCCCGAGATGATCAAGCAACGGCTGGCCGAGACGCCGATCGGGCGGATCGGGACGCCGGAAGAGCTCGCGGCCGCGGTCGTGTTTCTGGCGTCGGATCGAGCCAGCTATATTACCGGCGCAGTACTCGAGGTAGACGGCGGCTTCACGCGATCCATCTTCTAACGCATCCCGCTTCACGCATCCAGCATCCCGAGCGCACATGCAAGCCATTGTGAAGCCGAGTCGCGCCCCTGGCCTCAAGGTTACGACCGTCCCGAAACCGTCCCCCGGTCCGGGGGAGGTGCTGATTGCCGTGCGCCACGCCGGCGTCTGCGGCACCGACCTCCACATCGCCGACTGGAACCCATGGGCCCAGGGCCGTATCAAGCCGCCGATCGTCGTGGGCCACGAGTTTGCCGGAGAGATCGAGTCCGTCGGTGACGGCGTCACGGGGCTGCGCGCGGGTCACCTCGTCACCGCGGAAGGCCACATCGTCTGCGGGCACTGTCTCCAGTGCCGCACCGGGAACAGCCACATCTGCAAGAACACGCGCATCATCGGCGTCGATCGCGACGGGGCGTTTGCGGAGTACATCGTGATGCCCGCGACCAATGTGCTGACGCTCGACGGGGGAAACATCCCCACCGAAGTCGGTGCGATCATGGACCCGATGGGGAACGCGTTCCACACGGTGCTGACCGCAGAAATTCCCGGCAGCACCGTTTTCGTTGTCGGATGCGGGCCGATCGGCTGTTTCGCGGTCGGCATCGCGCGCGCGGCGGGCGCCACCAAGGTCATTGCGTCCGATGTGAATCCCAAGCGTCTCGCGCTCGCGGAGAAAATGGGCGCGCACGTCACCATCAACGCAAAGCGGGACGACGTCGTAAAGACGGTCCTCGCCGAGACTGCCGAGGAAGGCGCGGACGTGGTCTGCGAGATGTCGGGTGTGCCGTCGGCGCTGCACCAGGCATTCGCGGCGGTGCGGTTGGGCGGGCGGGTGCAGCTGCTCGGCATTCCGGACGGGGAGGTCCCGGTCGATCTCGCCAATGAGATCATCTTCAAGGGGATCACCGTGTACGGCGTCATCGGCCGCAAGATGTACCAGACCTGGCACCAGATGCGCCGATTTCTCCTGGGCGGGCAGTTCGATCCACGACCCGTGATCACGCACAAGTTCCCTCTGGCCAAGATCGATGAGGCGCTCGCCGCGATCCGCTCGGGCGACGCCGGCAAAGTCATTCTGGAGATCGCATGAGCTTCATGGGACAGCTGCAGAACGAGCTGGCGGAGTTCAGGAAGGACGGCGTTTACAAGCGGCTCAATTACCTCGACTCACCGCAGGATGCGCGCGTCAAGATGGAAGGGCGCGGCGAAGTCGTGATCCTGTCCTCCAACAACTACCTGGGCCTCTGCGACGTCCCGGAAGTCGTCCGGGCGGGCCAGGCGGCGCTCGACCGCTGGGGCGCGGGCACCGCGTCGGTACGCTTCATCTGCGGCACGTTCACCGTGCACCGCGACCTCGAGGATGCGCTGGCGAAGTTCGTGGGCTGTGAGTCGTCGCTGACCTACGTCAGCTGCTGGAATGCGAACGAAGGGCTGTGCCCCACGGTGCTCGGCGAGGCGGACGTCGTGATCTCCGATCAGCTGAATCACGCCTCGATCATCGATGCGATTCGCCTCGCCAAGACGATCACCAAGTGTCAGACCGCCGTCTACAAGCATTCCGACATGGCCGACCTCGAGGAGAAGCTGCGCGCCGCGGCCAACGCGCGGCGCAAGCTCATTTTCACCGACGGCATCTTCTCGATGGAAGGGGACATCGCGAGGCTGCCCGATCTCGTGGCGCTGGCGCGCAAGCACGATGCCGTCCTGGCCGTCGACGACTCGCACGCCACCGGTGTGCTCGGCAAGAGCGGCCGCGGCACCGCCGAGCACTACGGCATGCTGGGTGAAATCGACGTGATCACCTCGACGCTCGGCAAGGCACTCGGCGGCGCGGCCGGCGGATTCACGGCCGGTCCGCTCGCGCTCACCGATTATCTGACACAGCGCTCGCGGCCGCAGCTCTTCAGCAACGCACTGCCACCCACCGTCGCCGCCAGTGCGCTCGCCGCCGTCCGCCACGTTACGGCGCACCCCGAGCTTGTCACGCGGCTGCATCAGAACGCGCGCTATTTCCGCGAGCAGTTGCTGGCGCTCGGCTTCAAGCCGCTTCCGGGGGACACACCCATCGTGCCTGTGATCCTGGGCGAGACAGCGAAAGCGATTCACATGAGCGAGCTGTTGCTGGGCGAGGGTGTCTTCGTCACCGGGTTCGGCTATCCGGTTGTCCCACAAGGACATGCGCGTGTGCGCTGCCAGCTGTCGGCCGCTCACACGCGCGATGATCTCGACTTTGCGCTCCGCGCTTTCAAGAAGGTCGGCTCCAAACTCGGGTTGATCTAGTGCACACACTTCTTCTCCTGGCGGTTTTTCAGGCCGTCGGGCCGTCGGGCCGTCCGGCCGACGTTTTAGGGTTCGAGCCTGGCGCCGACTCCATGCTCGCCGATTGGAAGCAGGTGAGCGGCTATATGAATGGCCTCGCGCGGCAGAGTCGGTACATCCACGTCGACACGCTCGGTAAGACAACGGAGGGGCGGCCCTTCGTTCTGTTGACCATCACATCGCCGGCGAACATCACGCGTCTCGCCGACATCAAACACGCGCAGGCGCTGCTGGCGGATCCGCGCCGCTTGAATGACACCACACTAGCCGAAATCCGGATGAGGCAACCCGCCGTCATCCTCATCAGCAACAACATCCACTCGACGGAAGTCGCTTCCAGTCAGATGGGGATGACGCTCGCGTACCGGCTGGCGACGGACCCGGAATGGCAGCGGCTGCTCGACTCCGTCGTCGTACTGATGATTCCCTCGATGAACCCCGACGGTCTCGACACCGTGGTGAGCTGGTACCGCCGCTACAAGGGGACCCGATACGAAGGCGGCCCCTTGCCCTGGCTGTACCACAAATACATCGGGCACGACAACAACCGCGACTGGTTCATGCTGACGCAGGTGGAGACGCGACTCGTCACGCGGATGCTGTACAAGGAATGGTTTCCGGAAATCGTGTACGACGTGCACCAGATGGGCTCCAACGGCGTGCGCCTGTTCGTCCCGCCGTTTCAGGATCCCGTCAATCCCAATCTCGATCCCGCGATCGTCGCCGGGATCAATCTCGTCGGCGCGCAGATGGCCGCGGCGCTGTACGACGCCGGCATGACGGGGATCGCGCACCAGCAGACCTACGACCTGTGGTGGCACGGCGGCTTTCGCTCCACGCCCACGCGCCACAACATGATCGGCATCCTCACCGAAGCGGCGAGCACGCGCCTCGGCTCACCGATCACGCTGCCCCCGGACTCCGTGCGCCAGCCTGGTCGGGGTGTGAATTACGCCGCGCCGTGGCCCGGAGGCACCTGGCACCTCGGCGACATCGTGCGCTATGAGCTGATCACCTCCGAGGCGCTCGTGCGGCTCGCGGCACGCGATCGCGTGAACGTGATCGACCGCTTCGTCGGCCTGGGGCGGCGCGCGGTCGACGCGGGTCTAGCCGGCGATCCGTTCGCATACGTGTTACCGGCTGATCAGCGCGACCCGGAGAGTTGGACAGCACTGGCGAACGTGCTCGGCGCGGGCGGCGTCGAAGTGTGGCGCGCTGCCGAACCGTTCACGGCCGACGGGAGGAGTTACCCGGCGGGCTCGCTGGTCGTGCCGATGGCTCAGCCGTATCGCGCGCACGCCAAGGACCTGCTCGAGCCGCAGCGGTACACGCCCGTGGCCGATCGCCCGCCCTACGACGTCGCCGGCTGGACGCTGCCCTTGACGATGGGTGTGCGCGCCGACGTCGTGAACGCGCCGTTCCGCGCCAACCTCGTGAAGGTGGACACGGTCGTGCCCGCACCGGGCAGAATCGCGGGCACTGGCGAGGTGTTCATTCTGAACAACCGGACCAACGCCGAGTCACGCGTGGTCGCGGCGCTGCTCGCTGCGGGACAGTCCGTGACGGTGGCGGGAGAGTCTCTCGTTGTCCAAGGTCCGAGGGCGCGGGCGATCCTCAGCGAGGCGGCCGCGCGCCATGGATTCTCGGTGACTGCCGTCAGGAACGGTCCAGCACCTGGTACCGGAGTGACGAGGCAGCGCTTGCCACGCATCGGCCTCTACCAACCCTGGACGGGCAACATCGACGAGGGCTGGACGCGGTGGTTGTTCGAGCAGTATGGGCTCAGCTATACGACACTGCACGACAGCGATTTCAAGAAGGGAGCGCTGCGGCCGCGGTTCGACGTGATCGTCCTGCCGGACATGGATGCGCCGGCCATCCTCCACGGCATCGACTCGACTCGCATTCCAGGGCAATACGCAGGCGGGATCGGCGAAACAGGCGCCAGCGCACTTTCGGCATTTGTTCGGGGTGGTGGGACGCTCGTTTGCCTCGACGGTTCAAGTAATTTCGCGATTACACGCCTTAACCTCCCTGTCGTCAACGTCCTAGCCGGTGAGGCATCGGGTCCTCAAGTTTTGCGATTTTACGCCCCAGGCTCTATTTTCGGTGTGCTTTTGGGAGGTGTGGAGAGGGCGGGCAGCCCGGTGACTCTGGGCGTGCCCGACTCCCTCGACATCTACTTCGAGAATAGCGCCGCCTTCACCGTTTCGGCCCCGGCCAGGGCCTTGGCGACCTATCCCGCGCAGCCCCTGCGCTCCGGCTATGCCCGGTTCCAGGAACGGCTCGAAGGGAAAGCGGCGCTCGTGGAGGCACCGGTAGGCAGCAGGGGGGGGCGTGTGATCCTGTTTGGGTTTCGGCCGCAGTTCCGGGGCCAGACGCACGGCACCTTCAAGCTGCTCTTCAACGCGGTCCTGTTGGCGGCCCCATAGACGGGGGCCCGGAGGAGTTCCGATGAAGCAGCTTGTGAGCCTCGCGGCCCTAATCCTCGTCTTCAGCCCTGCGGCCGCGCAACGGTCTCAGAGCATCGAGTTCGGCGGGTTCGGCTCGTACTGGCGCTTTGACCACCTGTACTTTCTCAAGAACTCGTTCGGAGGCGGCGCGCGCATTGCCTATGCCTGGAGCGACCGCCTGTCCATCGAGGTGGCCGGCGACTTCACGAAGACAGTGGACACTGCCGCTGTGCAAAACGTGGCGGTGTCCACCGTGAGCGGCAACGTCGTGTTCAATTTCCCCATGGGCGACCGAGCGACGCTCTATGCCACCGGCGGGTTCACGCGACTCGTCTTCGGCAACGATCCGCCCTATGACTTCACCGACAACATGGTCAATGGCGGCCTCGGGGCGCGCGTGTTCCTCAGCCAGCACGTTGCGCTGCGGTTGGATGCGCGCGCGATGTATAACAGAACGAATCGCGATCCACTCAACCCGACCCCGCGCGGTAGCTGGACCGGCCAGGTCCAGGGAGGAGCGGGCCTCTCCTATTTCTTCATTCCTCCCCAACAGGGGCGTGGCTTCAGCCGGCAGTATCAATGGTATTGGGGCGCACAGGGCGGTGCCTTCATCTCGAAGACGAACACGCAGCCGTACGTGTACGACCCGATCATCGGCGGCCATTGGCTGATCACGGCGCGCCGCACGGCCCTGTACGTCGCCTATGAGCAGGCCATCTTCCTGTCGGACGCTAATGCCGTGATCTTCGATCCGAGCTCGTCAGGCTGCTCGCTGGGGACGGGCCCCTGCCGCGATGTCTCGTTCAAGGACATGCGCCGCATCATGTTCGGCGTGCTCGCCTTTCCCGCACAGAAGGTCATCGAGCCGTTTGGTGGCGGCGGATTCGCCCTGATGCAAGTCTTGAATGCCGTGCCCGACTGCTCAGCGGGTTGCACGAGCTCCCAGTTCGCGGAGGCATCCGATCGCGTGAACGAGCTATCGAGCCGCGCGTTCTTCTGGTTGATGGGTGGGTTACAGATCAACTACTCGAGCAAGCTGAACGTCTTCGCGCATTACCTGCTGACCTCCGGCGCCTCGAACTTCCTGCTCCAGAGCAACACGCATACGCTCCAGGGCGGGATCCGTTACAGCATGGGATCGGCGAAGGAAGGGGTCACCGAGCGGTAAGCTTAGCGGGAAACCCACGGCGAGTCCTTGAGATAGAAGCGCAGCGGCCAGTCGGCCGCCTGCGTGACACCGATGCGCGGACTCGCGGCGATCGCGCTCTTTTTCGGCGCCGGCCCGTCGGCGACGATGCGCAGCAGCCCACGCTGTAACGAAACGCCGTCCAGCGCACCAGTGACGCCGAGCGCCTCGCACAGCCGGGCGGGGCCCGCGCAGAGCGGCTCTCTCCCGCGGCGCTGCCGCATCGTGTCGAGCCCGGCGAGGGGTTCGAGCGCGCGAATCAGGACCGCCGCGGGATACTCCGGCTTTTCGGTCACAACGTTGAGACACCAATGCATCCCGTAGGTGAAATACACATATGCCGTCCCCGGCCGGCCGTCTCCCGCCGGCGTCCGCCCACTTCGCTGACGACAATGCGCCCTAATAGTCCACGCGCGACCTCTTCCGTGGGTCGCGCGTAGAACCTTGCCTGAACGGCGCTGCCTCGCACCGTTACGCGCCGCCTCCCGTCAGGCCGCGCTTAACCTTGGACCAGAAAGACTCACCGGCGTCGTTTGGCGCGACCGCCGGAGGTTGTGGAGGAGCGGGAGGTTCTGAGGGTTCTGAACGGGTCGGCTCCGGCATCGGGCGCACAGTGCCGTTCACGACATCAGGAGATTCTGATTCGTAACGCCGAGGCCCACGGCCGCGGCCACCACGACCACCGCGCCGGCCACGGCCGCCGCGTTCACCCCGCTCGCCACGGTCGCCGTTCTCAGCCTGCCCGCGGCCTCCGACTTCCACAACGCCGATTTTGGGGATCTCGGGGACACCGCCGCCGGGAGCCGGACGGCGGGCACCACCGCGAGAACCGCGGCGGAAGCGCGCGCTGCGCATCGGAATTCCGCCTGGTGCCGACGATGGCGTGCTGTAAGGCGGTGGCGGCGCCGACGAAGTCGGCATGGGAATGTCGTCTTCTTCTTCCATATCGGGCATATCGGGTGTGGGAGCCGACAAGACGGGACGCGGAGCCTCCGCCTCATCACTCGCCGGCTTTTCTTCGTCTTGTGGAGCCGGCTCCTCGTCCGTGCCCATTCCGACGGCCTGCTTGATCAACCCGAACGCGCCCCCGAACGAGAACCCGGCCTTCGCCGCCGGCTCCTCGGTCGGTAGGGACTCAGCGGGCGCCGCCGACGGTTCTTCACGGTCACGACCGCCGCGTCCCCGCCCCCGGCCGCCTCGCCCCCCGCGGCTGCGGGGCTTCTCAGCGGCTTCGCTCATCGCGGCGAGTGCGGGCTGCGCCGCCGCGCCTTGTACTTGTGGGCCGAGGGCGATCTCGTACTGCCCGTTGTCGAGTCTGGTCAACGTGATAAGGCCACGCCGGGCGGCCTCGATCACGAACTTGCTGAAACGCGAGAACCCGGCGTCCTTCTCGTCGAAGTTCGGGTCGATCTCCTGCATGACCTGTTTCAGGCGGTCGGAGCGCATCACGTCGTTGTGCGCCGTCATCTGTTTGACCGCCTCGACGACCAGCTCCCATGGATCCCGCTTCACGTACTCCACTTCGCTCGTCTTCGTGAAGCCGGCGAGCTCGTTGTACGAGTAGTATTCATCGCAATTCTGGATGAGGAGATCGCTCGAGGATTCGCGGATCCCCACCCCGATCACGTACTTGCCGTATTCTTTCAGCTTCAGCACGAGCGACGAGAAATCAGAATCGCCGGACAAGAGGATGAAGGTGCCGATCTCCGGCCGCGTGAACACCAGCTCCAGCGCATCGATCGCCAGGCGGATGTCGGTGGCGTTCTTCTTGTTCGCCCCGTGCGCCGGCGCGAAGATGAGATCGATCGAGGATTCGGAGAGCGGGACGATGTATTGCGGGTAGCGGCGCCAGTCGGCATAGGCGCGCTGCACGGCAACCTTCCCCCGGATGATCTCCGACTGAAGCAGGCGTTTCAGCTCGGTCTGGAGGTCCGAGCGAATCGCCATCGTC
>QHUQ01000204.1 GCA_003221985.1 Gemmatimonadota bacterium | reverse complement strand
ATTCGGACGACAACGTCATGACGCCGGTGCGCTTGCAGTGGGGCAGCGAGGCCCCCCCCCCGGCGGAAAGCCGGTGGAGTCGCTCGACCGATTCGACGTCGGCGTTCGCGCCTGATCCACGAGCGCTGTTACGGCAGCTCGTGTCCAACCCGGACCTGCGGCTCGAGATACATCCGTCGGGGAAATCGGCTCAGCTCATCCGCTTCAACGCCCGTGGACTCGAGCGGCACATGGCGCAGGTCGATGCGGCGTGTCCGCCTGGCGGGAACGGGGATGGGCGGGCTGCCGATCAGGTCTACTCGGAGGCCGCCGTCGATGAACCCCCGGCGATCGTGTTCGCGCCGCCGCTCGAGTACCCGCTCGCGCTGCGGCATGCCGGACTGCAAGGACGCGTGACGGTACAGGCCGTCATCGACACCCTCGGCCGCGCCGAACCCGCCTCGCTGAAGGTCATCGCGCGACCCAATACCGCGTTCGACCAGTCGGCGCGCGCCTACGTCCTGCATGCCGTGTTTCGACCAGCACGCGTCAAGGGACGCGCGGTGCGCGTTTTGATGACCGTGCCGGTCGATTACAGGATCGAGTGAGATCTGGTGAGCGCTTCGCGGGAGGGTTGTGATTTCCCCGCTCCAGGACGGCAACATCTGGGTCTGGCGAATCGTCGGAAGGCCTGTAGTGTCAAGCTCGTTGTATCGGGCCGGAAGGTTCTCCCACGCAGGAGCCTCTATGCGATTCGTGCCGTTGCTGACACTGCTGTTCGTTGGGTGCGTCTCCACCAACGCCATGGTTCTCAATCCCAGCCTCAAGCTCGCGCCGGTGTGTCCGGATGGAGTTCTGCTGTATACCGACTCCTCCAAGGTAGGGCAGCCCTACGTCGAGGTCGCGATGCTTAACTCGCAGGGCGACTACAGCGCGACCAATGAGCAAGGGATGGCAAAGTCGCAACGTAAGAAAGCTGGGGAGCTCGGCGCCAACGGAATCATTCTCGGCACAATCACTGAGCCCGGGACGGGAGCCAAGGTGTGGCGGTCGCTGTTAGGCACTTCCGCCAACCGCAAAGCGAAGGCGATCGCCATTTATGTCGCGGCAGATAGCGCGCGCGTCGCGGCGGCCTGTCCTCCAATTACGCAGGCGCGGTCGAACTAGGCTTTCCAAAACCGGCTCGGTACAGCACGCCGAGCCGGCGCAGGCTCTCGGCGCCCGGATAAACACACAACCAACCCGTCTTCCCTATTCCGGACGCGGACCGCGAGTCGCGCGCCCCCGATACTGGCGCTAACTCTGAGGCGTCCCGCTCGCGAGGCGTTCATGACTGCACCAATGCACGACCAATTTCCGTGGTCCGCGAACGCGCGCAAGCTCAGAAACTGGTTCACCGCCTATCTCCTCACGTTGTCGGCGGGACTGTATTTGGCGATCAACTCGGACTTCAATAACCCTGTTGGGCTGATCCTGATCTTCGGCTCCCTCATCCCGTATATCACCTGCGTCGTGTTCGCGTATCGGGTGCAGCGTGCCCTGAATGAGGCAAAACTCTACAGAGGAGGCGCTTGGCAGATCATCGCGGGCGCCCTGCTCCTCAATCCGTTCCTGCTTGGCTTCCTGATTCCCGCATCCGTGCTGTGGACGGCTCGTCGCATCGACCGGCGTATTCGAGAGGGGAAGCTCGAATACTAAAAGCCGCGGATCTCTCTGCGAACCTACTGCGCCGCGTTCCCCTGCGGCGCGTTCGCCAGGTCCGTGACCACCGCGCCGAGCTTCTGCAGCTTGGCTCGGTCGCTCGAGGTCGCAGCGTCCTGCGCCAACGCCACCGCGAGCTGCGTCAACGTCGTACGCCGCGCGTCACCCCGCTCCTTCTCGGCGCGGCCGAGCTCCTGGCGCACCGCCTTCAGCCGCTCGGCCGAGAGACCGCCCGAGCGCTCCAGCTGATCGACATAGGCGCGCGCCACGACGAAGCTCGCCGGCCACGTCAGCTTCGGCTGATCCTGCGTGTTGAAATAGTCGAGATGTACGAGCTTCGCCGCCGCGAGCTCGTTGCGCGAAATCAAGCCGCTCGGCTGGAGCTCGAACACGTCGAGCCCGCGCGCGATCTCCGAGCTGTAGATGTAGCCGTTGTACCAGTACGCCGACCACGTGCCGCCATCCGCCGGCTTCGTCCCGTCCACCGGGCCGCGGTCGAAGAACGCGATCTCCTTGGGATGCGCCGGATCGGTCCAGTCGAACACCGAAATCCCGCCCTGATACCACGACTGCACCATCACGTCCCGCCCCGGAATCGGAATGAGCGAGCCGTTGTGCGCGACGCAGTTCTCGTTCGCGGTCTGCGGCGCCAGCATCTTATAGTAGCTCTGGAACGTCATCTGCCCGTTCTCGAGCGTGAAAATGGCATCGGCGCCCCACTGGGACTTGTCGAAATCGCGGCACTTGGGCTGCCCGCCGCCGCCCCACTCGTCCGAGAACAAGAGCTTCGTCCCGTCGTTGTTGAACGTCGCAGAATGCCAGTAGGAGAAGTTGGAGTCGGCCGCGGCGCCGATCCGGCGCGGATGCGCGGCATCGTGAATGTCGAGCAGCAGGCCATACCCGCCGCACGCGCCGCCGGCCAGGCCGATCGCCGGATACACCGTGATGTCGTGGCACTGGTTCGGACCGGTCCGCGGCCGGTTGAGATTGAAGCGGCGGTCGAGGATGCCCTGAATGTTGCTCCGCAGCGCCTGGCTGTCGGCCGCGGTCGGCGCGCCGGTGCCGCCGCGCGCCTTCACCAGGCTGTCGAGCAGCGGTGCGGTGAACCGCGGGCCCAGCGGCCGCTCCATTCCGAACAGCTGGACGACGTAGCCGCCGGCCGCGCGCGCCGAATCCGCGAGGCGCTTTGCTTCGACGATGTCCTGCTGCGCCTCGCTGTGGGTCGGCGGTGCCGCGAGCGAATCGAAAATGCGCGGCGAGCTCACGATCGCGGCCGTCTGCGGCGCCGCGAGCGGCACCTTGATGACTTCGATGCGGAACAGCGAGCTGTTCGGGTTCGAATCGGGCGACTGCCGCACGCAGCCCGCCAACTCGGTGGGCGAGCGCACCGGCGCCGAGCCGGAGACGTAGACGTAGACGTTGGTCGAGTCGTTGGGATCGATGACGACGGTGTGGGTGTGCGAGCCGCGGCAGGTCTGCACGTTCGCGATGTACCTGGGATTCGTGATGTCGGTGATGTCGAAGATCCGAATGCCGCGCAGCCGCGCCGTCGAGACCGAGTCGTGCACGCCTTCACCAGTGCAGTCGAGCCGGCCGCCCGTGCCTTCGCCCGAGACGAACAGGACGTTGCGATATACCGAGACGTCGCTCTGCGAGGCGGGGCAGTAATACGCCTTCTTCAGCGTCGGATGCCCGGGCGTCGTGATGTCCCAGACCTGGTAGCCGTCGTAATTGCCCTGAATCACATAGTTCTTATAGAAGGCGAGGTCTGAATTCGTCGAGCTGTCGAACGGCGACGGCGAGGGGTTGTTCGAGAGGAGTCGCATGTTCCACAGCGCCTGGCCCGCGTCGTAGCGTCCGGGCTTCAGGCCCACGCGCGGATCGGGCCACGGGGCAACAGTCGAAATGTTGCCCCCACTCGTCCCACCGCCTGAAGCGCAGGCGGCGAACGACACGACGGCCACCAACGACAGCAACGTGTGCGAGCGCCTCATCGGCAATTCCTATTTGGGGGTGGTTGATCCGAATAATTCGACGGCGAGCATCCGTTGCATCCGCTCGATCTCGGTCGTCTGATCGGCGAACACGCCGCTCGCGATCTTGTAGACCGGGTTCTCTTCGCCGGCGCCGCGGGCGAACAGATCATTGACCATCGTGATGGCGCCCTGGTGATGCTGAATCATGAACTGCAGGAATAGCGCGTCGAAGTCGGTACCGCGCGCCCGATCGAGCTGCGCGAGCTGCTCGGCCGACAGCATCCCCGGCATCATGTGCGTGGCGTCCATCTCCGGCATCATGGTGTGCGCGGAGTCGGGGTGTGGAACGGCTTCGTGCCGGTCGGCGAGCCAGCGCGATAGCAGGTTGATCTCGTCCACCTGACTCGCGACGATGCGATCGCACAGCGTCTGCACCGACGGGCTCGCGCCGTGCGACTTCGCCCAGCCCGCGATGAGGATCGCCTGCGCGTGGTGGTAGATCATGCCCGACATGAAATCCACGTCGGAGCCCGTGTACCCGCGGCGGTCGGGAGGAGCCTGGGCTACGGCGGGCGAGGTACCTGCGGCGAGCGCGGCCGTTAATATCCAGGGGATGAAGCGCGTCATGCTCTCGGATTCTACCACGTCTGCCGGCTAGTGCAACGTCAGCGTTTCGAGGGGACGCGCCACATTATGACCTCTGGCGCGGGGGGCCTACCCAACGGCTGTCTCCCTGAGCATTTGTTAAAGGACTCGAGCTAGCGTAGGCCCCTATGCGTAGCGTCATCGCCGCCGCCCTTCTCGCGCTCCTCGCCTGTAGCGACGCAGTCGCACCCGTGACCGTCGGCGCGCCATACCAGCTCCGGACCGTAAACGGTCAGCCGCTTCCCTGGAGCACGCCGCCCTCCGACAGCCAATACATCCCGATGACCATCACCGGTGGCTCGGTGACGTTTCTGGACGACGCCAACGCCCAGCGTCTGGAAACCGCCGGTCGTTGGGTGCTGACGCCGAGCGGAGACTCGCAGTGGCTGGCGTACGACTGGATGCAAACCGCTTTCTACAAACGCAGCGTGTCCTCGATCGTGCTGACCTATCCCGGCTACATCCAAGGCGCGATCGGTCCGTCGCATGCAGCAGAAACGCTGTACGTGACGCGCGGCGGCGCGCTCACGCTGCGCGAAACGGGCCTGGTCTGGCCACTCGACAGCATCATCCGGGTGTACTGCACGCCGCCGAGCTGCTAGGTCACCAGGCTTCTCGCAGTCGGATTTGTGCTTCTCGCGGATCGGGGCTAGCTCTAACGCACTCGCCCGAACCGGAGAAACCAATGAGCGCCCCATCGTTGCTGCTCACCACCGCCATTTTTGCCGTTACGCCACTCGTCGCCCGGGCCCAGGTCCCGGCGGACCTCCAGGCCGCCTCGAGCGCCCGTATCATCGCGATCGCCAAGGCTGATTCGGCGACATGGGACCGGCTCACGAGCGACAGCTTCACGGTCTTTGGCGTCAGTAACCACGTGCTGACCAAGGCGCAGCGCCTCGCCTTGTTCAAGCAGCAGACGCCCTTTGCGCCGCGCACGCCGTCGTACGAGCACTTTCAGCGGACGGGGACCGCGTTTGTGCATCGCTACCAAATCAGAGACCAGATGATCTTCGAGGTTTGGGCGAGGGAGCGTGGCGCGTGGCGCGTCGCCAGCATCCAGGTGACGGTCGTCGAGCCCGACTCCGCGGCCATGCGACAGGCGATCGACAGCATCGATACCCGCTATGCTGCCGCCTTCAAACGCGGCGACGCTGCCGAGCTCGCCGCGTTTTATACCGAGGACGCTGTGCTCATGCCGGCGAACATGCCCGCCTGGCAGGGTCGCGCGGCGATATCGCAGGGCCTCACCGGCTTCCTCGCGCAGTTCACGATTTCCGACGCGCGACTCGCGACCCAGGACCTCATCATCACGGGCTACTATGTGATCGAGCGGGGCACGTACACGTGGGCCATGCATCCCAAGACGGCGACCGCGGGGACCCCCGACATCGTCGACAACGGGAAGTACCTGACGGTGTGGGAGCGGCAGGACGACGGATCGTGGAAGATCTCGCGGGACATCAGCAACTCCGATCGCCCCGGCCCGATGTGAAAACACTCACCATCGCCTTGCTGCTCGCCCTCGCGATCCCCGCCTGCCGCGCCGGAACGGTCGCCAACTCCGCAATCGATCGCGCTGCAGTCGATGCCGCGCTCGAGCAGTACCGCCAGGCGTGGCTCCAGGGCGATACGGCGATGGCGCTCGGGCTGATCTCGAGTGACGTGCAGTTTCTGTTCCCAGGCGAACCGGACATGCGCAGCGACGCCGTCCACGCGCTCTTTATCAGCGAAATGGCGACGTACCGCATTCCGACGCTCAACCTCAAGCGCGCCGACTTCTTCGTCGCGGGCGATCACGCCGTCGACATCGGGACGTACGAGGAGATTCAGGTTCCGAAGACCGGTGCGCCCATACACGGCACCGGTCGCTACATGACCGTGTGGCGGCGCGAACCCGGCGGCTGGCACATCTGGCGCTTCATGATCAACGAGCTTCCCAAGTGACGGCAAACTGTTTCGGGTTGAAGTAGTGGCGCCTCGTCTCCTTTGGCGCTAGCCTAGCATCACCTTTCAGTTACCGGAGCCGTCATGCGCGCCCTACGCTCATCGCACTTGCTCGTCACTGCCGCTCTTGTCGCCGCCTGCGGCAAAGAAGCCCCCAAAACCCCCGCGGCTCCGCCGCCGGGGGCGATGCCGACCGCGGCGGCCGAGTACACCGTCATCATCAAGAGCACCTGGACGAAGAAGACGCACCCGTTCGAGTATCCGTCGGGCGCGCATTTCTCCGGCATGATCGGTGCCTCGCACAACGCGAAGTATTCGATTTTCGCCGTCGGCCGCCGGCCGACACCGGGGCTCGAGCGGCTATCCGAGGAAGGGAAGCACTCCCCACTCGACACCGAGATCCGCACCGCGATCGATCAGGGCAACGCCCTCATGCTGTTCGAATCGGGCGGACTCAAGAACTGGCGCGACTCGATGGTCGCGACGGTGCGCGTCGACCCGGCGCACCCGCTCGTCTCCGTGGTCAACATGGTGGCGCCGAGCCCCGACTGGTTCACCGGTGTCTCGAGCGTGGACCTGGCCGAGAACGGCACCTGGGTCGCGCGGCGCACGCTCACCGCGCCCGCCTACGATTCGGGCGGCGACGACGGCAAGACCTACAAGGCGCCCGACAAGGACACCAATCCCAAGAAGGCGACGTCGCGCGCGGCGACGCGGCACTTCGTGGTCGGCGGCCGCGTGAAGCCGGTCGCGACGATCACGTTCGTACGGAAAGGGTCGTAACGGCTACAACGTCCTGAGGAACCGCAGCAGCGCGGTCCGCTCGAAGCGCGACAGCCGCAGGAACCGGTCGCGCGCCCTGCTGCCCTCCCCGCCGTGCTGCGCGATGGCATCCTCGATTGTCGCCGCGCGCCCGTCGTGCAGGAACGCGGTCACGAACCGCAATCCCATCAGCGGCTCGGTCCGGAACTCCGACGGCTGCGCCTGGCCCAGGCAGATATCGGCGAGCTCCGGGCCCATGTCGTGCAGCAGCAGATCGGTGAACGCCGGAACGACTTTGAATCGCAGTACCGCTATGGAGTTCGCGCCCGTCACCAGCGCCGGCACGTGACAGGCGGTGCAGCCGATCTTCGCGAACACCAGGATGCCCAGCACGCCCCCCGCGTCGCGCGGCGCGCGCGGCGGCGGCGCCAGGAAGCGCACGAACGTATTCGCGGCGTCGAATTGCGCGGCGCTGATCTCGGGCTCGGGGAGCGGATCCACACCGGGCGGCAGCGGCTCACCGCCCACCGTCTGCTCGGTCTGGTTGACGGGATTGGTGATGCCCATCTCCATGACGAACGCATCGCCGTTGAACTCGCGCAGCGTCGCCGCCTGTGCCTTGCGGCCGAAGCGGCCGAGGCGGCCGTCCGCCGTGCGGTTGGGGCGGCCCGAAATGCCGTCGTGGTTGCGGTCGAGCGGGTCCGCACGCGCCAGAATCACGGCATCGGGCACCGCATCGAGCAGGCCGAAGCCGAACAGGTCGGGCGTCGTGCGGTGGCCCGAGTCGGTGGCGGCCTTCGGGATCGGCTCACTCG
>QHUQ01000203.1 GCA_003221985.1 Gemmatimonadota bacterium | reverse complement strand
CCTTTCGGAAGGTCGACGAACGCTCCATGTTTGGGCAGGCATTTCATGTCTACGAGTGCAGCGCGAAATCCTGAGAGGAAGCGAGCGATACGGGCGTTAGCTCTTGGATCGCCGGCGCGTTCGTTTCGATCTCGATGACGCGCTGGGCGAGCCGCGCGGCGGACTCTGGTGAAAGGGCCGTGTAAAGGGGAAGCAGCGTCACATTCTGTGCCGCCCAGAGCGCGTTGGGAAACTGCTCGTGCTTGGATGCCTCCGGCAGAAGTCGCGGCCAGATGACTTGCAAGTACAGCCCCCGCTTCAGCGCGCGCCGCAGGATCTCCGATCGATCCTTCCCGAGAAAGGCGATGGGAAATCGCATCAGTCCGCCGTTGTCGCAACCTGGCGGCAGGAAGGTCGCTATCGGAGTGCCCCGAAACGCCTCTAGGTAAATGGCCGCGAGATGCGCAATCTGCTCGCGGATCGCCTCGATCCTCCGGAGCATGCGCAGCACCAGCTCTGCTTGATAGGGATGCATTTCTCGCGTGTAGTAGGGAGTCCGCGGGACAGGGCGTGCTTCTGCAGCCTGGTGGTCGGCGCGTCCTGGGGCGGGCTCGCGACGATAGCGCCTCAACAGTTGCGGCAACGTCTCCCGGAGCGGCAGCAACGGCCGCGTCAGCGTTCGATAGACCCAGGGGATGGTGGCGAAGTTCTGCACCAGCGCTTGCACAAGCTCGCGGACCGGCATCGCACGTTGCGTTTCAACTAGACGGCGAGACCCAAGCTTCACCGGATCGAGAATCTCACTGTTGTTCACGACGATCACAGCGCCGCGAAACGCCGAAAGACGCTTCGATTGCTGGAAACTGAAGACGCCAACGTCGGCGAAGGTGCCTAGAAGGCGGCCGTGACGCCTTCCCCCGAAAGCAGGCACGGCGTCCTCGATCGTCACGCAATCCCGGCTTCTTCCCAGCTCACAGATAGCCTCGATGTCCGTTGGCACTCCATACACATGGGCAGCCAAAAGGATTCGCCCGGGTCTGGCAGCTTCGGCAAACTCGGCCGACGTGGCGTTGACGCTGTTCTTTCCCGCATCCACGTAGATGACGCGTTTGCCCGCAACCTGGGCGGCTCTCTTCACCTCGTGGCACATGTAGGCCGGCATCACGACTTCGCGCTGGGGGAGCAGCGAGAGGACTTGGGCGATGGCGCATTGACCAGACGGAGCGAAGAGAATGTGTTGTCGCCCCGTCAGCTCCCGCAAGGTATCTCGCACCGTCGCGAATGGGTCGGGGTGCGACGCCCACCCGAGCGCTGCGAGGAGATCCCAGGTGCGCGTTTCGAGCCGATTGAAGGCGACAATCGATTCGTCCCACGCGCTCATCTCGTCTCTGCGCCCCACTCCCGGCGCACTGTCTCATACAGGAGCGCTGGATCGTCGCAACGGCTGCCAACCATCTTCGATCCGCTGACGAGCGCCGCAACGTCGCCGACGACTGACTTGGCGACGGGCAGGCACGACTTCGTGATGGTCGTACAGCAAGTCTTGATGGGTAAGTGGTCCCACCACTTGCGCCGCAGGTAGAGGTACGAGCGCCAGAACGCTCCCGGGAGATATCGAATCCCATTGCTGTTATGAATGCAAAAGGCCGGGATGATGTAGCTCTTCATGTTCTGTTTTCTGGCCTGGACGCAGAAATCGGCGCCGTAGAGATGGAAACCCGGCAATTGCTCGTCGAAAGACAAACCCGACGAACGCCGCGTGATCAAGAGGAGCTCATCAACCGTGAGGGCCTCCACAACACCTGCGAAAGGCGCCCCGAAGGTCGCTTGGAGACCGGTCGAGTACACAAAGCCGTTCGGCGCTCCGGCGTTGGCGATTCCAAAGACTCCCAACACTCCCCATTCCGGATCGACTCGCTGCAGCTGATCGAGGGCGGCGGCGAGGTCACGGACCCACGTTTCTGGCAAGTACACATCCTGATGAGCAAATACCATAACGTCGTTCGTGGCCTCGGCGATGCCGGCGTTGTAGGCCCTTCCGGCACATTTGAACCCCCGCCTGATGATGACTTGGCATCGCTCGTCGATGGCCGGGGACTTCAAGAGGGTCTGATTGAGGACGCGGTCATCCGACACAGCGACGATCAACGACCAGTCGGGGTGTCCTGGTCTAGCCCTTGATGGCAATGGCGAGGATCCCGCCGCGGCGATCAATGCCGATCACGCGCCAGATGAGGTTTCTCATTCCAGTAAGCGCCCGTCGAAGAGGCTCTGAGAAGTTATAGATCACTCCGTAAATCTCGATGTGGTCTCTCGAAAACCCGACGCGCCTGAGAATCGCGTAGAGGTCGTCCGGCGGCCAATGCTGCTTGTGGCTGACATCCGAAAAGTACTGCGTGGGATGAAACGGGTTTGGAGTCGAGATGAAGAGGCGTCCCTCGGGCGCCAGAAGGCTATACGCCTTGTGCAAGAGAGCGTCCGCCTGCTCGTAGGGGAGGTGCTCGATCAACTCGAACATGGCGATGACGTCGAAGGATCCTTTCACTTTGTCGATCCCGTCGAAGTCATGCGCCGTCGAGTTGTCGATGTCCAGGCTGGAATACATACACGGAAGTTTGGCCCGCTCGAGGGACCGTCCAAACGCCCGATCGTGTGCACCGACGTCCAAGACCTTGAACGATTTTGTGCGACCGAGCAGGGCGAGGTGCTGCTGTAAGACGGCAGCGAGCCTGCCGTGCCGCCCGATCAGGTCATGCGTTACTGCTATCGTTTTCAGCGCCGGCGCTTCGGCCCGATACCGAGCGATTTCGCTGAACGAAGGCGTTGGCATTATTCTGGCCCCAGTCACCTTCGCCCGCCCGTCTTCAGCGCTCCGTCAGCCTTCGGCTGAAGTCCGCGGCAACGTGGGTTCGCTCCTTAGCGGCGAAATACCAGTCAACCGTTCGATGCAGCCCCTCGACGAACGTGACTCGCGGCTCCCAGCCGAGAAGTCGTTTGGCAAGAGCGTTGTCGGCGACCCGATTGAGAGGGCCCGTCGGCTTGTCAGGCAAGAATCGGATCTGCGCGCCGTGCCCGGTGTAGGCGAGCACCTCGCGCACCGCATCGATGACCCGGATGCGCTCCATCGTGCCCAGGTTCAGGGCAGTGCCGTCGTCGATCTTTTCGGCAGCGAGGATCGTGCCGGCGACGATGTCGCTCACGTGCGTCCAGTTTCGGACCTGCTCGCCATTACCCCAGACGTCGAAGGGGTCCTGGTTGAGGAACGCGCGGGCGATCATGGCAATGACCGCGTGGTTTTCATGGCCCCGATCTCCGTAGACCGTGAAGTACCGGCAGGACGCCGCCTTGAGGCCCCAGTCCTTGCAGTAGGCGCGGAGGGTCATCTCGCCCATCAGCTTCGCCCAGCCATACATGTTGTCGGCATCGTACGGGGGCCCGACGAGGTCCTCGGTGAGGTAGAGGATCTCGCTGGGATCCGACTGGAGATGATTCGGGTATACACAACCCGACGAGGCGTAAACAACCTTGTCCACCCTCGCGCGGTGACAGGCCTGAATGACGAGGCCGTCGAACATCAGGTTGGTGGCGCAGGCGGCCTGGTGGAGATCCACATAACCGCGTCCGCCATGGTCAGCGGCGAGGTGAAAGACAATGTTCATCCCGTCGGCGGCTTGCTCGGCGATACCGGGGTCGCGGAGATCGGCCCGGAGGAATTCGACGCGCCCTTGGCTGACGTGTTCGCTGATGTTCTCAAGCCTGCCGCTACTCAAGTCGTCGACGACGCGAATCGCGGCGCCGCGATCTGCCAATGCATCGACCAGGTGGGAGCCGATGAACGACGCCCCACCCGTAACGAGTACCCTGCGATCTTTCCAGTCCACCGTTTTGCCCTCCTCCTTTGCGCGTTTTTTACTGTCGGCCTTGACGCAACTGGCCGCCGATCGAGGCCACCTTGGCCGTCAGTCTCGCCAGATTTGCTCGACGGAGGCCTAACGCGTAGCGGACTGGCCAGCTTACTTCCAACAGCTGCAGCCATCTTCGTTGAAGGGTTCTTCTCAGAGGCGCGAGCCTGCAGAAAAAGTTTCGCTTGACTCCCTCAGCGGTGAGCTTATGTGTCGCATCCTCGATGGTTGCAAACGCGCGAGGACCGGCGAGCTCACGGTTTCGCCGCGCCTCCTCGCCCCGCCAGACCCCCTCGAAGCCCCCTGGATGGTGTGAATAGTCGTGATGCTGATGGATGGCGAGAACGCTGCCGGTCGCATCCACGACGGGGGTTTTGAGAGAGCGTGCCCTCCAGACAAGCCAGTTGTCCCACGCACAGCGTCCGAGAGCAAAGGGCGGAATGCGGCCGTAGAGGCCTCGGGTAAAGACAAAATAATCGATAGCCATGGGCGCCTTCAATTCTCCTTCGTGGGCAGCTCGTCGCCTGGCGTCGGTCTCCCAGCCTGGCGAGCCGAAACTGAGCGCGGACGCGATCCCGACGTCCGTCCTACGGCCAATCATCAAAAATGGGCGCCTCCATCCCGTTATTTGCTTGACCGCATTCATGAAGTCGCCAAGCAGGAGGATGTCGGCATTGATGTAGCAAAGGAGGTCATGGGTTGCCTGCCCTTCGGCTTTCGCAAAAATATCGCGGAGCAACGGCGTACCATACTCGTTGCGCTCCACAACGGGAAGATGGCGCACGCCCAACTCCGTCGCGATTTCAGCCACGCCTTGGTCGTCCCCGACGAGTACGATCTCCGGCCGAGGGCGCAACAGAGTCCAGCTGGTGATAGCGTTGCGCTGGATGATGGCAATGTGCCCGGTAAAGGGTTTGGGAGTGGCGAAGATGGTGATCACTAGCGGAGCACTGATTCCTTGGCCTCGGCACCCAGTGTGTTACCCATGCCCAGGCCGAGGTACTGGACGCCATCACAAGCCGCGAGATCCTTCAGCACGCGCCAGCAATCGATAACAGTGCGCGGCGGGTACTGGCGTGCCCAGCGCTCGACGGGGATGGTTTGAAATTCCTGCCACGGCGTGGCCACGACGACGACATCGCTTTTCTGGATACATTCGGAGGCGGTGGCCGCGAGGGACACCTTTCCGTCCAATACCTGTGTGGCGTTTTTACTGCCCGCCGTGTCGTAAGCCGTCACCCTCACGCCGCGAGAGGCCAGCTCGTGCGCTAGGAGCAGGCCCGGCGCTTCTTCCACGACATCAGTGTTCGGCTTGTAGGTGAGGCCGAGGATGCCGACGATGCCGCCATCGGGAATATGTCCCTCCACGACATCGGCGAGCCATACAAGTTGCATTCGGTTGAATCGGTCTGTGACCTTGGCGATATCCGCAGGAGCGCCGACGTGGTCGGCGAGGGCGGCGAACGCCAGATTATCGCGCGGGAAGCAAGGTCCACCGTAGCTGACCGCACCCTTCAAGTACTTTGGTCCGATTCGACTATCGAGCCCCAGAGCGGCGGTGACAGTATCGACATTCGCGCCCGGCAACTTTTCGCATACACGGGCGAGCATGTTGGCGAAGCTGATCTTCGTCGTGACATAGGTATTAACGGCGAGCTTGGCGATTTCCGCGTTGACGAAATTCATTCTGGCAACGGCCGGGTTGTTCTCCCAGGTCCGTTTGTAGAGCGCCTCCAGGATGTCACCCGATCGCGGATCAGATTCGCCGATCAGGCAGAAGTCCGGATTCAGGAAGTCTCGGATGACACTCCCGAGGGCGATGAATTCGGGGCTGTAGCACAGCCCAAAGTCCGTGCCGCAGCGCTTGCCGCTCGCTTCCTCCAGCACACTACGAATCGGCCCGCCTGTGGTGCCAGGCATCACCGTGCTTGTCAGGCACACCAGATGGAAGTCCGTTTTGGCCCGTAGAGCACGGCCGATGGACTCACAGGCGGGAAGGGCGTAGCGCAAGGAGAAACCGCCGCCTGGCTCACTCGGCGTAGCGACGACAATGAAGGTCACCTCCGTGTCCAGCACTGCGGCTTCCACGTCCCGTGTAGCAAGAAACCGGCCCTTGGACTCGCGCAGTAGCTCGTCGAGTCGCGGCTCGAAAACTGGAGGGATCGCATGGTTCATCACTTCGACCTTGCGCGCATCCTGGTCGACGCCCAGCACCCCGAATCCCCTCGTCGCGAAGCACGCGGCCATCGGAGCGCCCAACTTGCCGAGGCCGATCACTGAAATCGTCTTGGTCATCAGCTCCTCCGCTTCTCGAGGGGTTCCCCAGCAGAGCTTCCGACGTTCTCTGCCGTGACGCACAGATGCCAACCGAAGTGCCGCTCGAGCCACCGAAAGACCGGTCGCGGCAGGCCTCGCCACGGCCAGGATTTGACGTAGCGATAACGGACGTAGTCGGCGATCCGATAGGGGAAGATGTGATCGACCTGCATCTCGGTGACACGAAAGCCGTAGCTTTCCAGGAGCCTGCGAATGCTGCGTCTACTGAACGTGTAGGTTATCGGACATCCTGTCTGGGCTTCGGAATGTCGGGCGACCAGCTCGTCCAAAGCCGAGAATCGGCCGTTGCCGTACCTGAGCAAGATCCAGAGCACCTTCCACGCGTAGCGGTGATACACCATCACCTTCACGACGGTCCCTGGCCTGGCGTAATGCCGCATCTGTGCGATGACGCTCGCTGGCCGGGGCGTATGATGGATGACTCCGAAGGAGTAAATCAGATCGTAAGGCTCAACAGGCACGAACGAGGTGAGCTCCTCGGCATCGCCCTCGTAGAAGCGCGCCTGGTTCTGAAGCCCATGGAGCTCAATACGGCGCCGGGCGATTCTCAAGGACTCGTTGGACAGGTCGACAGCAGTGACGCAGGCACCGTGACGAGCGAAACTGTCAGTACCGGTGCCGATACCGCAACCAATCTCGAGCACTCGCTTACCCCGCCAACGTTCGAACTGGGCGAACCGTAAGATGTGTGGCTCGACGAAATACTTCCTCGCCTGGACCTCGTCGAAGTACTCCCGGCTCCCGAGGGGACTGGGCGAATGGCGGACGTTACACGGCCGGCGATCCCAGTACTCCCTCACGGTATCGATGCTCACCTGGCTGAAGCCCATCGGTCTGTCCGGTTTCACTGACTCTCGTGCTTCCGAAGCGCATTCCGGCGAGTCAGGGTATGTCCCGTCCCGGGACGAGCACGTCACGCAGAGGCTTCCGGACGAAGGTGAGGTTTTCCTCTTGATCGAAGCTCTGGCGCACGGTCCGAACTAATTCGAAGTCTCTCTCCTGGAGGAACCCGACCACAAGCTCCTTACTTGTCGCACCGGTATAAAGTTGAACTGGGGTGATCGCTACCTCGAGGGTGATCGAGTCGATATCCTCGAGCCTCGAGCCGGCAGAACGCACGACGGCGAGATCCGCCCCCTGCGCATCGATCTTCAGAAAGGCGATTCTCGGGATTCTCATGAGCTCCATGAAGGTATCGAGGCGGATTGCAGACACCGACACCGTCCGCTCGACGTTGAGCTGCTCGCCGCCGATCCAATTTCTCAAGCCTTCTTGGTCGAAAGGGAGGAGTGAACTGGCGGCGTCGTGCTGGTTTACATAGAATGGGCGACAGCCGTCCTCCTCGCCGACGGCCATGGGGAGGACGACAAAGTTCGCTATCAGGCCGACCCGTTTGACGGCGACGGCCAGATTAGGTTCGAAGGCGAAAACCGTGAGGTTCGGATCCAGCCGGGCCGGCGCGAAGGTCATCTCGCCGAGATGGGCCCCGACGTCGATCCAGACGCGGCGCGTCCTTTCATAGGAGGTCAGTCGTTCGCCCGCGCCGTGCAGCAGGCATCCAGCGCGGCAGCCCGCGTACGGAATGAAAGGCGTCCCAAGCTTCTGGAGGTGCCAACTTCGAGCTCGCAAGGCCACGAGCTTTTCACGTAGGGGCTTACGCACGAATCGTTGTATCCGCTTGAGCGGCTGCATCAGTCGTTGCCAGCGGCCTGTCGTACTGTG
>QHUQ01000202.1 GCA_003221985.1 Gemmatimonadota bacterium | reverse complement strand
TCGCCCCCTCCGAAGGGCAGTACTTCGAGACGATCAACCCGGCGACGAAAGCGGTGCTGGCGCGTGTGGCGCAGGGAAGCAAGGCGGACGTGGATGCCGCCGTCGCCGCCGCCAACGCCGCCGCGCCCGCGTGGGCGGACCTCCCGGCACACGCGCGCGCCCGCTACCTGTACGCCCTCGCGCGCGAAGTGCAGCGCCAGTCGCGGCTCTTGGCCGTGCTCGAAAGCCTCGACAACGGCAAGCCGATCCGCGAGACCCGTGATCTCGATATCCCGCTCGCCGCGCGGCACTTCTATCACCACGCCGGCTGGGCGCAGCTGCGCGACAGCGAATTCCCCGGCTACGTGCCGGTGGGCGTGGTGGGGCAGATCATTCCCTGGAACTTCCCGCTGCTGATGGTGGCGTGGAAGGTCGCGCCCGCCCTCGCAGCGGGGAACACCGTCATCCTCAAGCCCGCCGAATTCACGCCGTTGACCGCACTGTGTTTCGCGGAGATCGCGCAAGCCGCCGCGCTGCCCCCCGGCGTGTTCAATGTCGTGACGGGAGATGGGGCAACCGGGAAGCATCTCGTCGAGCATCCCGACGTGCAGAAGATCGCCTTTACGGGCTCCACGGAAGTCGGCCGCATCATTCGCAAGGCGACCGCGGGCAGCGGCAAGAAGCTCACCCTCGAGCTGGGTGGCAAGAGCCCGTTCATCGTGTTCGAGGATGCCGATCTCGACAGCGTGGTCGAAGGCGTCGTCGATGCGATCTGGTTCAATCAGGGCCAGGTGTGCTGCGCCGGCTCGCGGCTGCTCGTGCAGGAAGGGGTCGCCGACCGCCTGACGCAGAAGCTGCACGCCCGCATGGAGAAGCTGCGTGTCGGCTCGCCGCTCGACAAAGCGGTCGACATGGGTGCGATCGTGGCGCCGGTGCAGCTCGAGCGCATCCGCGGCCTCGTGGAGAAGGGAGTGGAGGAAGGGGCGAAGATGTGGCAGCCGTCGTGGGCGTGCCCCACGGAAGGCTACTTCTATCCGCCCACGCTGTTCACCGACGTCTCACCCGCCGCGACGATTGCGCAGGTCGAGATCTTCGGCCCGGTGCTCGTCAGCATGACGTTCCGCACGCCGAAGGAGGCGGTCGAGCTGGCGAACAACACCCCCTACGGTCTCGCGGCGAGCGTGTGGACGGAGAACATCAATCTCGCGCTCGACGTCGCGCCGAAGCTCAAGGCCGGAGTCGTCTGGATCAATTGCACGAATCTGTTCGATGCGGCGTCGGGGTTCGGTGGGTATCGCGAGTCGGGCTTTGGGCGCGAGGGCGGCAGGGAAGGGATGTATGAGTACTTGAGACCGGAATACGAAATGCGGAATGCGAAACTCGAAATGCGAAATGACAAGGTGAGCGTTGAGAAGCCGGAGGCATCAATTTCGCCTTCCGCATTCCCCATTTCGCATTCCGAGCTCCCTCCCATTGATCGAACCTACAAGTTGTTTATCGGAGGAAAGCAGTTAAGGCCAGATCAGGGCTACTCCCGCAAGATCGTCGGACCGGACGGTCGGACATTGGGCGAAGTCGCCGAAGGCAATCGCAAAGACGTGCGCAATGCCGTCGAGGCGGCGCACGCCGCCGCAGGGTGGGGCCGGGGCAGCGGGCACATGCGCGCCCAGATTCTCTACTTCATCGCCGAGAACCTGGCGACGCGTGCTGAAGAATTCGCGGCCAGAGTAGGGCGCCAGGAAGTCGACGCGAGCATCGCGCGGCTGTTCACGTACGCCGCGTGGGCCGACAAGTGGGACGGCGCCGTCCATCACACGCCGATTCGCGGGGTCACGCTCGCGATGAACGAGCCGGTCGGCGTGCTCGGCATCGCCGCCCCCGACGAGTATCCGTTGCTCGGCTTCGTCTCGCTGGTGGCGCCCGCGGTCGCGGTCGGCAATACCGTCATCGTCGTGCCCTCGGAGCCGCAGCCGCTGGCGGTGACGGAGTTCTACACGGTGCTCGAGACCTCCGACGTGCCGGACGGCGTGATCAACGTGATCACCGGTGCCAAGGATGCCCTCGCCAAAGTGCTCGCCGAGCATGACGACGTGGACGGCATGTGGTACCGCGGCTCGGCGGCGGGCGTGAAGGCGGTGGAGCTGGCGTCGGCGGCGAACATGAAGCGGACGTGGGCGAGCGCGCGCGCCCGCGACTGGCTGGATGCGCGTCAGGGCGAAGGGCGCGAGTTCCTGCGGCGCGCGTCGGAAGTGAAGAACATCTGGATCCCCTACGGGGAATAACTCGCCCGTGATCAGCGCGGTACTGCACCGCGTGAATTACTCCGAAACCGATCAGATGGGATTCGTTTATCACGCGAATTATCTCATCTGGATGGACATGGCCCGCACGGAACACCTCCGCGAGCGGGGGGTCTCGTACAAGGAGCTGGAAGCGCAGGGCACGTACCTCACCGTCACGGATGCGCACATCCGCTACCGCCGGCCCGCGCGCTATGATGATATGATTCGCGTCCGCTGCTGGGTGCGCGACCTGGCCTCGCGGCGGGTGAGTTTCGGCTATGCGGTGGAACGGGCGGCGACCGACGAGCTGCTCGCCACGGCGGAAACGTCGCTGATCGCGCTGAACCCGCAACACACTCTATCGCGCCTTCCGGAGCACGTGCGTGAGCTGCTCGAACCCACGGCAGACCCGGTTCGTCTCTAGCGTCCTCCTCCCGCTCGCGCTGCTCGCGGCGCGCCCGCTGCGTGCGCAGCAGCCGAGTGAAACGACGGTGGGCGTACTCGCGGGGCTGCTGGCCGCGGCCGATGCGCGCCACTTCGATCCGGCGGTGCTGCGGGAAGCGCTGAGTCACGGCGATCCCTCCATCCGGCGTCAGGGGGCGCTCGCCGCGGGCCGCATCGGCGACCCCGCGGCGCTCGATCTGCTGTTCCCCATCCTCAACGATTCGGTGCCCGGCGTGCAGTCCGCGGCCGCATTCGCGCTGGGGTTGCTCAAGGATGCCCGGGCCGTCGCGCCGCTGCTGCAGCTGATTCGCTCGGTGCCTTCAACCGATCAACGCGCGCCGCAGCGCGAAGCGGTGACGGCGATCGCCAAGATCGGCGGCGACGAGGGCGCGCGCGCGCTGAGCGACATCATCGCCGGCGGCTCGCCCGACGCGGCGACACCCGTGATCAACGCCGCGCTGCTCGAGGCGTGGCGCCTCGGCCCGCGTGCACCGGTCGCCGCGCTGGTCCGGTTCGCCGACGCGACCGATCCGTCCACCCGGTGGCCCGCGCTCTACTCGCTCGCGCGCCTCCGCGCCGCCGCCGGCGCCGCGTCGCTCATCCGGGCCCTGCGCGACGGCGATCAGCAGATCCGGATGGTCGCGGCGCGCGGCATCAGCAAGGCGCTGCTGGACAGCGCCAGGATCGATGCGCGCGGCGCGATCGACGGGTTGCGCCCATTGCTCGACGACCGCGACGCGCACATCCGCATCAACGCACTCCGTGCGCTGGCCTCGTTCCGTGATTCCGGGCTCGCGGGCGCCGTCGTTCCGCTCGCCGCCGATCGCGACATCGGCGTCGCCGTCCAGGCCGAAACGACATTGGGCGTGCTGCGCGGCAGCGCTGCGATTGAAGCGTTGCGGGCGCGCCTCACGAGCAGCGTGTTTGCCATCAAGCGGCAGGCCCTGATCGCCCTGGCGCAGGCGGACAGCGCCGCAGGGGTGAGCGCCGCCGCGGCCGTCACCGGCGATGCCGACTGGCGGTGGCGCAGCGTGGCCGCGGAGGCGTTCGGCGCCGCCCGTGCGCGCGACCGTCTGGAAGCGCAGCTGGCCGATCCCGATGGCCGGGTAGTCGCCCAGGCGCTCCAGGCGTTGCAGCGCACCGTGCCGGCGACCGATTCCGCGCTGCTCGCGCGGGCGCGCACCTTGATCACGCATGCCGACCCCGCCGTGCGCAGCGTCGCGGCCGACCTCCTGGCTCGCCATCCTAGCAGCGACGACGTGGATCTGCTGGTCGCGGCATACATGCGGGCGGACGGCGACCCGTTCAATGACGCCCGCTTGTCCGCCGTGTCGGCGCTCGGCGCCATTGCCGCGGCGTCTCCCACTGGCCGTTTGCGAGTCGCGACGAAGTTCATCTCGGTGGTGCCGCCCCCCGCCCGGCCTGACGACTATCTCGTGCGACGCCTCGCCGCCGACACGCTGCCCGACGCGCGCGACGTCTGGGGATCGGTCACGCCGATCGCGACCGGCCGCACCCTCGCCGACTATCGGGACGTGGCCCGCCGCTGGCTCGCGCCCGCCCTCGGCGGGACGAATCCGCGCGTCTTTCTCGAGACCGACCGCGGCACACTGGAGATCGAGCTGCTCCCCGCGGAGGCTCCGCTCACCGTTGCGGCGTTCCTCACCCTCGTCGACCGGCGATATTTCGACGGGACGCGCTGGCACCGGGTGGTGCCGAACTTTGTCGTGCAGGATGGCGATCCCCGGGGGGACGGCTGGGGCGGACCGGGGGCGGGATTCGTGCTGCGCGACGAGATCAATCCGGTGCGGTACGAGACGGGGACGGTCGGGATGGCGCTTTCGGGGCCCGATACCGGCGGCAGCCAGTACTTCATCACGCATTCGGCGCAGCCCCACCTCGATGGCACCTACACGGTCTTCGGCCGGGTGGCCGGGGGAGGCAGCACGGTGCTGGACGCGATCGGCCAGGGCGATCGGATACGGAGCATTCATAGATGAGGGGAATGCCGTTTACGGCAATGCTTCGTTGGGCACAGGCTTTAGCCTGTGTCACGGTCCTCTGCTCTACCTCTCTGTTCGCGCAGTACGGCTACTTCGGTCAGAACAAGATCCAGTACCGCCGCTTTGACTGGCGCGTGCTGCGCGGCGAGCACGTCGATCTCTACTACTATCCCGAAGAAGAAGAGCTGGGCCGCGTCGCACTGGCCTATGCCGAGGAGAGCTACGACGCGCTCGAGCGGCGCTTCAACCATGCCGTCACGCGCCGCATCCCCCTGATCGTGTATGCATCGCACACGGATTTCGAGCAGACGAACATCCTGCCGTTCATTCCACCCGAAGGCCTGCTCGGCGTCACCGAATTCCTGAAGCGCCGGGTCGCACTCCCGTTCCGCGGCAGCTACGCCGAGTTCCGGCACACCATCCGTCACGAGCTGGTGCACGTCTTTCAGCTGAGCCTCGCCGTGCAGACGTTCGCGCGGTACCCGCGTTTCCGGCAGGCGGGAATTCCGCTGTGGTGGACGGAAGGACTCGCCGAATTCTTTTCCGCGGGCGAGGACAGCCGCGACGAAATGGTGCTGCGCGATATGACGATCACGGGCGGCCTGCCGACGCTGCCACAGCTGACGTACGCCTACGGCGGGCTCATCTACCCGGTCGGCGGCTGCATCCACCGCTTTCTCGCCGAGCGCTACGGCGAGTGGCGCATTCTGGAGTTCTACAGCGACATCTGGAAGTACAGCAGCTTCGATGCCGCGCTCGTCGGCGTGTACGGGCGGACAATCGAGCAGCTCTCGGAGGAATGGCAATACTGGATGCGGCAACATTACTATCCCGCCGTCGCCACGCAGCCGCCGCTCGCGATCACGGCGCGCAAGCTCACGGAGCTGGCGATCAAGCCGACCGCCTATCAGCTGCCGGGTGATACCGTCCCGTCGTTCCTGTTCTTTTCGCCGTCCAGCGGCTACGCGACGATCTATGCGCAGAGCCTGGCGCACCGCGGGACGCGGGGCAAGCGGTCGGTGGTGCAGGGTGAGCGCAGCGAGCAATTCGAGTCGTTCCATTTCTTCGAATCGCGCATCGACGTGAATGCCGCGGGCATCGCGGCCTTCAGCAGCAGGTATGCCGAGCGCGACGCGCTGTTTTTCTGGGACCTGAAGCGCGCGAAGGTCGTGGGGCGCTATCAGTTTCCGGAGCTCGTCTCGATTCTGTCGCCCACCTGGGCGCCCGACGCCAAGAGCGTGGTGTTCAGCGGGCTGTCGGTCTCTGGTTATTCGGATCTCTACCGACTCTGGATCGCCGATTCGGCGGGCTCTGGCCGCCTGGAGCGGCTGACCTCCGATCGCTATGAAGACGTCGATCCCACGTTCAGCCCCGATGGGCGGACCATCGTGTTCTCATCGGATCGCACGCCGTTCGGGCGTGGCGGCGCGCACAACCTGTTTGCGCTCGATCTCGCGTCCAGCGCGGTCCGGTACCTGACGTACGGTGACTGGCGCGACGAGGCGCCGCGCTGGGGCGGGGAGCGCATTTACTTCGCCAGCGATCGCGACGGCACCTTCCAGGTGTATTCGATCGACCCGACGGGGAAGGGGCGCCGCGAGACGAGAACACTGAACGGCGCGTTCGATCCGCAATGGGTGCCGGGGAAAGACGGCGGCCTGCTGTTCGGAGGGTTCGCCGATTTGAGCTTCAACATCTACGTCGCGCCGCCGCTGCAAGACTCCACGAGCGTGTTCACGCTCGCGCGGGGCGACAGCCTGCCGGCGGCGGCGTGGACCTGGGGCGAGCTGTCGCACCCGCAATACGCGCGTACGGACGGGGCACCGTACGAGCGGAAGTTCAGTCTCGACTTCGCCGCGGGCGACGCCGCCGTCGCGCCGGGGCTGGGATCGGTACAGGGTGCGGTGTTCGTGTTCAGCGACCTCCTGTCCGATCACCTCGTCTTTCTCACGCTCTCCTCGTTCCAGAGCTCCGGGTACGGCAGTCTGCTCGACAACTTCAGCGGCTCCGCCTTCTATCTGAATCAGTCGCGCCGCATCAACTGGGGCGTCGGGGCATTTCGCCAGCGCGGCCTCTACTATGAAGGTGATTTCAGCACGCTGTTCGAAGAGCGGTCGTACGGTGCATTCGCCCAGGTGCGTTATCCGTTCACGCGCTTCCGCCGCATCGTCGGCGAGTATCGGCTCGAGCACTCGGATCGGTTCGACCTCGAGTCGGCAGACGTCGATGAGCCGCGCCGCGTCGGTTGGCTGGCGTCGAACTATCTGACGTACGTGAAGGACAACACGCTGTGGTTGCCCACGGGACCGATCGACGGCGAGCGCTACAACCTCACCACCGGTTTGGTGAACGACCTGACGCATGGCCGGTTCGACTCGTGGCTCGTGTCGGCGGACGTGCGCAAGTATCTGCGGATGTCGCTGCACAGCGCCGTGGCGCTGCGCGTCCAGGGCTATGCGTCCGGCGGCGAGCGCCCGCGCCATCTCAGCATCGGCGGCTCGTGGGGGCTGCGCGGCTATCCGCGCTATGGCTACGTGTCGGGCACGCGGGCCTGGCTCGTCAACGCGGAGTACCGCTTTCCGATCACCGATTTTCTCACGATCGGCTTTCCGTTCGGCGCCGCACGCTTCCCCGGCGTGCAAGGCGCGTTCTTCCTCGACTACGGCCGGGCGTGGTCCAAGACGACGACGCGCCGCGGCGTGCTCGGCTCGAGCGGACTGGGATTGCGGATGCCGATCGGGCCGCCGCTGGTGCTGCGGCTCGACGTCGGGTACCGGCTCGCGACCTCCGATGTCGACGTGTACGGCCTGCCGCAGAGCACGCGCGGTCGCCGCTTTGTAGACTTCTTTTTTGGGTTTAACTATTGAGGGGACAACGTGTTTCGCTTGACCCGCTGCGTGCCCTTTCCTACATTGGCGCCGGTGCGTTGCTCGCGGCCTGTCCGGGGCACCACGTACCGCCGCCGCTCGTCCCGATGGCGCTGGCGCCCGCCAACCGCGATAGCGCGACGTTGTGGACCCGGACGACTCTGCCGCGCGCCGCAGCGCTGATTCGATTTCGCTGGCGCTATCAGGACGAGCAGGTGAGGTATGCGGGGCGGGGCACCGCGCGGATTGTACCGCCCGACTCGCTGCGCTTCGATTACGCGGGGCCGTTGGGCTTCGGCAGCGGCGCGGCGGTCGTCATCGGCGACTCCGTGCTGTGGGCGGACCCGGCGAAGAATTTCCGGTCGCTCGTCCCGGCGATCCCGATGTTATGGGCGGCCTTCGGTATGGTGCGGCCGCCCGCGGACGATGCAGCGGTGTTCGGCGCGCAGCTCGAGGACTCGGTGCGGCAGCAGCGGCGCGTCGTGTGGCGGTTCGTGCAGCGCGACGACA
>QHUQ01000201.1 GCA_003221985.1 Gemmatimonadota bacterium | reverse complement strand
GCCGGCGCGGTTCGGGTCTGGCCCGCGAGGGCCGCGGGAACGGCCAGAACCGCGAGCGCGATGGTCAAACGGAGCGACATCATGGTCTCCAGTTATTGGGTATCGGATGCTCGCCTCCCACTCGACATAGGACAAATACGACGTTTTAATACGTCACATCGGTTGAACCCTATGCCAAAACCTGGCCTCACGCTGCACCGCCTCGAGCTGTTCCTCGCCGTGCTGGATTCAGGCGGCGTAAGCCGCGCCGCGCAGGCGCGCCGCCTCAGCCAGCCCGCGGTCTCGGAGCACCTGCGCGGGCTCGAAGCGTTCTTCGGTGTGCCACTGTTCGAGCGAGCCGGGCGCGGGGTCCGGCCAACCGCCGCCGCCCGTCTCGTTGAGCCGTTCGTCCGTCAGGCGCTCGGTTTGGTGACGAGCGCCGAGCAAGCGGCCATCCAGCTGCGGGGATTGCGGGCGGGAGCCGTGGCGGTAGCCGCGAGCACGACCCCGGGTACCTACCTCCTCCCCGAAGTCCTGGGACGATTTCATGAGGCGCATCCCCAGATCGCGCTCACGCTCCGTATCGGGGACACGCGTGAAGTCGAGCAGTGGGTCGCGGCGGGTGCGGTGGAGCTCGGCGTGATCGGCGCGGCGCCGGTCCGCCCGGGACTCAGTAGCGAGCCGTGGGTGAAGGACGAGCTGGTGGCCATCGTCGCGCGTCGCAACAAGCTGGCGCGCCGCCGCACGCTGCGAGCCGACGCGCTCATGGGAGAGCCCTACATCTCGAGAGAGGAAGGGTCGAGCACGCGCGCCGTGGCCGAGCGGTCCCTTGCCGAGCTAGGCGTGACGTTGCGGCCCGTGATGGAGCTCGGGAGCACGGAGGCGGTGCGCGAAGCCGTGGCCGCCGGGCTGGGCGTGTCCGTCGTCTCGCGGCACGCCGTACGGACGCGCGACCCGCGGGTCGTCTCGATCCGACTTCAGGGCCGTCAGTGGGTGCGGGATTTGCTCGTGATTCAGCGCCAGGGAGCGCCGCTGAGTCCGGCCGCGGCGCGGTTACGGGAGCTGTTGTTCGCCAGTCACTGAGTGGCGCTTGTGGAGTACCGTATCGAACAGCGCGCCGCTAAGTTAGAGGGCCGCCACCGTAGCTCAGTGGTAGAGCTCTCGATTCGTAATCCTGGACGGCCGGCGCACACCAGCGCTGGCCGTTGTGTTTCAGCGACGGGCGGTGACGAGTGTGACTACTGGCGACGGTGGGCAGCGAAACGTTTGACACCACCATGGGCACCGCCGTTGTCTGCGGGCCGCTAGCCGTTTCACCGGCTATCATCGAGTATCTACTCGACGAGCCGGAGTGGATCAGTCCTCCCGGGTCGGGCGTTAGGCGCCCCGCACGATCTGGCATCCTTGGCCGACGGAAGCATGACTCAGATCACCGCTCGACGGCAAATGCCCGGGTAGGCTTGGCCGCGCCTGGGGGCTCACGCGGAGCACGGTGCTCAAAGCACACCCGCCGAAAGGCGGCAACGCAGAGGTGGAGGCGCGCTGCATGTCGTTCAAACACAAGCTCTTCCGCCGCCTGGCGGTGCTTGTCGGCATCGGGGTCGTGGCGGCTATCGCGTGCGAGTCACCCGGTGCCACGACACCGCCAGCCCCAACTGTCGCTGCGCTGATCATCTCACCGAAAGCCGTTGCCGTGCAGCCCAATCAAGACGTCGCCCTCATGGCGGTCGGTCTCCTGACCTCGGGCGACACCGCCCAGATCATCGTGACGTGGGGCGCGTCGGACGGCACGATCGGCAACAACAGTGTCAACGGTGGGCGTCACTACGCGCACTACAGCAACGCCAACACAGGCACTTTCAAGGTCTGGGCCACCTCGAACCCCGGTGGCAAGTCAGACACGGCTACGGTCACGGTGACGCCTAGTGCGGTTGAGCCGGTCGCGTCGGTGGCGGTGACGCCAGCGCAAGCCTCGGTGGACGAAGGGAGGACGGTGCAGCTGACCGCGACTCCGAAGGACGCGAATGGCAACTCCTTGTCCGGACGGACCGTGATCTGGACGAGCGGCGACACGGCGGTCGCCATGGTCAATGGAGCCGGGCTCGTGACCGGCGTGGCAGCAGGCTCGGTGACGATCACCGCGACCAGCGAAGGAAAGAGTGGCGCGGCAGCGATCACCGTCGCTGCGCCGCCGCCGGGCGGGACGCCGGACCCGACGCTGCTCCCCGTAGCGACGACCGCCCAGGGGCCGCTCACCGCGGCCTACGGCACTCTCAATGTGCTGCGGCTCGCGGCCGGGAGCTGGTATCCGGACCCGACGACGGGCGTGAAGATCTACAAGCTCACCTCGGGCACGTTCCCCACGTCGTCCTCGTCTTGGTATCACGACTACGCCGAGGGCGGCGACGAGGTGTCACTCCCCTACGACGGGAATACCCGGGCCGTGCTCGTAAACGGCAGTGGGTACTGGCTCGTGGACTTCACGCCTGGTGTGGGGGTGGGCAACGCCCGCCGCCTCACGGGGAGCTTCACCCCGTGTCACGATCAGTCCTTTGCCTTCTCGTCGAATCCTGCGACGCCGTACTACGCTTACGTGAGCAACTGTAGCAGCGTGCAGCGCATCGATATTCGGACAATGACTGCGGCGCCAGGCAACGGGTGGCCGGTGAACAACGAGACCGAGGCCGTGTGGCTGCAGCAGTCGGAGAGCGACGCCTTCTTCACCTGGATGCGTGGTCCGTCCGGCCCCGTGGTTGTGGGCTATGAACCGTCGACCGGCACGCTCAAGACGCAAATGGTCTCGAACGTGGACCAGCCGCAAATCAACCGGAACGGCAGCGTGCGGCAGGTGGCGATCAACACCACGCCACAGGAAGGACTGCTGCTCTGGGATTTCACGCAGAACGCGATCATCTGCACAGCGTCGGGTGACCCCGGTCCGCAGTTCAATCATATGGCGGCCCTCCGTGACCGTTGGATGGGCCTGAACTGGAACACGTCGGCGCCGCACAACTACGACCAGTTCCTCACCGATTGCTCCAATCAGAACTTGGGGCCTCCGGCGAGCGCCAACGACTACTACGCGAACGGCAACTGGAACCAACACCCAGCATCGCTCGACGATCAGTGGGCGATCTTCAGCACGCAGGGCGGGCTGGTGCCGCCGGGCAGTGGGTATCTCGCGCCGGGCGGGATGATCTTCGTGACGGCCAGTGGGCAGCGCCGCCTCTTGGGTCACGCGTACAATACGTCGACGAATTACACGACGTACAGCTTCGTACGGCAGAGTGCCGACGGTCGCTACGTCCTGTTCACCTCGGACATGAACGGCTCACCCCGCTCCGACGTCTTCCTCGCGGAAGTCCCCGTCAGATAGCCGGCAAGCGGCACCTCTCCTGATGGCCGCGGTCGCAGGTCCACGCGCTCGATGCGGTAGGTATGGAAAGGTGGGCCGTCGTGGCGAAGCCGTGGAGTACCGTATCGGGCGGCCCACCGCTAACTTAGGTGACCACGCCACCGTAGCTCAGTGGTAGAGCTCTCGATTCGTAATCGAGCGGTCGGAGGTTCAACTCCTCTCGGTGGCTCTGGAGATGCAAGGTTGTGAAGGACGGTGGAGGTTGGTGAAGGTTTGCGCGCGAAAAAGCTCTTGCGCGCGGCCAAATCGCACCGTCTCTATTGGGTCGTCTGGTAGTTTCGAACTGTGCCTCCTCCTTATGAAAAGCTGCATGCGTGGCGAGAATGCCACGAACTAGCACTCGCCGTGTATCGCGCGACTCAGTCCTTTCCCCGCGACGAGCGTTTCGGCCTCACATCTCAGATCCGGCGGGCTGCCTTCTCGGGAGCCGTCAATATTGTCGAGGGGTCGGCGCGTAAAGGACGCAAGGAATTTCGACGGTTTTTGGATATTGCCCTCTCGTCATTGACCGAGGTCGGATACTCATTGCGATTTGCAAAAGAGGTTGGTTTGCTTGACGAGCGCGTGTGGCAGGAGTTGAATGAACGGCACAATCGAGCGCGGTTTTTGACGTGGCGGCTTTACCGTGCCATGAGTACGGAAAAACCTTCACCAACCTCCACCGTCCTCCACCGCCCTTCAGGACTCTTGACAGGCGGCTGTAAGGGTGGAGATTAACCTCAATGTCGCTCGCGCTGCTTCTCCTGGTCCTTGGACTCCTGAGCCTTACACTGCTCAGGGGAAGGTTCGTGGCGCGCGCGGAGGTAACGATCTAAGAAGTCGCTCGACAACGCAGAAGCAGCACCGGCGCCGCGGACCTAATCAGGTTCGCGGTCTTTTTTTTTCACCGCGGTAAGGGGGAAGCCATGGCTAAGGATGTCATCATCTTCGATACCACGTTGCGCGACGGCGAACAGGCACCCGGCAATGCGATGACACCGGAAGCCAAACTGCGCCTCGCCCGGCAACTCGACGCGCTCGGCGTGGACGTCATCGAAGCCGGCTTCCCCGCCGCCTCGCAAGGCGATCTGCGCGGCGTCCACGGAAGCTGCGCAACGACCGCGCGGCCTGCCTCGAACGCGTCCGCAGCGCGGTACGCCGCGCCCGCCAGCACACCTCGGACGTGGAGTTCTCGGCGGAGGACGCCACGCGCAGCGACCTGGAGTTCCTGTGTTGGGTCGTCGCGGTCGCGGTCGCGGAGGGGGCAACGACGATCAATCTGCCCGACACCGTCGGCTACACGACGCCGGCGGAATACGGCGCGCTGTTTCGAACGGTCCGTGAGCGCGTGCCCGAAACCGAAACGGTGGTGCTGAGCGCGCACTGCCACGATGACCTCGGGCTCGCCGTCGCCAATTCCCTGGCCGCGATCGAGGCCGGTGCCGGTCAGGTCGAGTGCACGGTGAACGGCATCGGGGAGCGGGCGGGCAACGCCGCGCTGGAGGAGATCGTCATGGCGGGACGCACGCGGCCGCAAGTCATCGCGTTCCGCTGCCACGTGAACCCCCGGGAGATCGTCCGCACCAGCCGGCTCTTGTCGCACGAGATCGGCGTCTTCCCGCAGCCCAACAAGGCGATCGTTGGACGCAATGCGTTCGCGCACGAAGCGGGGATTCACCAGCACGGCGTGCTGCAGAACGGGCTCACGTACGAGATCATCGCGCCCGAAACGGTCGGCGCCGGCGGATCGAGCATCGTGCTCGGCAAGCATTCCGGCCGGCATGCGCTGGAGCGCCGCTATCGCGAGCTGGGCTACGAGCCCGACGCCGCGACGCTCGACCAGCTGTACCAGGCGTTCACGGCGCTCGCCGACAAAAAGCGGCAGATCCTGGATGAAGACCTGCTCACCCTGTTGCACGACGGATTCCACCGCGCGCCCGAGGTGTACAACGTCACCTACCTGCGGGTGACGTGCGGCACCGAGACCGCCATGGCGGAAGTACGCATGGCGGGACCCGGCATGCGCGATCGCGCAGCCACCGCGACCGGCAACGGACCGATCGCCGCGGCGTTCGCCGCCATCGGTGAGGCCGTCGGCCGCACCATCGAGGTGCTCGATCTCTCAGTGCAATCGGTCACCCCGGGACGCGACAGCCTGGGCCGGGTGGTGCTGCAGGTGCGCATCGACGGCAAGTCGCTCAGCGGGCACGGTGCCTCCACCGACATCGTCGAAGCGGGCGCGCGCGCCTTGGTGCACGCGCTGAACAAGGCGGATCACGCCGACGGGCTCGAGACCGCGGCCCTGAGCAGCAGTTACTTCTGGGGAGTGTAGGCCATGACCGAGCTCCTGACTGGCGCGCAGATCCTGCGACGCACACTGGTAGAGGCCGGAGTCGACGTGATGTTCGGCTATCCCGGCGGCGCCATCATGCCGTTTTACGACGCGCTGCACGGCCACGAAAAAACACTGCGCCACGTGCTCGTGCGCCACGAACAGGCCGCCGCCCACGCCGCCGACGGGTACGCGCGCGCGAGCGGTCGCGTCGGGGTATGCGTCGCGACGTCCGGACCGGGCGCGACCAATCTCGTCACGGGGCTCGCCACGGCCCACATGGACAGCTCCCCGGTCCTCGCGATCACCGGCCAGGTCGGCCGGCCGATGCTGGGACGGGACGCGTTCCAGGAAACCGACGTCGTCGGCGTGACGATGCCGGTCACGAAGCACAACGTCCTGGTGCGCGACGTCGAAGAGCTGGCCGACGACGTGCGCGACGCGATGGCCATCGCGCTGGAAGGCCGTCCCGGGCCGGTGCTCGTGGACGTGCCGAAGGACGTCCAGAATCAAAAAGCGGAGTACCGGACACGCCCGCAGCCCTCGCGCCGCAGTGGCGGACACGCCGCCAGCCCGGAGCCACCGGCCGACGCGACGCTGCGCGAGGTGGCGCAGCTGATCGCGCAGGCGGAGCGGCCGTTGCTGATGATCGGTCATGGCGTGATCGTGAGCGGCGCCTACGCGCCGGTGCGCGAGCTCGCCGAGCGCGCCGGGATGCCGGTGATCACGACGCTGCTCGGCATCAGCGCATTCCCCCAGGCACACGAGCTGCACCTCGGCATGCCGGGGATGCACGGCGAAGTGCACATCAACAAGGCCATCCAGGCCGCGGACCTGATCGTCGGAGTGGGGATGCGGTTCGACGACCGCGTGACCGGCAATACGGCCACGTTCGCGCCGCGCGCCAAAATCGTGCACATCGACATCGATGCCGCCGCGATCGGCCGCAATGTCCCGGTTGCCGTAGGGCTCGTCGGCGACGCGCGCGGTGTCGTGGAGCAGTTGCTGGCCGTGGTCGCGCCCCGCAACTGCCTGCCGTGGCGCAGAGAGATCGCCGCGCTGATGCGGCCTCACGTGGAGGCGTTCGCCGGCGGGCTGTCACCAGAATTGATCCTCGCGACGCTCGCCGAGGTCACGGGCGGGGAATGCACGATCGTGTCGGACGTGGGGCAGCATCAGATGTGGGTAGCGCAGCGCTATCCGTTCCAGCGGCCGAACACGCACATCACGTCGGGCGGTCTCGGAGCGATGGGGTTTGCCGTACCAGCGGCTATGGGCGTGCACCTCGCGCGCCCTGATGAGTCGGTCTGGGCCATCTCCGGTGACGGCGGATTCCAGATGAACATGGCCGAGATCGCGACGATGATTCAGGAAGGTCTCGAGGTGAAGCTCGCGGTCTTCAACAACGGCTACCTCGGCATGGTGCGGCAGTGGCAGCAGTTCTTCCACGGTGGGCGGTACTCGAACACGCCGATCTGGAGTCCAGATTACGTAAAGCTGGCCGCCGCATACGGGATTCCCGGGTGGCGCGTCAAGCATGCTGCCGAGGTGCGCGATGTGCTGCGCGAGGCGAATGAAGCACGCGGGCCGGCGCTGGTCGAGCTGGTGATCGAGCAGGAAGCCAACGTCTTCCCGATGATCGTGCCGGGCGGATCGCTGTCCGAGCCGCTCGAGGCGGCACCGGTATGACCGCGGCACGCTGCGTGACCGTGTTGATGAGCAGTGAGCTCCTCACCCTTGCGCGCGCGTGCGGCGTGCTGAGGCGCCGGAACCTGCCGATCCGCGGCCTCTCGGTCGATTCGAACGGCCCGCCGGGCGTCTGGCGGATGTCGTGTGAGATCGATGCAGATGACGCGACGGCGGAGAACCTGGTGCTCCTGATCGAAAATGTGATCGGCGTGAGGAAGGCGGCGATCACGAGTGTTCCGGTAGGGGCGCAGCATGCTGCGCCCCTACACTCATCCTCATTTTCCGGAGGCACGATGGCGTCAGCGGTGCGGGTTTACTACGAGGCGGACACCGATCGGGCGCGGCTGCGCGATCGCGTGTACTCCGTCATCGGTTACGGCAGTCAGGGGCATGCGCACGCGCAAAACCTGCGCGACAGCGGTGCGCGCGTCATCGTCGGGTTGCGGCCGAACGGCGCCTCCTGGAAACAGGCGGTGGCGGACGGCCTGGAGGTGCGGCCCGTCGCCGACGCGGCGCGCGCGGGAGATGTGATCATGATGCTCGTGCCCGACCAGGAGCAGCGCGCGGTCTATGAGACTGCCGTCGCTCCAGCCCTTGGCGCCGGCAAGACGCTGATGTTCGCGCATGGCTTCAACATTCACTTCGGCGAAATCATGCCGCCGCCGGCCGTCGACGTGTCGATGATCGCCCCCAAGTCACCGGGGCATCTCGTCCGCAGCGAGTATCAGGCGGGGCGCGGCGTGCCGGGGCTGGTCGCGGTGCATCAGGACGCCAGCGGCAAGGCGTTGCCCAATGCGCTCGCGTACGCGACGGGGATCGGCTGCTCCCGCGCCGGCGTCATCGGGACGACGTTCGCCGAGGAGACCGAGACCGACCTGTTTGGCGAGCAGGCGGTGCTGTGCGGCGGCGTTACCGCGCTCATCCAGGCGGGGTTCGAGACGTTGACCGAGGCGGGCTACGCGCCGGAGATGGCCTATTTCGAGTGTCTGCACGAGCTGAAGCTGATCGTCGACCTCATCTATCGCGGCGGCCTCGGATTCATGCGGCATTCGATCAGCAACACCGCCGAATACGGTGATCTGACCCGAGGTGAGCGCGTCATCAGCCCCGCCGTGCGCGAAGAGATGAAGCGCCTGCTCGCGGACATCCGCAGTGGCGCATTCGCCAAGGAATGGATCGCGGAAGCACGAGCAGGCTCGCCGCGGTTCAACGAGCTCCGTCGGGCCGCACAACAGCATCCGATCGAGCAAGTCGGAGCGCGGCTGCGGGCGATGATGCCGTGGACCGAGGAGGGGAAGCGCGCGAAGGCCAAAGGCGCGCCGGCCTCCAAGCAGTCGGAGCGGGAGCCGGCTCGGGCGTGACCACGCTGTTCGATCGCGTGTGGGATGCGCACGTCGTGAAGCAGCTCGCAGACGGCGTGGCGCTGCTTTACGTCGATTTGCACCTGGTCCACGAAGTGACGTCGCCGCAGGCGTTCGCCGGCCTGCGGCGCGAAGGTCGTCGCGTGCGTCGTCCCGAGCGGACGCTGGCAACCGTCGACCACAACGTTCCGACCGGCGAGCGTGCTGTTGCGGTCGCGGATCCCGTCGCGGCGCTGCAGCTCGACACGCTGGGGACGAACGCGCGCGATTTCGGCGTCGAGCTGTTCGACCTGACGTCGCCGGGGCAGGGCATCGTGCACGTCATCGGCCCCGAGTTGGGCGCGACCCAGCCCGGCATGGTGATCGTCTGCGGCGACTCCCATACCTCGACGCATGGCGCGTTCGGTGCATTCGCGCTGGGGATCGGCACGAGCGAAGTCGAGCACGTGCTGGCGACGCAATGCATCGTGCTCTCCAAGCCGAAGAACCTCGAAGCCCGCATCACCGGCAGCCGGGCGCCCGGTGTGTCGGCGAAGGATCTGATTCTCGCGCTGATCGGAAAGATCGGTACGGCCGGCGCCGCGGGTCATGTGATCGAGTACACCGGCGATGCGATCCGCGCGCTCTCGATGGAAGAGCGGATGACGGTGTGCAACATGTCGATCGAGGCGGGCGCGCGCGCCGGGATGATCGCCCCCGACGAGGTCACGTTCGCCTATCTCAAGGACCGCCCGCGCGCCCCAACCGGTCAGTCATGGAAGAGCGCGGTCGAGCGCTGGCGCGCGCTGCGCTCCGACCCGGGCGCGCCCTACGACACGCAGGTGCAGCTCGATGCTTCCCAAGTCGGCCCCCAGGTGACCTGGGGAACGACACCCGGGATGGTCGCCGACATCGGCGGGCGTGTCCCCGATCCCGCGAAGCTGCCGGAACCCGAGCGCGAGGCCGCGCAGCGCGCGCTCGAATACATGGGCCTCGTCCCCGGTACGCGGCTCGAAGGCATTCCGATCGATCGAGTCTTTCTCGGATCGTGCACCAACGCGCGCATCGAGGACCTGCGGGCGGCCGCCAACGTGGTGCGGGGCCGGCACGTCGCGTCGCGGGTGCGCGCGCTGGTGGTGCCCGGGTCGCAGCGCGTCAAAGCGCAGGCGGAGCAGGAGGGACTGGATCGCGTGTTTCGCGAAGCGGGATTCGAGTGGCGTAACGCGGGTTGCTCGATGTGCCTCGGCATGAACGCCGACGTGCTGGGCGCCGGCGAGCGCTGCGCCGCGACGTCGAACCGCAACTTTGAGGGCCGGCAGGGCCGCGGGGGGCGGACGCATCTCATGAGTCCCGTCATGGCGGCGGCTGCCGCGATCGAGGGACGCCTCGTGGACGTGCGAGCATGGTGACACCGTTCGTGCGCCACCGGGGCAAAGTCGCGGCGTTGCCGCGCGCCAACGTCGATACCGACCAGATTGTCCCCAAGCAGTTCCTGAAAGGCGTCGAGCGCACCGGATTTGCGGCGAGCCTCTTCTTCGATTGGCGCTCCAACCCGGACTTCGAGCTCAATCGTCCCGCTGCGCAGGGGGCGACGATTCTGTTGACGGGTCCGAACTTCGGTTGCGGGTCCTCGCGCGAGCACGCCGTGTGGGCGCTCGCGCAGTACGGATTCCGCGCCATCATCGCGCCGTCGTTCGCCGACATCTTCACCGCCAACTGCTACCGCAACGGCGTCCTGCCGGTGCGGTTGCCGGCCGGTGAGGTCGACATCCTGATGCGTAATGCCGCGCGCGGCAATTACGAGCTCGTCGTGGATCTCGCCGAGCTCCGCGTGTCGGATGAGCAGGGGTTCTCCACGTCTTTCAGTGCTGACGCCTACGGCCGCGAGCTGTTGCTGCGCGGTCTCGACGAAATCGGGCGTACGCTGCTCGAGGAGCCGAGCATCGCGGCGTACGAGCGGAGCCATCCATGAAGACCTACTCGATAGCGGTGCTGCCGGGCGACGGGATCGGGCCGGAAGTGACCGCGCAGGCTGTGCGCGCGCTCGAGGCGGTCGGCGAACGGTTCGACCTTCGCTTCACGTTCACGACGTTCCCCGTGGGTGCGGCGGCCGTCGCGGCGGCCAACGATCCGCTGCCACCCGCGACACGCGCCGCCGTTGCACACAGCGATGCCGTGCTGCTCGGCGCGGTAGGAGATCCCGCGCTCGATGGTGCGCCTCGCGAGCTGCGCCCCGAGACCGGCCTGCTCGCCTTGCGCAAGCTGCTGAAAGTGTTTGCCAACCTGCGGCCGGTGGCCGTTCATCCGGCGCTGCTGGGGTGCTCGCCGCTCAAAGCCGACCGGCTGCGCGGCGTCGATCTGCTCGTCGTGCGCGAGCTGACGGGCGGGCTCTACTATGGAGAGCCGCGCGGGCGTAACGGGAAAAGCGCCGTGAACACCCTGGCGTATACCGCCGCCGAGATCGAGCGCGTCGCGCGCGTGGCGTTCGACGCCGCCAGGAGCCGCCGGCGGCTGGTCACATCGGTGGACAAGGCGAACGTGCTCGAGGTATCGCAGTTGTGGCGCGAGACCGTCACGCAGGTCGCGCGCGACTACCCGGACGTCCGGCTCGAACATTCGTACGTCGACACCGCCGCGATGCGGCTGGTCACCGATCCGGCGTCACTGGACGTGCTCCTCACGGAGAACATGTTCGGCGACATCCTTAGCGATGAAGCGGCCGTCCTCGCCGGCTCACTCGGTCTGCTCCCCTCGGCGTCGCTCGGTCCCCCCCCCGGGCCCGGCTTGTTCGAGCCGGTGCACGGCTCGGCGCCGCCGCTCGCGGGCCGCGACGTGGCGAACCCCATAGGGGCGATTTCCACCGCGGCCATGCTGCTGCGTCATGGCTTGCAGCTTCCGGAGGCGGCCGCTGCCGTGGACGACGCGGTCGCGGCGGCCCTCGACGGCGGTGCGCGCACGCGTGATCTCGCCCTGGCGGGCGAATCGTGGATCGGGACGGCGGAAATGGGCGCGCGCATCGCCGAATTCATTCTGGCCGAAGCGCTCGAGGGGCTTTCGTGAGCGACAATTTCCGCAGCCGAGCGGTGACCGAGGGGCTCGAGCGCGCGCCCAACCGCGCGATGCTGCGCGCCGTGGGGTTCAAGGACGGCGACTTCGCGAAGCCGATCGTCGGGATCGCGAGCGCCCACAGCACGATCACGCCCTGCAACGCCGGGCTCGACCGGTTCGCGCGCCGCGCCGAACAGGCGCTGCGGCAGGCCGGCGCGATGCCGCAAACATTCGGGACGATAACCGTCAGCGACGGCATTTCGATGGGCACGGAAGGGATGCGCTACTCCCTGGTGTCGCGCGAGGTGATCGCCGACTCGATCGAGACGGCGTGCGGCGCGCAGCGCATGGACGGGTTGCTCGCGATCGGCGGCTGTGACAAGAACATGCCCGGCGCAATGATCGCGATCGCGCGGCTCGATATTCCCGCGATCTTCGTCTACGGCGGCACGATCAAGCCGGGTCACCACCAGGGGCGCGACCTCACGGTCGTGAGCGTGTTCGAAGCGGTAGGGGCGGCCGGGGCGGGGCGCATGCCGCAGGACGAGCTGCTCGAGATCGAGCGCCGCGCCTGTCCGGGCGCGGGCTCGTGCGGGGGCATGTTCACGGCGAACACGATGTCGGCGGCGATCGAGGCGATGGGGATGAGCCTGCCGTACTCCTCGACGATGGCCGCGGAGGATCAGGAAACGGCCGATAACGCCGCGCACGCCGCCGAGGTGCTGTACCAGGCTGTGCACGCGCGGCGGCTGCCGCGCAGCATCCTGACAAGGAAGGCGTTCGAGAACGCGATCGCGGTGGTCATGGCGATCGGCGGCTCCACGAACGCGGTGCTCCATCTTTTGGCAATCGCGCGAGCGGCAGGTGTGCAGCTCGCACTCGACGACTTCGAACCGGTGCGCAAGCGCGTCCCGGTGCTGTGCGACCTCAAGCCGTCGGGGCGCTATGTCGCGACCGACCTGCATCGGGCGGGCGGAATCCCGCAGGTCATGAGCATCCTGCTCGCCAACGGCGTGTTGCACGGCGATGCGCTCACCATCGACGGCCGCACCGTGGCCGAGGTACTGAAGGGCATTT
>QHUQ01000200.1 GCA_003221985.1 Gemmatimonadota bacterium | reverse complement strand
GATCTTTGCCGAGCGTCGCGGCGGCGGTCATCGGATCACATCCACCTGATCGCGGCCGTCCAGCTCCTCGACCTGCACGTCCACGCGCTCGCCGGGCGCAGTCTTGACCGATTTGCCCACGATATCGGCCTGGATCGGCAGCTCGCGGCCACCGCGATCGACGAGCACGCAGAGGGAGATCCGCTTGGGGCGACCGAAGTCGGCAAGCTCATCGAGGGCCGCGCGGACGGTACGGCCGGTGTACAGCACATCGTCCACGATCACCGCGTGCTTATCCGTCAGATCGACGGGGAGATGCGTTGCGCCGATGACCGGCTTCGGTCCGACCGCGCCGAGGTCGTCGCGATAGAGCGTGATGTCGAGCGCCCCGCGCGGCACGTCGGCGCCTTCCTCTTTCTCGATCAGCTTGGCGATGCGCTCGGCCAATTCGACGCCGCGCCGCTGGATGCCGATGAGGACGAGATCGCCGGTGCCGTGGGCCAGCTCGAGGATTTCCACGGCCATACGCTGCAACGCCCGCGACATCGCGCGGGCGTCAAGTAGAGTGGTGCGTTCTTCCGCTTTTGGGGGCCGGGGCATCTCGAAGCTGAAACTTACACCTGTCTGTACACGGGGGTCAAAGGGGGTTTCCCGTTCAGGACCGCCTGCACATTCTCGATCGCAATGGCGGCCATTTTGCGCCGCGTCTCCTCGGTCGCGCTGCCGATGTGCGGCAACAACACTGTCCGCGGCGCGGCGAGCAAGCGAGGATGGATCGTGGGCTCCTCGGCGTAGACGTCCAGACCGGCCCCGCCGAGGTGGCCCTGCTCGAGCGCCAGCGCGAGCGCCTCTTCGCGGATCAGGTCGCCGCGCGACGTGTTGATCAGGATCGCGCCCCGCTTCATGCGCGCGAGTGTCTCACGGTTGATGATCCCCTTGGTCTCGGGACTCGAGGGGACGTGCAGGCTCACGATGTCGCTCTCGGCGAGCAGGCGGCTCGTGTCGACCCGCGCCGCGCCCGTCTCGTTCTCGAACTCAGGCTTGGGACTGCGCGCCGAGTAGAGGATGCGCAGACCGAACGCGGGTGCGCGCCGGCCCACCGCCTGCCCAATGCGGCCCGCGCCGAACAGGCCGAGCGTACGGCCGCGGAGCTCGAGGCCCAACAGCTGCTCCGGATGCCAGCCCGTCCATTTACCGCTCCGCACCAGATCTGCACCCTCGACCAGGCGCCGCGCCGTCGCGAGGATGAGTGCCCACGCCAGATCGGCCGTTGCTTCGGTGAGAACACCGGGCGTGTTCGTGACTATGACGCCGCGCAATTCAGCGGCCACGACGTCGACATTGTTGTAGCCGACGGCGACGTTGGCGACGATGCGCAGGTTGGGGAGGTTTTTGAGCTCGGTTCCACCAACCCACCGCGATAATAACGGCACGAGTGCGACCCAATCACCCTTCGGTGTGGGTTCATCGGCTGCCAACCATGTGATATCGAGGTCCGTGAGCTGCGCGGGCTCAACGAGATTCTTGATCTCGTCGGCGACGAGGACCTTAAACATTGCCCAGATTCCAGATGACGCCGCAGCGCGCGCAGCTGAACCGCGGAGTCTCGCCCTCGAGACGCACCGTCGCCGAGCCACACCGTTTGCACCGATAATGCTTGAGCCGCCACCGCGACAGGACAACGTAGCTGACCCCGCCCCCGATCATCGCCAGAATCTCAACGACCGTCACCTCGCTCTGCATCGACAGCGTGCCGGTTCGAATCCAGATCGTCGCGATGGGCGGATAGAGGATCGACATGATGGCCCAACCCGCGCGGTAGATGCGCCACGTCCAGTCGTGGCGTTCGCCGACGCGGGGCCGGTCCGCCCAGAACTCGGCGATTTCTGACTCTTCAGATCGCAGAACATCACGATCCTCCGGATGCATTTCAGCAAGCCGCCGCCACAGCAGGTGCTTCAATAGCAGCGTGACCGCGCCTGCTACGATGCCCAGCCCGACGAACGCGATGAGAACCCTGATGTACACATCGGGGCTCAGGATTTCCCTGAGCACCCGAGTGAAGAGGAGGAATACGGCAAGGCCGACGAGCGAGGGAAGCTGCGATCGCCCTCGGCGTGGTGGCGGCGGAGGGGTCAGAGGCTCGTCATTGCGTCAAGACGATCATTTCTTCCCAAACCCGAATACCACTCCCGCACGCAGTGCCAGGGACGAGCCACTCGACTTGGTATCGGCTTGCTCGACGCCGTTGGCGGAGAAATTACCAAAGTGGACGGAGTACCAAACGAGACCCACATCCAATTGCGTCGTCGGCGCCAGGCGAATGAGCATGCCTCCGGCGGGCCCGAACGCCGTGCCATTGGCGGTCGCCGAGTTTCCACCTTGCGAGACGCCGTAGTGCGCCAGTGCCGCCCGGGCGCCGATGTAGGGCGTGATGGAGGGTGAGGACGCGCGTTCGAACGAATACCGCACATCCGCAAAGAAGGCCCGGACACCAAGGTTCGGGTCGACCCCGGTAATATCATGACTGGTGTACTGCACGCCCCCGCCAATCGAGACCCCGCCCCGGGCGTGGTAGCGGAACTGCGCGTCGACCCCTAGTCCCGAGCCGAACCCATCGAAATCCGAGCCGTTCAACGACGCGTAGACGCCGCCACCTCCGAGCGAAAAGCTTTGTGCGGGGAGCAGCACCGGGCCGCAGGCAAAGAGCAGTGCGGCCGCGGCAAGACGATACGATCGCATACGATTCTCCTTCCGAGAACCAGCGAGTCGCCAGCGGGGGAACTCCACGACAATCATGAACCGCCGTCAGATCGTCCGGAAGGGGCCTTCAGATTGCGGGGACCAACGTATTCCGACTGGGGCCGAATGAGATGGTCCTCGGCGTGCTGCTCGATAACGTGCGCACACCAGCCCGCGACCCGCCCACACGCGAACGTCGCCACGAATGACCGAGGCTGCAGGCCGAGCGCCTGGAGGACGAGGGCCGTAAAGAACTCGACGTTGGTCCGCAGGTTGCGGCCCGGCTTCACTTCATCGAGCACTTTCAGCGCCGTTTGCTCGACCGCGCGCGCCAAATCAAACAGCTTGCGGTCTTCGAGCGCCGCCGAGCTCATGTCGTCGGCGACTTTGCTGAGCACGGCGGCGCGCGGATCCCGGACCTTGTAGACGCGGTGGCCAAAACCCATGATGCGCCGGCCCGCCGCCAGCTCGGCGCGCACCCACGGCTCGGCCCGGTCGGCGGACTTGATGTCCTTGAGCATGTCGAGCACCGGCCCGGGCGCCCCGCCATGCAGCGGGCCCTTCAGCGCTCCAATCGCTCCCGTCACCGCGCTCACCATGTCCGAGCGCGTGCTCGCGATCACCCGCGCGGCGAACGTCGAGGCGTTCATGCCGTGGTCGATCACCGTGACCCAGTAGCTGTCGATCGCCCTGGCCGCGATCGGATCGGGCTCCTTGCCGTGGACCATGTAGAGGAAGTTCGCGGCGTGCGGCAGATCGGCGCGCGGGGCGATCGGCTGCTTCCCCGCTGCAAGGCGCGCGTGCGCGGCGATGACCGTCGGAAACCGCGCGGTGAGCATCTTGGCGGCCTGCAAGTCCGCAACGGGCGAGATGTCGTCGGGATTGGCGAGGTCCAACGACAGCGTCGCACACGCCATGCGCAGCGCGTCGATCGGCGGAGCCGTGGCCGCCGCCCGCACGACGCGCAGCGTCTCGTCGGGAAGCGGACGCAGCGCCGCGATTTCTCGCCGCAGCGTGGCGAGCTCTTCGCGGGCCGGCAGCGCGCCGCGCCAGAGCAGATGCGCCGCCGCCTCGAAGCTGACGCGCCCGGCCAGCTCCTCGACCGCGTAGCCACCGATGATTAACTGACCTGCCTGGCCGTCGACGTGGCTCAGCCGCGTCTGGCCGGCGACGATTCCATCCAGGCCTCGCGTTGCTTTTGAGGATCCGGTCATGGGCGGCGCAGGGCGGCGCAGGGCGGCGCAGGGCGGCAAAAGCATGTCGCACGCATGGAAATGATGCTGTCGCGCAGCATCAGATCGCTACCGTGATGCATGGCACCTCACAAACGGTTCGTCGCCTGGCAGGAAAGCCACAAGCTTGTTCTCGCGGTATATAAGGCAACCGAATCCTTTCCAAAACACGAACTATATGGTCTCACTTCTCAGCTGCGGCGCGCTGCGTTTTCGGCCGCAGCCAACCTGGTCGAGGGAGCGTCTCGAAGAGGTCGAAATGAGTTTCGTCGCTTCTTGGACATCTCCCTAGGATCGCTGGCCGAGGTCGAGTACGGTCTCGAAGTCGCGTTCGCCCTCAATTATGTGAAGCAGGAGGTGCACCTGGCCTTGGAAACTCAACAACGACGGGCGCAATTTCTTACCTGGAAGCTCAAGACATCGATGCGCTAGACCTTCGCCGCCCTCCGCCGCCGCATTATCTGCCGCCGCCTTATCTGCCGCCCCTTCCCGAGACCTCCTTTACGAGCTGATAGATGTATTCCGCGCCGTCGTAGTAATCCTGCACGCCGATGCGCTCATCGCGGCCGTGCGCCCGGATGTCGTTGATGTCGACGAACACGCCGGAGACGCCGTATACCGGAATGCCGGCGTTGCGGAAGTACAGCCCATCGGTCGCGCCCGTTTCCATCACGGGGACGACGGGGATGTTCCACAGGCGCCTGGTGACGCGCTCGATCGGATCGATGATCTCCGGCTTGAGCGGCGACGGCGGACTTGGCACCGCCGCGCTCACCACCGTGATCGCCACCGCGCTGTCGTGCACGGCTTCGGTCAACGCGCGCTGCACGTCGTCCGATGGAGTGCCGGGCAGCATCCGGCAATTGACCGTCGCGCTCGCCGTCTGGGGCAGCGCGTTCTCGGCGTGGCCGCCGGCGAGCTGGGTCGCGACGCAGGTGGTGCGCAGCTGGGCGTTGTACAGGGGACTGACATCGGACAGCCGCCGCATCGCGGCGGAATCGGGCACGGGACCCGCGACCGCCGCCATGTCCGCGGCGAGGGTCCCCTGCTGCAGCCCCGACATCCGCTGGAAGAACGCGCGCGTGATTTCGTTCAGCTGCGCCGGGAATTCATACGCGCTCACCCGCCCCAGCGCGGCAGCGAGGCGATAGATGGCGTTGTCCTTCGTCGGCAGCGAGCTGTGGCCCCCCGGATTGTGGACCTCGAGCTTGAAGGTGACGTAGACCTTTTCGCTGGCCTGCACCGAGCGCATCAACCGTTTGCCGTTCAGGATCACGGGATCGCCGGCGTCCATGTTGATGACGTACGCCGCATCGACGAGATCGCGGTGGTTCTCGAGGAGCCACTGCACGCCGTTGTAGTCGCTGCCGCCTTCCTCGCCCGTCGTCAGCGCGAGAATCAGGTCGCGGTTGGGGCGATAGGCTTCCTGTTTGAGCCGAGCGAGGGTGGCGACGAGGATCGCGGCACCGTCCTTGATGTCCATCGTGCCGCGGCCGTAGAAGAAGCCGTCCTTCTCGGTGAACGTGAACGGATCGAGCGACCAGTCTTCCCGCTTGGCTTCCACCACATCGATATGCGCGAGCAGCAGGATGGGTTTTTGCGATCCGGTGCCGCGAAAGCGCGCGACGAGGTTGTGATTGCGCGAGCCCGCCAGCCCGATGACTTGAACGTCAGCGGCGGGAAAACCCGCATCGGTGAGCCGCTTCGCCATGGCGTTCGCCGCGACCGTGGTGCTGCCGCTCGAACCCGTCGTGTTGATGTTGATGAGCTGCTCGAAGATGTCGCGCGCGCGCTGATCATTCGGCGACAGCGAGCGCGGTGCCTGGGCACCCGCGGGCGAGCCAAGACACAGCAACAATGCAACAAGGGCCAGACGTCGCATCGACACTCCGAAGGAAGGTTGTAGAAAGCTAAGCAGGCCGAGCTACTTCGCGGTTCGGTTTTGCCACGCCACCTTCAACGCCTCTTTCACTGCAGACTTCTTGGCGGTGCGGAGCAAGACGTGGGTAGCGCCCTTCTTTCCCCATCCCCCAGGGACCGGCGTGAAGGTCTTCGGCTCGCTCCGCACGAACAATTCCTGCTGGTCGGGAGTCAACGACACCATCGCGAAGCCCGCGCGCGGGTAGCCGAGCGTCGCGAAGATCTTGCCGGCGACGCGAAAGTCGGGGTGGCTCATGTGGGCGGCTTCGATGGCATCGGGAAGACTCAGCGCCATGCGGCGAAAATCAACTGGGGTCATTCGCTAGTCCTCAATCGGGCGCGTGCCAATAGAACGGCTGGCGCGCGCGGAACAGCGTCTCACCGCGCGTATTGGTGACCGTCACCATGGCGTTCAGGACGGGCGCGTCGAGGCGGCTCGTGACCGAGCGTGACGGGAACTGGCCCTCGATCGTGACCATGATGCCGACGCGCTCGAACTCGCAGCGCAGGTGTACCGCGGCCGGGCTAATCCGTGCATCTGCACACCCCACTTCATCCCGTATCCCGGTCCGCGAGAACGTGACAAAGGGTTCGGGACGCAGCGTCAGGCGGGTGAAACGTCGATCGGAGACCGTGAACTTGTAGCTCGGCTCGTAGTACCCCTCGGCTTCCGACTGGAGGGGCCGAGGCGGTGGCGGTGGGGGCTCTGGGGGCGGTGCCTCGGTCGGTTGGGTGACGACAGGCGCTGGCGCCGGGAGGCGCAGAATCACCAGCGCCCCGGCGCCCACGAGCGCCAGGAGTGAGACGCCAACGACGACTGTGCGGCGACGTCGACGTATGGTCATCCACAGGCGTTGGAACATTTCCTTGAGACGTCTCAGGATCGCCTGAAGGCGTTGCACGACCGCTGCACGTGCAGCGATCGCCCCCCCCTCCCTCGGCGCGACCTCATGCGTCGGAGCCATGTCCGCCGCTGGCGTAACAGGCCTCGGGCCCGGTGAAAAGTCCGGGGGGGAGGGCGGAGGTACGTACAGCCCGGGTAGGCCCCGGGAGGGCGGGGGCGGAAACACACCGCGAGGAGGAACGACAGCACGGGCCGTGGGGGCCGGGCGTGGAGCGGCCGCTGCGTGAGGCCTGACGAGTCTGACGTACCCCGGTTTCCGGGTGAGGCGGGACCAGACAGCGAGCAGCAGCGCCGCGCCCAACGCCCCGGCGGCGTCCGGTACGAGATCCCGCAGGCGGCAATGTCCTCGCCCCGTCATGGTCATGCCCTCGGCGATCTCGACGAGGGCTCCCACGAGCAGCGTGGCGAGGAGCGCCCAGACGGCGCGCGCGTCAGACCTTCCGAACTGCACCCACGACATCCAGTAGAAGCCGGCGAACAGCGCGAGGTACGCGTAGTTGTGCAGCGAGAGGACGAGCACCTTCATCGTGGGAAGCAGCTGCTCGCACTTCGGGACGTGCACGTGGAAGTGGGTTTGCGCGGGAAAATAGAGGAGCCCGAGCACCACGAATGCGGGGTAGGCCCAGCGCTTGCCGCGCAGGGCGAGAAGAGCGAGGAGTGCGAGGACGCCCGCACCGACGCGAACGGCTAGAGGTGACATGTGCCCAGACGCAGCCTGACGACGTTGGCCTAAGCTAAGGGGTTACGCCTTCGCAAGGGATAGCCGAGCGAAGTCAACGCCGCGGTAATCTCATCCAGGATGACCGGGTCGTCGATCGTGGGCGGCACGCGATACTCGATCCCGTCCGCGATCTTCTTCATCGTGCCGCGCAGGATCTTGCCGGAGCGGGTCTTGGGCAGCCGCTGAACGACCGTGGCGGTCTTGAAGCACGCGACCGGGCCGATCCGCTCACGGACCATCTCGACCAGGTCCGGGACGACGGCTTCCGGCGCGCGCCGCACGCCCACCTTCAGCACGATGAATCCCAGGGGAATCTCGCCCTTGAGCTGGTCCGCCACCCCCACCACGGCGCACTCGGCCACGTCCGGATGCGAAGCGAGGACTTCCTCCATCGCCCCCGTGGAGAGCCGGTGGCCGGCGACGTTGATGATGTCGTCGGTCCGGCTCATCACCCAGAGATAGCCGTCGGCATCCTTGTACCCGGCGTCGGCAGTCAGGTAGTAGCCGGGATACTGGCTGAGATAGGACTGCACGTAGCCCGCGTCGTTGTCCCACAGGGTGGGCAAGCAGCCGGGCGGCAGGGGCAGCTTGACGACGAGGCTCCCCGTC
>QHUQ01000199.1 GCA_003221985.1 Gemmatimonadota bacterium | reverse complement strand
GAGCACCGCACGGGGGTGGACGAGGGCCTGGGTCGCGAGCCCGCAATCGTAGAGGAGCCGGAAGAGCTCAGCGCGACGGGGCAGCGCACTGTTGCCGACGCCGACGACCGCCGCATCGATCTTCCCGGCGCGCGCCAGCGCCCCGACATCCGCGTCGGTGCCGAGGATCCCCGGTCGAGGTGCGCCCGCGCGGTCGGTGAATCCGGCCACGGTCCATCCCGCCTCGCTCGCCAGCTCCGCGACCGCGCGGCTGTGGCCCCCCGCCCCCAGGATCAGCAGCCGGTGGCTCATCGTAGCGGGGGCCGCGAGGCCGGTGCACGCCGTGGGTGGCGTGCCGCGGGTACGGCGTGGCTCCGTCCGGCCAAGACCCGTTGCCTCATCGTAGCGGGGGCCGTGAGGTCGGAACACACCGTGGGTGGCGTGCCGTGGGTACGGCGTGGCTCCGTCCGGCCAAGACCCGTTCCCTCATGGACGCGGGGGCGTGGGGGCGCGCCCGTGCGCCAGGATGAGCTCGGCCAGCATGAAATCCCACTCGGTGTCGATGTTCACGGACGACTCGAACCCCATGACGATCGCCCGGTTGTCGTCGCCGAGAACACGTCCCTGGTCCATGAGGACCGTATAGCGGGTCACATAGACGGCGCCCGACGGCTGGTAGACCTGCGGCGCATCCTGGCGACGGACGTACTTGTGGCCGTCGGGGAAGAGCGGGACGGTGCGGTCGCCGTCGAGCGTCTTCATGAAGAACGGGTGATAGGTCGCCTCGGTCACCGTCTGCGCAGAATCCGCCCCGGTCTCGAGGAGCTTCGCGATCGTGCGGTCGACGTCGGCGCCCGTGCGGAACGGAGACGTCGGCTGGAGCGTCACGACGAGATCCGGACGCGGGCCGCCATGCGACTCGAGCCACCGCACGGCGTGCTGCAGAACCGGCACCATCCCCGCGTCGTCGCTCGCCAGCGCCGCAGGCCGCAGAAACGGCGCCTCGGCGCCATGACGGCGCGCCTCCGTCGCGATCTCCGCGCTGTCCGTCGACACCATGAACCGCGACAACCGTGCGGCCTCACGGCACGAGGCGATCGCGTGGCCGATCAGCGAGAGACCGCCGAGCATCTTGAGATTCTTGCCCGGCAGTCCCTTCGAGCCGCCGCGTGCCGGGATGACGCCGAAGACGAATGGGGACGCGTTCACCTCAGACCCGCACCCAGCGGCGCTCCGCGGACGCCCGCCGGGCCGCCTCGATGACCTGCATCGTCTTGAGCCCGTCCCAGCCGTCGCAGCGCGGCACGGCCTCATCGCGAATGCACGCCAGGAAGTGGCGCGCCTCGTCCACGTACATGTCGTTGAGCTGACAGGTGAAGGGGTAGACCTCCCAGCGGTTCGCCTTCGGGTCGAAGACACGCACCTCGTTCTCGAAGCGCCTCCACTGGAGCACGCCGGCCTCTCCCAAGATCTCGATGTGACTGTGGACGTTCCACGCGAAGAGGTTCATATGGAGGTTCCCAATGGCGCCGGACGCGAACCGGACGGTGAGGTCGGCGAGGTCATCGGTCGAGATCTCGAGCCCTGAGACCCGTTCCACAACGGCGCTCACCTCGACGATGTCGCCGAGGAGCCAGCGCATGTAGTCAATCGCGTGGCTCTCGTCGAGGAGACAGCCACCACCCTGCTTCGCGTCAGCCATATAGAACCGCCGATAGTCCTTGCCTGGATATCGAGTCGTCAGGTGGTACGCGTATTCGGTCCGCCCCGCGAGGACGGCTCCGATCCTGCCCTCCTTCAGCAGCTTCTCCGCGAGGAGCATTGGCGGCCAGTAGCGCCAGTTGTACGCCGTCAGGATCCGCAGCCCACGCGCGTCACAGGACCGGAGCAGATCCTCGATTCCATCCGCGGAATACGACAGCGGCTTCTCGATCATGAGGTGCGCGCCTCGCGACGCCGCCATACGGGCGATCGCGAGGTGCGAGTCCGGGGGCGTGCAGATGATCACTCCCGAAGCGCCGTCGAGGGAGGCCTCGAGCGCCGCCGGGAACTCCGCGAAGGAAAATTGCGCGCGCGCCGCCTCGCGCTGGGCGGGATCCACGTCGAACGCCGCCAAGGTCTCCACCGCGAGCGCCCGGAGGTTCCCGAGATGCCGACGACCGATCGATCCGAGCCCGATGACCGCGACCTTCATGCGAGCGTTGTGTGCGCGCGCGCCAGCGCCGGGTCCTTGGCACCGGTCGCCTCTGGGTGCAGCCGATTCCATTCCGCTTCGTATTCGGCGATGCGCTTGAGGTCGCGTAGGACCATGAGCTCACGGAGTCCGTAGAGCTCGACAGCGTTGAACTTCTGAGAGATGACCGCAGTCACGCGCGTCGCGTCGCCAAGGTCTAGGAGGAACGCCTCGAGGTCGCCGCCGTACTGCCGGAGGATCCGGCTCTTGTACTTCTGGTACCACTCCGTGCCCGGGTAGGGCGTCGCGAAAAATGGCTTGACGTTGAGCCCGAGCCGGTTCCAGGCGAGGACGTTGTCACGGATCGAGTCGAAGTCTTCGTCTGGGAAGCCGACCATCTGATTCGGGATCGGACGGATCCCCGCCTCGAGCGTCCAGCGGAGCGACCGCTCGTTCGTTTCCGGCGTCGCCCCCTTGCCGATGGTCTTGAGAACGCGGCCTGAAAAGCTCTCGTATCCGTAGAGCAGGTGCGCGCAGCCCGACTGCTTCAGGAGCGAAAGGAGCTCCCGGTTGACGAGCGTCGCGTGGCTGGTGCCGCCCCAGTGAACTCCGGAGCAGCGCGCGGGATCGTGGGGCACCCCCTCCCGGACGCACTGCGGCTGGAGCCCCTCGTCGATCCAGAGGCGCGCGATCTCGGTCAGCCACTTCTTGCCCGATGACTGGTGCATCGTCATGAGGTTTTCATCGAGGAAGGCGATGAAGTCGACGCCGAACCGCTCGCGGGCGTACTTCACCAGGCTGACGACGTAGCGTGGGCTGTGGTAGCGGATCACGCGCTTGTACGTGAAGGTCACGTCTCGCTCGCCATCGCGCTCGACCTGCTCCATGTCGCCGGCGATCCCGAGGTGGAAGCAGAACCGGCAGATCAACGAGCAGCCGTAGCTCGCGTTGACGTCGAGCCGCCGGCGCGCGAGCATCCCCTCCTCGGAGAAGAGCGCCATGCTGTTCTTGAAGTAGATATCGAGCGGAAAAAACTCCCAAGCCGGGTACGGCAGCAAGTCCAGATCGCGCAAGAGTGGCTGCTCCGGGTTGAGGTGCGACCCGCCCGCGGGATCGCGCCAGACGAGCCCTCGCACGGGGGCCCAGTCCCGATTCGCGGCGTCGAGCCGCCGGAGCACCTCCACGAAGGAGACGAACGCCTCGCCCACGACGCTGACATCGATCTCCGGCATGAGCCGCATAATGTCGTGCGGCATGCTAGTCACGAACCCGCCGCCGGCCACGATCAGCGCCTGCGGCGCCAGCGCCCGCGCCATCGCGACGATGTGCTTAATCGACCGGTAGGCGGTCGTGATACCGCCGACGGCGACGACGTCCCAGCGGTCGGCCTTCAGGACCTGGGCGAGCACTGCGTCGGAGGCGCGCCACGCGTTCGCGTCGTACACCTGGACGCGATGACCTTCCCGGACAACGATCGCGGCGAGCAGTGCGATGCCGTACGGCACGTGTCGCGGGTCGTCCTCCTCGCGGATGACGGGATTCACGAAGAGCACCTTAGCCATGTCCACCTCGAAGGGCCTCGACGGTCCATGCTCCCGGCTCGGCGGTCGCCGACGTCGGCAAGTCGTTGGTGTCGAGCCGGGGCAGCTCGAGCGGCCGGCCCAGGTCGGGCGCCACGGCCGCGCGCGTCGTCAGCCCAAGCGCGCAGCCACGACTCCGCAGGAGCTCGAGGGTGGTCTCGTCGTAGCTGCCGAACGGATAGCACATCACCCAGTCCACGGGGACGCCCCCGTGGACCCGTGCGAGGAACGCGAGCGTCCGGGAGATTTCAGCGTCCTGCGCCCGCCGATCAAGCGCGTCGAGCCACACGTGCTCTGCGCCGTGCCCGCCCACGTCCATCCCAAGCCGCCGCAGGCAACGCAACTGTTCCAGATCCATATAGAGCTCTTGCGCGAACGCCCGCACGTCCACGCCCACAAACTCCTCAAACAGGCGCTGCGTCAAGACCGACCGGACGTCGGTGGGCAGGCCGCGCTGTAGCACGCGCTTGACGAAGACAACCTCCGGCCCATCGAAGCGTGAGCCCACCGCGTGCTGCCGCCAGAGCGCGTCGGTCGGCGGCAGCGCGACGTCCCCGCGCCAGCCCTCGATCATATCGAGGAGTTGACGGGCGAGCTTCGCACGGTCGGGGCACGCCGCCAGGATAAAGTGGATCTTGTGGGTGTCGAGTACGCGCCCTCCCTCGACGGGCACGGCGGGCGGATAGAAACTGGCGGGCAGCCCGCGATCGAGCAGACGCGGGAGCGCTGTCGTGAAGTGGTCGAGGAACCCGTCGTCGAACGTGAGGAGGCACGCGTTCGGCGGGAGCCGGCGTTCGCCTCGCCTGGCCGCGACGACGTCCTGCACGGCGCAGACTCGGTAGTGCTGGATGATGTAGTCCAGCTGGCCCTCGAACGCCTTCACCGTGAGAGCCTTCAGCCCCGGATAGCGGCTCCGCGCGAGGTCGCGGATGTAGTGATACATCACAATCGTCAGCGCGCTCACCGCGTGAACACCCCCAGGAACGCCGAGCTCCAGCCAAGGCTCGCAGGCGTCGATTCGAGCGGCTCAAGCACTGCCGTGAGCCGGTTGTAGAAGCGCGGCACCAGCGACTCGAGCGCCGGCGTCAGCACGTGCGGGTGCACGCCAAAGAACCGCGGACGAGAGAAGCCGGCAGCCGCGGCCGAGGCCGCGAGCCCTGAAGGTGTGTGTTGCCGCCGGTGCCGCCCGAACGCCCGGAGCGTGTCGGCGGGCCCGCGCGCCCCCGCCGCGTCCTTCGCTAACGCACGCTCGAGATCCGGTAGAGCCTCGCGCAGCTTCGCCACCACCGTAGTGAGCAGCGGACAGATGCTCTCGTCGGGCCGGAAGGCCGACAGCTCGGCGAGGAGCGTCGGCACGGCCCCGGCCTCGACTTCCTTAAGTGTGTACTCATTGCCGCTCACCATGTTGAAGAGCCGGTTGCGGCACGACACGACGAGCGCCCCGCCCACGCGCAGGAGACGCGCGGCCTCTGCGAAGAAGGCGGCGTCTTCCTCGAGGTACTCGAGGACACCGATCGCGGTCACCGCGTCGGCCGACGCGGTGGCGAGCCCATTCCCGAGGATGTCGGCGACCTTGAAGCTCACGCGCTCGCGGACGTCGGCCGGGAGCGTGGAACGTCGCGCCTCGGCCTCGGCGATCATGCCTTCGGCAGCGTCGACGCCAGTGGCGTCGAATCCCAGCCGGGCGGCGTGCAAGCAGAGATCGCCTCCGCCGCAGCCGAGGTCGAGGAGCCGGCCCCGGGCCTCGCCCAGGCGATCGCGCACCGCGTTCATCGCCAGGCGGAGCCGCTGCGCGCCAACCGGATACGCCAGCGGGTCTTCGTCCTCGCCGTAGGCGCGCGCGAGCCACGTGTGCGCGGAGTCCGAGAAGTACCGCCGGACGTGCTCCCGCTCGGTCACGGCCGGCCCCCGCCGGCGACGAACGTCTCGAGCGCAGCCATCGGCACGTTCGCGCCGAAGAGGATGCCGCCCTCGGTGCAGTTGAAGGTCTCGCAGCCCGCGTCGCCGGCCATCTCGAGGAACACGTCCCGGAACCAGTAGTAGGCCGGGTCGGTGAGCCACGTCTCGCTGACGAACGGATTCTCCACATGGATGAACGCCTCGGCGAACCCGTCGCCCAAAAGCTCACGGAGCTCGGGGTAGTATTGCGTCCGCGCGTATGGCGTGCCGGGCACGTAGCCGAAGTCCATGCCAAGCAACCCGACGCGCGTCTTGCCGAGCACCGCGTGGGTCACGACCCATGCGGCCGTGCCCACGTTGCCACCGCCGTTCAGGCAAGGCAGCCCGTTCATGGCGTGGAGCCGGCGCGACAGGCTCCCAGGCCGGTCGTAATCGTCGTACATCGGGTTCCACCAGTAGAGCGTCATTCCTGCCTTCTCGCAGCGATCCACCACCGCTGGCGCGGCAGACGTGGCAATCGCGACCTTCATCCCGGGGCCGCAGCGGTCGACCAGCTCGATGAGGACCCGGTTCGCCATGATTTCGTCATGCGCATGCGCGGGATCCATTTCCTGGCGCCGGAAGTAGTCATCGCGCGGCGGGGCCACGAGCATTGGATCCCCGAACCAGCGCACGATGCGCTCGGCGTGCGGGTCCACGGTAACGACCACGTGCGGAGTCACGCCGTGGCGGAGGCAGGCGCCGAGGGCGCCGTCCACCGCGACGATCGTCCCAGTGAACGCTGATGCTTTGAGGCGCTCGAGGCTTCGGCGACGGTGCAGACTCGGTCCGGCCGCGACCACGACCGCTGAATTCCCCTCCCCAAGAGACGCCTCCGCCAACTCGAGAATCGAGTGGCGGATCACCCTCTGGTTTCGCTCAGCGTTTGCGAGCCCGACCGCGGCCACCCGCTCGAAGGTGGCTTCCGTGAGCCGGCTGGCGATCCGGCGGCCGAGCTCCATCACTTCTCGGGGGTGTCGCCGTTCCAGAGGAAGCCTTTCTTCCGCACGAAGCAAATGCTCCCGCCGAGCCGGGACAACGCCTTCTTCTCGAACTCCTCCGTCGCGGAGGTCTCGGCCTCGTCCGCAGGCTCTTCGATCTTGACCGTGAGTTCGTAGTTGCCCTTGAGGAACTCCGTCATCACGTCAGCTCCTTCGTCAGCTCGGCCTCGTTGAACTGGTACCGGTACAGCCGGCTGTACGTCTCGCTGGCGGAGAGCAGCTCGGCGTGCCGGCCCACCGCGTCGACTCGACCGCGGTTCAAGACGACGATCCTGTCCGCGTGGAGGATGGTCGAGAGCCGATGGGCGATGACGATCGACGTGGCGCCCTGGATGACGCGGTCGATCGCCTGCTGCACGAGCCGCTCGGACTCGCTGTCGAGCGAGCTCGTCGCCTCGTCCAGGAGCAGGATCGGCGGCCGCCCGGCGATCGCCCGCGCGAGCGCCACGCGCTGGCGTTGGCCGCCCGAGAGGCGGACGCCGCGGTCGCCGGCGACCGTCTCGTAGCCGTCGGGGAACTCGCCGATGAAGTCGTGGGCGTTCGCGATCTGCGCCGCCCGCATGATGTCCGCGTCCGTGAGGTTCTCGCGCCCGTACGCGATGTTCTCGCGAATGGTCGCGTTGAAGAGGAGGGCCTCCTGGGGCACGACGCCGAAGAGGCGCCGGTAGGGCTCCTGGCGCAGCGTACGCAGGTCGCGGTCGTCGATCGTGACCGCGCCCGACACGGGATCGTACAGACGCAGGATCAGGTCCGCGAGCGTCGACTTGCCGACGCCGCTCGGCCCGACCAGGGCGACGATCTCCCCCTTCCGGACCTCGAAGCTCACGCCCTCCAGCACGCGCTCGCCTCCGTAGTCGAACGATACGTCGCGGACGGCGATCCGGTCGCGGAACTCCGTGATCGTCTCGGGCCCGTCCTTCACCTCGGGCACGACGGTAAAAAGCTCGGCGATCCGTGTGGACGCCGCGAGCGTCGCCTGGATCTGCGTGTACGCGCTCGCGAGCGCGCTGATCTGCGTCAGGACGGCGCGCCCCACATAGAGGAACAGAAAGAAGGTCGGCACCGCGAGGCGTCCGCCGAGGAGCTCGCGGGCCGCCAGGAGCACGATCCCCGCCTCCACGACGTAGCCGACCGCGGTCCGCGCCGGCTCCTCCGCGTGCTTGTAGGCGCCGTACTTCACGTTGACCCGGAGGACCTTCCGGAGGATCGCGCCGAGCCGTACCGCCTCGAACCGCTCCGCGGCGAACGACTTCACAACGCGCACCGAGAGGATGGTCTCTTGAAGCCGGGCCACGAGGTCGGCGAAAACCGTGAACTGGTCGGTGGCGAATCGCCGGATCGGCCCGCGGATCCCGCGCGTGACCCCGTAATGGAGCGCCGCCGCGCCGAGGGCCGCGACGACGAGGGTCGGGCTCGTCCGCACCAGGAGGTATCCGTAGAAGAGGACGAGGAGGGGCGCCGACAGCAGCGTGCACGCCACGGTTTCGAGGCCGGCGCTCGTCGCCCGCGTGTCCTCATCGAGCCGAGAGACGAGCTCGCCCGTGCGCTGGCGGCTGAAGAAGCCGAGCGAGAGCCCGAGCAGGTGGCGGAACAGGTCGAGTTGCATTGCGGCGCCAGCCCG
>QHUQ01000198.1 GCA_003221985.1 Gemmatimonadota bacterium | reverse complement strand
AGCTGGTCATCTTGGAACGGCCTCGGAGCGGAGCAGGACTGCTGCAGCAGCTCGCCGGCGGTGTCCGCTTTGTGCCGTTGATCTCGCGGCTCGCGTTTACCGAAGAGCGCTGATGCTCGGCGCGCACGTGTCCAGCCAGGGCGGCGTTGCCGCCGCGCCGCAACGCGGCTCGGCGCTTCGCGCCACGGCGATCCAGCTCTTCACCAAGACGCCGAGCCAGTGGCGCGAGCGCGAGATCGCAGCGGACATCGTGGCACGGTTCAAGAGTGAAGTCACGCGGCACGGGCTGGAGGTGGTGGTAGCGCATGACAGCTATCTCATCAACCTCGCGTCGCCCGACGCGGTGCTGCGCGCCCGCAGCATCGAAAGCTTTCGCAAAGAGCTGCAGCGCTCCACGGCGCTGGGGTTACGCGCGGTCGTCTCGCATCCGGGGAACTATATGGACGACCGCGAGGCCGGGCTGGAACGCAATGCGCGGGGCTACGCGGAATGCCTCACGGCGGTGCCCGGTGACGTCGAGGTCTGGATCGAAGGCACGGCCGGTTCGGGCACGGCGTTGGGCGCACGGTTTGAAGAGCTGCGCGATCTGCGCAATGCGCTGCCGGCCACGGTGCGGTCGCGCGTGGGGTTCTGTCTCGACACGGCGCATCTGCATGCGGTCGGCTACGACCTGAACAGGGTGGAATCGGTGTGGGAGGAGTTCGACCGCGTGGTGGGGTTCGATTTGCTTAAGTGCTTGCATCTCAACGACTCCCGCGCCGCACGTGGGTCGCGCGTCGACCGCCACGAATGGATCGCCGAGGGTCGCATCGGACCCGCACCGTTTCGGCACATCATGCGCGATCCCGACTTGATGCGGGTCGTTAAGATTATCGAGACTCCGAAGCGGGATGACCCGCTCCGCCACGACCGGCGGATGCTGCGACGGCTGCGCGCCTATGCGCGTGGCAACACCAGGGCGCCCGCCGGCGTATGAAGGAGACAATGCTGCGACAGATCACAGTTAGCGTCTTACTTGCCATTCAAGTACTCGGCGGCGGTGCGGTCACGTTGGCGCACGCGCGCGACGTGTTGTTCGCGCCGGCCGGGGTTGAAGCGAGTCACGATGCGCGCTGTGTGATCCTGCATGACGAGCTGCGCTGCGCCCTGTGCCACTATGCTGGCGCGCGCGTCATCACGCAGCAGACGTTTACCATCGCTACCCCCGCGACGACGGTCCGTTTTACGCCGATCCTCCAGCCGCTGGTTACCGTCGCGGCCAGCGTTCGACTCACCGCCCCCGCCCGAGCGCCTCCTCTCACCCTCTCCTGACGACCGCACACGCTCCGCACGCCGCGGAGCCGGCACTTGGTACTCACGGGAGAGGACATCAACGATGATACGCACGTGGTGCGCGACGCTGCTCGCTGTCGCGTGTCTGACAACACAGGTAGCCACTCAGCAACCCACCCAGCGCCAGCTTGACTCGCTCGCCGCCCAGGTGCGGCAGCTGCGCGCGAAGGTCGACAGCCTGCTGGCGGCACAGGGACGCAAACCCTCGGCGCCCGCGCCGGTCGGTGACGATCTTGCCGCGCTGCGCGCGGCCGCAAGCCAGGCTGCCGGAGGCGGTGGCAGGGACACGACGCAGGGCGATACGCTGTCGCAGGCGATGGGACGAGAGCGCAATCAGGCACAGCTCAATCCGGAGATCGGCGTCACCGGAGACATCCGCGGCTACGCCACCGGGCGCGGCGTGCAGGGCGACAACTTCGATCCCAGAGAATTCGAAATCGGCTTCCAATCGGCGCTCGATCCTTACTCGCACACAAAGATCTTCGTCAGTCTCGAGGGGGGACATGTGAGCGTCGAGGAAGGGTATGCCTACTGGACCGGCCTCCCCGGACGGTTGCGACTCGACTTCGGCAAGTTTCGCCAGCAATTCGGCGAGCTGAATCGTTGGCACCTGCATGCGGTGCCCGAGACAGAGTACCCACTCGCGGTCACGAGTTTCCTGGGCGAGGATGGCCTCTCCGGCACGGGCATCTCCCTCTACCGCGCGTTTGGCGGTTTGGGGACTCATGAGCTCACCGCACAGGTCACGCGCAGCGCGAGCGACTCGGAGCTGTTCGGGAATAGCGGTAGGCCTACGTATCTGGTGCATCTGCTGAACTTTTGGCAGCTCAACCATTCGACCTACATGCAGATCGGCGGCACCGCGCTCTACGGCACCGATCCTGACTCGGCGCTGCGCACGAAAGTCGGCGGGCTCGAGTTCCGGCTCACGTGGCGGCCGCCGCTCCGAGCGATGTACCACGAATGGACCCTGCGTGGCGAGCTCCTCGCGCTCAAGAAGGAAGTGGCAGGCACAGGGCCGACGCGCCTGGGCGGGTACGTCAGCTCGACGTACAAACTGAATCAGCGCTTCATTCTTGGCGCCCGCTACGACTACGTCGAGTCGCCCGATTTCGGCGTGATCACGAGACAGCTCGTGCCCTCGCTCACGATGTGGCAGAGCGAGTGGGTTTTCCTCCGCGCTCAATACCAATGGCAGCGGATCGCGAATGCTCCCGCGGATCACCAGATCGCTCTTCAGGCGGTCTGGGCCATTGGACCCCATAAACACGAGACGTACTGACATGCGCACGATCATTGCTTTGTTACTTGCCCTCGCCGGACCAGGCCAACCCGTACCTCCGGCGGCGCCGGTGAAGGTTGTCACCTCACTGACGACGTATGCCGCCATCGCGACAGAAATCGTGGGCGAGCGCGGCCGTGTCAGCTCCATCGCCGTGGGCGACGAGAATCCGCACTACGTCCAGCCGAAGCCGAGTTTCGTGCCGACGCTCGCGCAGGCGGACCTGTTCGTCACCACCGGGCTCGACCTGGAGCTTTGGGTCCCCGCCCTGCTCGATAAGGCCAACAACCCCAAGATCACCGAAGGCGGCCCGGGATATGTCGCCGCCTATCAGGGGCTCCCACTCCTCGATGTCCCGGCGAGCCTGTCGCGCTCGCAGGGCGACATTCACGTCTTCGGCAATCCGCACATTTGGACCGATCCGCTCAACGCGGTCCTCATCGCGCGCAACATCCTGCGCGGCTTGAAGCGCGTCGCGCCGCAGGATGCCGACTACTTCACCGCGCGCGAGCAGGATTTCGAGGAGCGAATGTATCGGGCCCTGTTCGGCGATGAATTGGTGAAGTTGCTCGGGGGCAACACGCTCGCCGATCTCGATCGGCAGGGCAAATTGTTCACCTTCCTCGGCCAACAGCAGTATCAAGGCGCTCCGCTGATGAACCGCCTGGGGGGCTGGCTCAAGCAGGGGATGCCGTTCCGCGGGAAATTGGTCGCCTGCTATCACAAGGAGTGGGACTATTTCTCGCGCGAGTTCCAGGTCACCTGCTTCGATTACATCGAGCCGAAGCCTGGCATTCCGCCGACGCCGCGGCACGTGCAGGAGATCATCACCGCGATGCGCGACCGGCACGTGCAAGTTCTGCTATCGACCAACTACTACGACCGCAGTCAAGTGATGGACGTCGCGCAGCGCACTGACGCCAAGGCGGTCATCGTGCCTTCCAACACCGGTGGCGCGGCGGGAGTCAACACCTATTTCGATCTCATGAATCTCTGGATCTCGCAGCTGGCCCAGGCATTCGGCGCGCAGGAGGTTCCGTGAGTGGCTTCGAGCTGATGCTGCCGCCGTTCGTCGCCTGCATGATCCTGGTGGCCATGCTGTCGTACCTTGGGCTGCACGTGATTGCCCGCGAGGTGATCTTCGTCGACCTGTCGCTCGCGCAGATGGCCGCCCTGGGCAGCCTGTCGGCGCTGCTGTTCCACGTGGCGCCGGAGTCGCCGACGACCTACGTCTTTGCCCTGCTGGCGACGGCGATCGGCGCCGTCTTGTTCGCCCTGACGCGGACATCGGGACACGGCGGCACCGGCAAGGGCCGAGTGCCGCAGGAAGCGTTCATCGGGATCGTGTACGTGGTCGCGTCGGCCGCAGCCGTCCTGGTGGCGAACAAGGTGCCCGGCGGCGGCGAGGCGGTCGAAAAGACCCTGGTCGGGAGTTTGTTGTGGGTCACCTGGCCGACGATCGTGAAGCTGGCGATTGCCTACGCGGCGCTCGGCGTGTTCCAGTTCGCGCTGCGACGCCGCTTTCTCACGATTTCCTTCCATCCTGAACAGGCGGAGGCGGCGGGGTGGAAAATCCGGCTCTGGGACTTCCTTTTCTATCTGTCCTTTGGTGTCGTGATCACGTTGGCGGTTCCTATCGCCGGAGTCTTGATGGTGTTCAGTTTCCTCGTCGTGCCCGCCGTAATCGCTAATCTCTTCACGGCCGACAAACGGCAGCTCACGATCATCGCGTGGAGCTCCGGGGCCCTCGCGTCGATTCTCGGGCTCTGGCTTTCGTACACGAAGGATCTGCCGACCGGGCCGCTCGTCGTCTGCATGTATGGGCTACTGCTGATTGTGGCGGCGGTGCTGCGCAGGTTGGGCGTCGGGGACAAGGCGGTGACTCCTTGAGGCAGGCGGTTCGGCGGTTCGGCGGCTGGGCGGTTGGAATTCTTGCTGTTCTAACCGCCCAACCGCTCAACCGCCTAACCGCCCAGGTCTCCCTCCGCTTCTCCCTCGGCGGCCGCTACAGCACCGCGCTGGTGCGCGACTCGCTCGTCGTGCCGATCGATCTCCACCCCGCACTTGCGCCGACCTTGCAGCTTGGCTTGCGCGACGAGTTCAAAGGACCGTGGACCGGGGACGCGACGCTCGACCTGTCGTCGTCCAAGCTGAAGCGCCACGAGAGCAGCAGTGACTTCGATGCGGGCTCTGTCACCGCGGTTGCCTTGACGATCGGGCTGCGTCGCGACCTTGCCACCAACATCGGCGCGCGGCTCGGAATCGGCGGTCTGGTGTACTCGGGCAGCGACCTGGGCGTGTTTCAACGGGGCGGCGGCGGGATTCTGCCGCTCATCTCACTCGCAACAACCTATGCGCCCTCCTTCGGCGAACGGCATGGGATCGAATTTGCGCTGCAGTATGACGTCCACCGCTTCCTCACGCCGGCACTCCGCAGCGTCGGATTCAACCGACCGCGACCGGTGCATCGCATCGCCATTTCAGTGAGTGGGAGACTGCTCGGCAAATGAAAGCGACGCTCGCGCTCGTCATCGCCCTGCTCGTGCTCGTGGTCGGCTGCGAGGACCTGGCAGCGCCGAACCGGACGCCGCGCTACCTCGCGGATCTCGCCGGCGAGACGTTCCACTGGCCCCCCGACCGTCTTCCGGTGCGCTATTATGCGGACCCGCGCGGGGCGATGCCGGCATTGATCAGCCGGGGGCTGCGCGTCTGGGAGAGCCAATTCCTGTATGGCGAGTTCAAGGGTGTGTTCGTCGCCGATTCCAACCTCGCGGACGTCATCGTACGCTGGCAGGATAACGTCCCCCCGGACGTTCCACCCGATACCGCGGGAGCGCTGGGTGCGTGCGATGGCCTCACCACGTACGTCATCGACTCAACGCACGCGATCACCGATCCCCTCCGCGTGCAGCTGCGCGTGCGCCTGGGGTTCACGACGGCGCAGGTCGCGGCCTGCCTAGCCCGCGTGGCGAACCATGAGCTGGGCCACTCCCTGGGCATTCTCACCCACAGCCCGGCTGGGAGCGATCTGATGTTCGGCACGCCGGGGACCGCTACCCCAACCGATCGCGACCGCAACACGGCGCAGGTGCTGTACCACACGCCGGCGACGCTGACACCGCCGCCCCGCTGACCGCTACCGAATTCGGACGATGTTCAGTCGCGGGACAAGCGCGACCCCTCTGGCTGCTTGACATCCCCGGACCGCGCGTCTAGCATAACCCCTTCTCAAGAAAGGACTTCTGCTTTTGTCCAGCCGCCGCCAGGAGGCCCTCGATTATCACTCACAGGGTCGCCCTGGGAAGATCCAGGTCACGCCAACAAAGCCGTTCAAAGATCAGCGGGACCTCTCCCTGGCCTACACCCCGGGAGTGGCGGAGCCGTGCCTGGAGATCGCCAAGAACCCCGACGACGCCTACCGCTACACCACCAAAGGCAACCTCGTCGCGGTCGTCTCGAACGGGACCGCGGTGCTCGGCCTGGGCAACATCGGCGCGCTCGCCGGCAAGCCGGTCATGGAAGGCAAAGGCATCCTGTTCAAGGCGTTCGCGGACATCGACGTGTTCGACCTCGAGGTCGGCTCCGAGAGTCCCGAGGACGTGATCCGTTTTTGCCAGCTGCTCGAGCCGACCGTCGGCGGGATCAACCTCGAAGACATCCGCTCGCCCGACTGCTTCTACATCGAACAAAAGCTGCGCGCCACGCTGGGCATTCCCGTCTTCCACGACGACCAGCACGGCACGGCCATCATTTCGGGAGCGGCGCTGCTCAATGCGCTGGTGGTGGTCAAGAAAGACATTGCCAACATCAAGATCGTGTTCGCGGGCGCCGGTGCGGCGGCGATTGCGACGGCCGAGCATTACGTGCGGCTCGGCGTCGTCCGTGAGAACATCGTGATGTGCGATCACAAGGGTGTGATCTACCAGGGGCGCGAGGGGCTCGACGAGTTCAAGCAGCGCTTCGCGGTGGACACGAAGGCGCGCACACTCGCCGATGCCTTGCAGGGCGCGGACGTGTTCGTCGGCCTGTCGGTCGCCAGCATCGTGACCGGAGACATGTTGCAGGGGATGACCAAGAAGCCGGTGATCTTCGCGCTGGCCAATCCGACGCCGGAGATCATGCCGGACGAAGCGAAGAAAGCGCGGCCCGATGCCATCGTCGCAACGGGCCGGTCCGATTTCCCCAATCAGGTCAACAACGTGCTCGGTTTCCCGTTCATCTTCCGCGGCGCGCTCGACGTCCGCGCCAAGAAGATCAACGAGGAGATGGAGATGGCGGCGACACGCGCGCTGGCGGCGTTGGCGAAAGAAGAGGTCCCGGAATCGGTCACGCGTGCCTACGGGGGCGACAAGCTGAAGTTCGGGCCCGACTACCTGATCCCCAAGCCGTTCGATCCTCGCGTGCTGCTCTGGGTGGCGCCGGCCGTCGCGTGGGCGGCAGTCGCCTCGGGCATCGCCGGGCGGATCATCGACGTCGAGGAGTATCGCGCCGAGCTGGAAGCGCGCCTCGGTCCCGAGCGCCAGGTGATGCGCGGCCTGATCACGCGCGCACAGCAGGACCCTCCCAGCATCGTCTTCCCCGAAGGCGACGATCCCCGCATCCTGCGCGCCTCGCGGATTCTCGCCGACGAAGGCATCGCCCGGCCGATTCTGCTCGGCGACCTCGATGCGATCCGTCGCCAGGCCGATGAGGGATCGCTCACGCTCGAAGACATCGAGCTGGTCAATCCGCACACGGCGACCGACCGGGACCAGCTCGCCCAGGAGCTGTGGCAACGCCGCGAGCGGCGTGGCATGACGTTGCGGGAAGCCCGCGCCCTGGTGCTCGATCCGATGTACTACGGGCTGATGATGCTGCGCGCCGGCCGCACCGATGCACTCGTTGCCGGGGAGGAAATCGATTACCCCGACGCCGTGCGCCCCGCACTCGAGGTGATCGGCGTCGAACCGGGGCGCAAGCACGTCAGCGGCATCTACATGATGATCTTCCGCCAGCAGACGTTCTTCTTCGCCGACACGACGGTCAACATCGAGCCGGACGCGCAGACGCTCGCCGAGATCGCGACGGCCACCGCGAAGTTCGTGACGCGGCTGGGCGTCGAGCCTCGCATCGCGATGCTGTCGTTTTCGAATTTCGGCTCGGTCAAGCACCCGGCGGCCGCTAAAGTGCAGCAGGCCGTGGCCCTGCTGCATGAGCGTGAGCCCGAGCTGCAGGTGGACGGTGAGATGCAGGCCGATACGGCCGTGGTCGAGCGCATCTTGACGAAGGTGTACCCGTTCGCCAGGCTGCGCGGGCCGGCTAACGTATTGATATTCCCGGACTTGGACGCCGCGAACATCGCCTACAAGCTGCTCGCCCGGCTCGGCGACGCCCAGGCGATCGGGCCGATCCTTGTGGGGATGGACCGTCCGGTCCATGTCTTGCAAAGGTTATCAGAAGTCCCCGACATCGTGAATATGGCGGTGATCGCCGCCGTCGACGCCCTGGAGCATCGCCGCCACGCGAGGTCAACCAGATAGCGCATGGGCATCTCGACCGAGCAGCGTGTCCATCGGAATCTGACGCCGTCTCAGCTGTACGAGCACGCTCTCCGCCGCCGCGAGGGAGTCGTGACGTCAGGGGGACCGTTCGCGGCGGTGACTGCACCCCACACCGGCCGCAGCCCCAACGACAAGTTTCTCGTTCAAGAGCCTGACTCCACCACACAGATCTGGTGGGGCAAGGTGAACCAGCCGATCGCGCCCGACAAGTTCGAGCGCCTCAAGGCCGACGTGGCAGCGCACCTCGCCACGCAGGAGCTCTTCATCCGCGACGTGTACGCGGGGGCGGATCCGGCGTTCCGGCTGCCGATTCGCTTCATCACGCCCAACGCCTGGCACGCCCTCTTCGTCTACAACATGTTCCTGCGCCCCGCCGACGGCGAGCTGTCGCGCTTTGCGCCGGGGTTTGAGGTGCTTCATGCACCCGAGTTCCACGCCGATCCGGCGGTCCACGGAACTAGGTCGGGGACGTTCATCATCGTGAGCTTCGCACAGCGCACGATTCTGATCGGCGGCACGCGCTACGCAGGCGAGCTCAAGAAATCGATCTTCAGCGTCCTCAACTACCTGCTGCCGCTGCAGGGCGTGCTCTCGATGCACTGCTCCGCCAACGTCGGGAAGCAGGGTGACTGCGCGCTGTTCTTCGGGCTGTCCGGCACGGGCAAGACCACCCTTTCCGCGGATCCTGAACGCCGG
>QHUQ01000197.1 GCA_003221985.1 Gemmatimonadota bacterium | reverse complement strand
CAGCGTCCCGGGAGAGGTCGCCCGGCTGCGCGACATCATCGAGCCCACGATCGCCGTCATCACCAACATCGGCTACGCCCACGTCGAAGGATTCGGGTCGCTGGAACGACTGATGGCGGAGAAGCTGTCGCTGCTCGACGGCGCGCCGGTCGCCGTCATCGGGTCGGGGCCGGCGACGATGTGGCCCGAAGCCCGCCGCCGCACGCAGGTGATTCCCGCGGCGCTGCCCGGAAAGAGCGGCGACGACGCCCTGCTCGACCGCTACCTCGACCGGAACGGCCATCCCCGCCTGTCGCTCGACTCGGGCGAGAAGGTGAGCCTCCCGGCCTTGGGGCTGCATCAGCTCGAGAATGCCCAGATCGCCGTGGCGGTGGCGCAGCGGGCGGGGGTCGATCGCGACGCCGCGATCCGCGCGCTCGCGGGCGTGCGGCTGCCCGAAGGGCGCGGCGATGTGCGTGAGATCGGTGACCTGGTGGTGATCGACGACACCTACAACGCCAACCCCGCCTCGCTGCGGCGGGCGGTGCAGACCGCTGCCTGGCTGGCCCACCGGCAGCGGCGGCCGCTGGTCGTGGTGGTGGGCTCGATGTTGGAGTTAGGGCCGGAAAGTGCAAGATTGCACGCCGAAGCGGCACGCGAGATCGCCCAGCGCAAGCCCGCGCTCGTCGCGGCCGTCGGCAAGTTCGCGCGGGCGTTCGAGTCGCTGCGGGAGGCGTTGGGGGGGCGGTTGATCACCGCTCCCGATGCCGCCGCACTGGGACCCAAGCTGAAATCGGCGCTGCGGGGCAACGAGCTGGTACTGCTCAAAGCTTCACGAGGAGTCGCCTTGGAACGTGTCCTCAACTACCTGACCTGATGCTCTATCATCTCCTCGCGCCGCTCGCACGCCAGCACATCATTTTCAATCTTTTTAATTACATCACGTTCCGCGTCGCGGGCGGGACCGTGACGGCGCTGCTCCTGGCCTTCATCGTCGGCCCCTGGATCATCGGCCAGCTGCGCGCGAACCATATCGGCCAGATCGTGCGCGCCGAGGGACCGGCCAGCCATCACGGCAAGCGCGGCACGCCGACGATGGGCGGCTTGATCATCATTCTCGCCACCGTCGTGCCGACGCTGCTGTGGGCGCGGCTCGACAGCCGCTACGTCATCGTGGCCGTCATCGCCACGCTGTGGATGGGGCTGATCGGATTCCTCGATGACTATCTGAAAATCGTGCGCGGCAAGTCGCAGGGGCTCGTGGCCCGCTGGAAGCTCGCCGGCCAGATCTCCTTCGGCGTCGGATTGGCCGTGTATCTCCTGTTGTTTCCGCTGACGAACAGCGTCGACCCCTCGGCCACGCAGCTGCCGTTCTTCAAGTACATCGTCCTGGTGCTGCCGTGGCCCATTTACCTCCTGTTCGTGACGTTCGTGACCACCGCCAGCTCGAATGCCGTGAACCTGACGGATGGACTGGACGGGCTCGCGTCGGGACTGACCGTCATCGTCGCCGGCGCGTTCGCGATCTTTGCATATCTGTTTGGCCGTGTCGACGCGACGCGTTGGTTGCTCGTGCTCTATCTTCCGGGGGCAGGTGAGCTCGCGATTTTCTGCGGCGCACTGATGGGAGCCGCGCTCGGCTTCCTGTGGTTCAACGCGCATCCGGCGCAGGTGTTCATGGGCGATACCGGTGCGCTGGCGATCGGCGGCGCGCTCGGCACCGTTGCGATTCTCCTCAAGACCGAGTTCCTGCTGTTGATCGCGGGCGCAGTCTTCGCCGCGGAGACGTTGTCGGTCCTGATTCAGACCACCACGTACAAATGGCGCAAGCGGCGGTACGGAAGGGAATACGCCGACGCGCATAAGGTCTTCCGCATGGCGCCGCTGCATCACCATTTCGAAAAACTTGGTTGGGCGGAGCCGCAGGTGGTGATGCGCTTCTACATCCTGGGGGTGCTGTGCGCGATGATCGCGCTGGCCACGCTCAAGGTGCGATGATCGAGCAGGTCTCCCCAACCCCCCGGCTGGTACCCGATGCCTGGCGCCGCGCGGGGAGCGTGGTGGCGATCATCGGGCTCGGCAAGAGTGGCGTCGCCGCCGCGCGGTTGCTGGCGCGCGAAGGGGTGCGCGTCTATGCGAGCGATGCGTCCGACCATCCCTACGCCGGCGCAGCCGCCGAAGCGCTGAAGGGTGTGCCGTGGATCGACGTCGAAATCGGCCGCCACGACGTCAACAAGATTCGTCAGGCCGCCGGTGTAGTGGTCTCGCCGGGCGTTCCGCCTGACGCACCGGTTCTGGCCGCCGCGCGGCATGCCGGCGTGGAGATCGTCTCTGAGCTCGATCTCGGCTTCCGCGCCCTCGCGGCCTTGCAGCCCGGCACGCGCAGCATCGCGATCACGGGAACCAACGGCAAGACCACAACGACGGCGCTCGTCGCGCATCTGCTGAGTGCGGCCGGCCTGCGCGCGACGACCGCGGGCAACATCGGCCGGCCCGTGACCGATCTCGCGCTGTCGAACGAGCGCTTCCAATGGCTCAGCCTCGAGGTCTCCTCGTTTCAATTGCACGACAGCCCGAACTTCGCCCCCGACGTGGGTCTGTTGACCAACCTGGCGCCCGATCATCTGGACCGGTACCCGTCGGCCGACGCGTACTATGCGGACAAGCGGTTGTTGTTTCGCAACGCCGGCGATGACGACGTGTGGGTCTTGAACGCCGACGACGCGTTGGTCCTCAAGCTCGCCCAGGGGGTCGCGGGGCGCCGGGTGCACTTTTCGCTTCTGAAGAAGAGCGATGCCTGGTACGATCGTGGGAGCCGGACATTGCGGCTCGGCGGAGAGGTGCTGCTCGAGCGCGAGGAGCTGCACCTGCTCGGCGACCACAACGTGGCGAATGCGCTGGCCGCGGCGCTCGCGGTGCACGAAGCCGGCGTACCCACGCCCTTGATTGCCGAGGGGCTGCGCTCGTTCCGGCCGCTGCCACATCGCCTCGAGCCGGTGCGCGAAGTGAACGGCGTCCTGTGGATCAATGATTCCAAGGCGACGAACATCGCGGCAACGACGGTGGCCGTGATCGCGATGCAGCGGCCGTACGTCCTGCTGCTGGGCGGCCGGCACAAGGGCGAGCCGTATACCAGCCTCGCCCCGCTGCTGGCCGATCGTTGTCGGCTCGTGATCGCCTTTGGTGAAGCAGGGCCACTCATCGAGCAGGATCTCACAGGCAAGGTGCCGCTCGAACGCGGCACGACGTTCGAAAATGTGATCGAGCGTGCCCGGCGGGCGGCGCAACGCGGCGATGCCGTCCTGCTGTCGCCCGCGTGCTCGAGCTACGACATGTTCAAGAACTACGAGGAGCGGGGGGCCACATTCCGGCGACTAGTCGAAGCACAGTGACCTGGGAAGGGCGGCTGCTCGCCGTCGTGACGTCCGTGCTCGTCGTATTCGGCCTGGCGGCGGTGTACGGCGCGTCGAGTCTCGTCACGACCGCCGGTGGCCAGGTAGGCGCGAGCTTCGCGCTGCGCCAGGCGGTGGGCGCCGCCGTCGGCGCCCTGCTGGCCGTTGTATTCGCCCGCATGGACTATCACCGCTGGCAGCGCTGGGCGTGGCCGCTGCTCGGCGTCACCGTCCTGCTGCTGCTCATTCCCTTGCTGCCGTTCACCCATCCCATCACGCCCACGATCAATGGTGCGCGCCGCTGGGTAAACCTCGGCGTGTTGACGCTGCAGCCGTCGGAGCTCGCCAAGTTCGCGGTCGTGGTGTGGTGCGCGATGCTCGCCGCAAAGAAAGGGGAGCAACTGCGCGACTTCAAGCTCGGCGTGCTGCCCTTCGTCGTCATTCTCGGGCCCGTCGTCGGTCTGATCTTCCTCGAGCCGCATCTGTCGATGGCGCTGCTCGTCGCCGTGCTGGCGGGGAGCGTGCTGTTTACCGCCGGCGCGCGCATCGGGCATTTCCTCGCGCTCGGCGTGGCGGCGGGGCCGCTGCTCTACGGCGCCGTGGCGACGGCGCAGTACCGGCTCGCGCGCGTGGTGACGTTTCTGAACCCCGGCGCCGCCCCCACGGAAGCGACCTGGCAGGTCCAGCAATCGCTCACCGGCATCGGCGCGGGACAGCTGCTGGGCGCGGGGTTCGGACAGGGGCAACAGAAGCTCGGCTACCTGCCCTACGCCTATTCCGATTTCATTTTTTCGACGATCGGCGAGGAGTGGGGCTTCCTTGGCGTGGTGATGATCGCGCTGCTGTTCGGGACGTTCGTCTGGCTCGGCTTTCGCATCGCGCGCCACGCCACCGATCCCTTCGGGCAACTGCTCGCGACGGGCATCAGCGTGATGATCGGCCTGAGCGTCGTGCTGCACATCGGCGTCACCCTGGCGGTGATTCCGGCGACGGGCGTGACCTTACCCTTCATGTCATATGGACGGTCCTCACTGATCGTCGCCCTGGCAGCTACCGGCGTGCTCGCAAGCGTCGGGCGTGCCCGGCGAGCGACGCAATGAGAAATGCGAAATGCGGAATCCGGAATTTCAAGGTGAGGTTCGACCTGCCCTTTCCATTCCGCATTTCGCATTTCGCATTCCGAATTTGAAGATTCTCATCGCCGGCGGCGGCACCGGCGGCCACCTCATGCCCGCGCTCGCGCTCGCGCGCGTCGCCGCCGATCTCGGCCACGACGTCGTTTTGGTTGGCGCGGCGCGTGGCATCGAAGCCCAGATCCTGCCGCGCCATCCCTTCCGATTCCATCTGCTCCCGATGGAGCCGTTCTACCGCAGAGCGTGGTGGCGCAACCTGCGCTGGCCGATGATCGCGCTGCGGGCCTGGCGGTCGGCGGGACGCGTGTTGCAGGACGAGCGGCCGGCGATCGTCATCGGTACCGGCGGTTATGCGGCGGGGCCCGTCGTGTGGCGCGCCCAGCGCGCCGGAATTCCGACGGCGTTGCAGGAGCAGAACGCGTTCCCCGGACTCACGACGCGCTGGCTGGCGCGGGGCGCACGGCAGGTGCACCTCGGATTTCCGGAAGCGAATCTGCGGCTCTCGCCCGGCCCACGAACGCCGGTGTTCGTGTTCGGCAATCCGATCACGCCGCTGGGCCGGGTCGACGCGGTCGCGGCACGCAGCGAATTCGGTTTGGCCGCCGAGCGGCGCACGGTGCTCGTCGTGGGCGGGAGTCAGGGCGCGCGCGCGCTCAACGAGACGCTCGCGCGCGCGCTGGGACTCGAGCTGCTGCGCGACGTGAATCTGCTCTGGGGTACCGGCGCGGCGCACGAATCACGCTACGCCGCCCTGGCGGTGCCCGGGCGCGTCGTGGTCCGCGGATTCTTCGATCCGATCGCGCCGGCGTACGCGGCCGCCGATCTCGTCGTCGCGCGCGCGGGCGCGATGACGGTGGCGGAGCTGTGCGCGTGGGGGAAGCCGAGTGTGCTGGTGCCGCTGCCGACGGCGGCGGCGGACCATCAGACGTTCAATGCCCACGCCCTGGCGAACGCTGGCGCGAGTGTCTTGCTGCTCGAGAGCGAGCTCGCGGCCGAGTCGTTTGCCAAGACCATCACGTCGCTGGTCCAGAACCGGGTCCGGCTCGAGGAATTGGCCCGCAGTGCCCGAAAACGGGGGCACCCGAACGCCGCCCGAACCATCATGGAAAAGGTTTTAGAGCTTTCGCAAGTTGAGTAAATTTCCTATATTAGCTCCCCACAGATGACCTTGTTTCTAACCGGGGATCCCCGACCCATCCACTTCATGGGCATAGCTGGGGCGGGGATGAGCGCCCTGGCGATGATTGCCGCGCACCGGGGAGTCGTCATAACCGGTTGTGATTCCGAGGCTTCTGGGGCGGGTGTCGATGATCTCACCGCCTTGGGCGTTCGTGTTTGGCGGGGCCACGATCCCAGCCATGTAGAGGGGGTTCGGGCCGTTGTCGTGACGGCCGCAGTCCCGCAAGACCATCCGGAGTTGGAACGGGCCCGGGCGTTGGGCCTGCCGGTCGTGCGTCGCGCCGATGCGCTGGGCGAGCTGGTGTCCGGCGGTGGAGCGAGCCTCGTGGCGGTTGCCGGCACGCATGGCAAGACGACCACCACGGTGATGGTGACTGAGGCGCTCACGGCCGCCGGGCGAAACCCCACGGGACTCGCCGGCGGCCGTGTCGCTGCCTGGGGCGGCAACGCCCGCATCGGCGGTGATGAGTTGTTCGTCGTGGAGGCCGATGAGTACGACAAGGCCTTCCTGTCGTTGCAGCCGACGATCGCGGTCGTGAACAATGTCGAAGCGGATCACCTCGAGTGCTACGGCAGCGTGGACGCGCTCGAGCAAGCGTTCGCCGATTTTGCGGGCCGCGCGGCACGGGTGATCGTCGGCGCGGACGACGTGGGTGCGGACCGCGTCGCGTTGCAAGTCAGCGCGCCGGTGTGGCGCGTCGGCCTCGGTGCGACGGCGGACGTGCGCATTCGCGGCGTGCGACTCGAGCCGGGCGGCTCGCGGGCGACGATCTCGCTGCCGGGCGGCCACACGGTCGAGCTGCAGCTCGCGGTGCCGGGCATGCACAACGTGCGCAACGCGGCCGCCGCACTCGGCGTGCTGCAGGCGCTGGGCGCGGATGTGCAGGCCGGCGCGGACGCGTTGGCGGCGTTCCGCGGTGTGGGACGGCGCTTCGAGCGACTGGGTGACGCGGGTGGCGTGACCGTCGTCGACGATTACGCGCATCACCCGACGGAGGTGGCGGCGACGTTGGCGGCGGCGCGGCAGGCGTTTCCCGGGCGGCGCGTGGTCGCGGTGTTTCAGCCGCATCTCTATTCACGGACGGCATTGCATGGCGAGGCGTTGGGGAAGGCGCTCGCCGCGGCGGACATGGTGGTCGTGGCACCGATCTACGGAGCGCGCGAGCAACCGCTCGCCGGCGTGACGCATCACCTCGTGGTGCGCGGCGCGACGCGCGCGGGCGCCGCGACGGTGGCGGTGCGCGATCGCGCGGGACTGACGACGCATGTCGCCCGCGCGGTGCGCGGGGGCGATGTCGTGTTCACGCTGGGGGCGGGCGATATCACACGGGTCGGACCTGAGCTGCTGCAAATCCTGGGGAACGGGAGCCGGGAGCGGGGAGCGGTCGCGTGAAGTGGCCGCGGCAGTCCCGGCAGGTGTTGCTGTGGGCCGGCGCGGCGCTGCTGGTGATGGCGATGTGGATGGCGGCGCCGCTCGCGCTGCGCCGCCTGGCATTCTTCCGCGTGCGGCAGGTCGAGCTCGTCGGCATCCGCTATCTGGATGCCGATCAGGTTTTGGCGGCGCTCGGGCTGTCGCCCCGCGCCAGCGTGTTCGACGATACGCGCGTGCTCGCCGAGCGCTTGCGCGGGCTGGATGGTGTTGCCGATGCTTCGGTCATCCGCCGCCCGCCGGCATCGCTGAAGGTGATCGTGCGCGAGGTCGAGCCGGTGGCGCTGGTGGCGAACGGTCGCGGCGCGCTGGCGCCGGTCGCGGCGGACGGGCGGGCGATGCCCTTCGATCCGGCGGGACTCGATCTCCCGATCGTGCGGGCGGCGGACAGTGGGGTCGTCGGTCTGTTGGCGCGGGTGCAGGCGTTCGATCCCGCGCTGTTCCAATCGATCGATGCCGCGCGGGTGAATACACCGCGCGGTGACGTGCTTCTCGAGCTGGGCGCGCATCGCGTGCTGCTGGGCCGCGATGCGGGGCCGGAGGTGATCGAGGCGGTGATGCTGGTGGCGAGGGATCTGGCGGCGAAAGCGCGCCCCTACGCGGAGCTCGACGGCCGGTACGCCGGACAGGTCGTCGTGCGGCGCCGGAGTGCCCGGAGCGCCTGATGGCGGACCGCCGCCTCGTCGCCGGCCTGGACCTCGGCAGCACCAAGACGTGCGCCGTCATCGCGGAGCTCGCGGGCGACCTGCCGCGCGCCCCGCTCGCGAAGATCCTCGGCGTCGGGC